>JBOFLE010000177.1:0-2848 GCA_051657705.1 Nocardioides sp. | reverse complement strand
GACGGTCGTACGACGTATCCGGGGGTGGGTGTCTCGTTCGGCGTCTCCCGCACGGTGATCCCGTTGCTCGCCGACGGGGTGCTGTCCGGCAGCCGGCCGGTGCCCAGCGCGGTGCTGGTGGCGGTGGCGGACGAGGAGGAGCGCTGGCGGAGCGAGGAGGTGGCCCGGGCGTTGCGTGCCCGCGGCGTGCCCTGCGAGCTCGCCGCCAGCGCCGCCAAGTTCGGCAGGCAGATCCGCTATGCCGAGCGCCGCGGTATTCCGTTTGTCTGGTTCCCCGGCGACGGAGAAGATGAGGTCAAGGACATCCGGACGGGGGAGCAGGTCGCCGCTGACCCCGCCCGGTGGTCGCCGCCGGACGCCGACGTCAGGCCCACGGTGAGCGTCGCCGCACGAGAACCGAACGAGAAGGAGTGAGCGGATGATCCGCACCCATGACGCGGGAGCGTTGCGAGCCGCGCACATCGGCGATCGGGTGGTCCTGGCCGGCTGGGTAGCTCGCCGGCGCGATCACGGCGGCGTGGCGTTCCTGGACTTGCGCGAGGCCAGCGGCGTGGTTCAGGTGGTGGTGCGCGAGGAGGTGGCGCTCCGGCTGCGCAACGAGTACTGCATCAAGGTGATCGGCCAGGTGGCCGGCCGGCCGGAGGGCAACGCCAACCCCGCGCTGCCCAGCGGGGAGATCGAGGTGATCGCCGACGACGTCGAGGTGCTCAGCGAGTCCGCGGCGCTGCCGTTCCCCATCGACGACGCGCAGTCGCACAAGGGCGGCGAGGTCGGCGACGAGGCCCGGCTCCGGTACCGCTATCTCGACCTGCGGCGTACCGAGCCCAGTCGCGCGTTGCGGTTGCGCTCGAAGGTCAACAAGGCGGCCCGCGACGTGTTGGACTCGCGGGGATTCGTCGAGGTCGAGACGCCGACGCTGACCCGCTCCACGCCCGAGGGGGCGCGGGACTTCGTGGTGCCCGCCCGGCTGCGACCGGGGAGTTGGTACGCGTTGCCGCAGAGCCCGCAGTTGTTCAAGCAACTGTTGATGGTCGCCGGCATGGAGCGCTACTACCAGATCGCGCGCTGCTATCGGGACGAGGATTTCCGCGCCGACCGGCAACCGGAGTTCACCCAGCTCGATATCGAGATGAGCTTCGTGGATCAAGACGACGTGATCGCCCTGGCCGAGGCGGTGCTGGTCGCGGTGTGGAAGCTCATTGGGTACGACGTCCCGGTGCCGATCCCGCGGATGAGCTACACGGAGTCGATGGCCCGATTCGGCACCGACAAGCCCGACCTGAGAATGGGGCTGGAGCTGACCGATTGCACGGCCTACTTCGCCGGGACCGAGTTCCGGGTCTTCCAGGCCGAGTACGTCGGCGCGGTGGTGATGCCCGGCGGCGCGAGCCAGCCGCGCCGGCAGTTCGACGCCTGGCAGGAGTGGGCCAAGCAGCGCGGGGCCCGCGGGCTGGCCTACGTGACGGTCGGCGAGGACGGCGACGTCGGTGGGCCGGTCGCCAAGAACCTCTCCGAGGCCGAGCGATCGGGCCTGGCCGACCAGGTCGGCGCCAAGGCCGGCGACTGCGTGTTCTTCGCGGCCGGAGCCACCAAGGCCAGCCGGGCGTTGCTGGGCGCGGCCCGGCTGGAGATCGGTCGCCGGTGCGACTTGATCGACACCGAGGCGTGGAGCTTCCTCTGGGTCGTCGACGCGCCGTTGTTCGAGCCGGCGGCCGACGCCGCCGCCGCCGGCGACGTGGCCGTCGGTGGCGGTGCCTGGACGGCGGTACACCACGCCTTCACCTCGCCGCAGGACATCGACGGCTTCGACGAGGAGCCGGGTGGCGCGCTGGCCTGGGCCTACGACATCGTCTGCAACGGCAACGAGATCGGCGGCGGCTCGATCCGGATCCATCGCGACGACGTCCAGCGCCGGGTGTTCGCGGTCATGGGCCTTTCAGAGGAGGAGGCGGGAGACAAGTTCGGATTCCTCCTCGACGCGTTCGCCTACGGCGCGCCGCCGCACGGCGGAGTCGCCTTCGGCTGGGATCGGATCGTCGCCCTGCTGGCCGGCAGCGAGTCGATCCGGGAGGTCATCGCCTTTCCGAAGTCCGGAGGCGGATTCGATCCGCTGACGGCGGCGCCGGCGCCGATCACCGCGGCGCAACGCAAGGAGGCCGGCGTGGACGCTGTCCTCAAAATTACCTGACTTCGCGCAGAATTTGCCGCCTGCCTTCGGCGACACCGAAGGATCAGATGGCTAGCATGATTCCGCCTTCATAACAATCTCGTTTTGATCGGTGTGGAAACCTGCCCAATCGAGTCAGAACTGAATAAAGTCGGCCTGTCCGGTGCGACCACTTTCGGGGGGCGCGCGCAACCTGGAGGAGGCCCGTGGTCTCTTGCCGAGGAGGAAATCTGTGAGAACCAAGGGTTTGATGACCGGCCTTGCGGTCATTGCCAGTATGAGTCTCGGGCTGTCGGCATGTTCCGGCCCGGCCAACGAGGACGACGAATCCGGCGGGGCGGGCGAGGACGCGAAGACCTCGGTCAACGTCGGTTGGAATCAGCCGTTCTACTCCTACAACTCCAACTCGAGCGACGGCGGCAACGTCACCAACGTGAACAGCCAGTACCTGATGAACGGCAACTTCTGGTACTACGACGCGCAGAGCGTGCTGCAGAAGGACACCTCGTACGGCACCTACGAGAAGCTCAGCGACGATCCGCTGACGGTGAAGTACACCCTGGGTGCGGACACCACCTGGTCCGACGGCACGCCGGTCGACGCCGCGGACGTGATGCTGGACTGGGCATCTCGCAGCGGCAAGTACACCACGGCCAAGGACGACCAGCTCAAGACCGACGA
>JBOFLE010000176.1:0-8233 GCA_051657705.1 Nocardioides sp. | reverse complement strand
TACGGGGCGTGCGCAACCGCGAAGCGCGCGTCGGCCTCGGCGTCCGCGGGACCGGCGACCGACCGGAGATCGTCGTACTCCAGATGTGGATCGTCGACGCCGGCGAAGGCGAACCTCAGGTCTCCGACCTTCAGTGACTCCCGCCGATTCGTCAGGTCGAGCCAGCCCGCGCCCGTGAAGGACTTCCGCAGGTTCCGCCAGGGCAGCTTGTCGGCCACCGGGCGATAGGTGTCCTCGCGCATCAGGTAGCGCAGCGGGTTCTTCACGACGGGCTCGAAGTAGTCGTTGGAGCCGAACACGAAGACTCCCGGCGCGTCGAGCAACGCTCCCAGGCAGTCCGCGACCACCGGCACCGAATCCCGGTGCGCGAGATTGTCACCGGTGTTGATCACCAGGTCCGGCTTCAGCGCGGCGAGCCCGCGCAGCCAGTCCTGTTTCGCGCGCTGGCCCGGAGTCATGTGGATATCGCTGAGGTGGAGCACCCGGACCGGGTCGGCGCCGGCCGGCAGGACCGGCACCGACACCCGGCGCAGGGTGTACTGGCGCGCCTCCCAGTGGGCGTACGCCGTCAGTCCGATGCCCGCCAGTGCGCCGGCTCCGAACGCACGACCAAGGTGTCCGGCAAGGGAGCGGCTGAGCGTCACGGCGTAAGGCTGCCACAATGACAGCCATGAGTGCTCTGAAAGACCGACTTCGTGCCGACCTGACCGCCGCGATGAAGGGCCGCGACCAGATGGCGTCGTCCACGCTCCGGATGGTGTTGACGTCGATCACCAACGCCGAGGTCGCCGGCAAGGAGGCTCGCGAACTGACCGACGACGACATCGTCGGGGTGCTCTCGACCGAGGCCAAGCGCCGCCGGGAGGCGGCGACCGCCTTCGCCGATGCAGGCCGCGCCGAGCTGGCGGCCAAGGAACTGGCGGAGGCCGAGGTGATCGTCACCTACCTGCCGGCCCAGCTCACCACCGACGAAATCGCCGGCCTGGTCACGGCGGCCATCGCCCAGACCGGCGCCGCCGACCAGGGCATGCGGGCCATGGGCGCCGTGATGAGCCTGGTCAGCCCGCAGGTCAAGGGCCGTGCCGACGGCGGGACGGTCGCCGCGGAGGTACGCCGCCAGCTGGGGTGAGCTGCCCGCGTCCCGAGCCGGCGAGGGCTTCGGGTACTACGGGAACGTGAATCCTCCTCCGCCCCGACCACGGCGGTTGTCGTCATCGTCGTCCCGGCACTTCCGGGGGTTCTTCTTCTTGCACTGCTCGGCAGCCTGGCCGGTCGACGGGCTGATCAGTACCGCCATGCCGACCGGAGCCGAACTACCGCCGGCCGGGAAGGCATTCGCCACCGCGCCTTGCGGGGCGCGGCCGGATTCGGGTGGCCCGATCGCGACCTTGAAGCCGGCCTGGCGCAGCACCGCCGTGGCGGACCCGATGCTCATGCCCTGGACGCTCGGGACCTGGGCCCAGTTCGCCTGGATCCCGCTGAGGTCGGGGGGCACGAAGTCATCGCCGCGGAAGGTGTCCTGGACCGATCTCATCGCATCACCCCAGACGGGAGCGGCGAACCCGGAACCGGACGCCTCGTCGAAGCTGATGTAGTCGCCGCCGACGGTCAGACCGGGAAGCGGGATGGGCTCGCCCTTGCTGTTGGCGCCGGCGATCATCGCGGCCGTCGACAACTGCGGGGTGTAGCCGACGAACCAGACGGCGCGCGTGCTGCTGGTGGTCCCGGTCTTCCCGGCGGCGGGAACGTTCAGAGCCTGATTTTGGGCGAAGCCGCCCGGCGCGATGACTCCGCGCAGTACGTCGTTCACGCCGTCGGCCACCGCCTCCGGGAACACCTGCTCGCAGCTCGGCTGGTACTCCTTGAAGAGCTCACCCTCCGCGTTGTCGATCGACGTGATCGGCGTGCTCGCGCAGTGCTTGCCGCGGGCCGCGAACGTGGCGTATGCCTCGGCCATCTCCAGCGGGCTGACATCCAGTACGCCCAGCGTGAACGACGGGCTGAGTTCCGACGCCCGGTCCTCCCGGCTCAGGTCGATGCCCATCTTCTTCGCCATCTGGTAGGGCGCGCAGATCCCGGTGCTGAGCTCGAGTTGCGCGTAGAACGTGTTCACCGAGAGTTGGGTGCCCTGGTACAGGTTGAATGTTCCGTTGGCTGTCGAGTTCTCGGGATCCCAGATATCGGAGTTGTCGTAGCTCTTTCCGTTGCACACGTCGAACTCGGTCTGAGCGATCTGGACCGGTTCCGGGGCCTTGATCTGCTGGGTCAACGGGATCCCGCGCTCCAGCGCCGCCGCCAGCGTGAACGCCTTGAAGGTCGATCCGGCCTGGAAACCGTTGGAGTCCCCGAGCCTGCTCGGGACGACGTAGTTCAGGAACGTCTCGCCCTGCTTCTCCTTCCGCCCCATCGGCCTGGACTGCGCGAGCGCCCGGACCGCGCCGGTGCCCGGCTCGACCATCGCCAGCCCGCCGATCGCCTGATCCCTGGCGAACACCTTGCGCCGGACCGCGGCGTCCGCGGCTCGCTGGTACCGCATGTTGAGAGTGGTCCGGATGGTGAGGCCGCCGGCTCGCAGCAGCTTCTCGCGTTCTTCCGGAGTCGCGGCGAAGCTCTCGTCCGCCAACAGGTAGGACTCCAGGTACTGGCAGAACCGGGGCGCGGGCGACTTGACGCAACCGTTCCTGATGTTCCTGATCTCCAGGCCGAGGTCCGTCTGCTTCGCCTTGTCGCGCTCGGCTTCGGTGATCACGTTGAGCTCGGCCATCCGGTTGAGCACGACATTGCGACGGCCGACCGCCCGGTCCTCGTGGCGGGACGGGTTGTAGTTGTCGGGACTCTTGACCAACCCCGCCAGGAGCGCGGACTCGGGCAGCTCGAGTTGGCTCGCCGGCTTGTTGAAGTAGTGCCGCGCGGCCGCTTGGATCCCGTAGGCGCCCTGCCCGAAGTACGCGGTGTTGAGATAGCGCTCCAGGATCCAGTCCTTGCTGTGCTTCTCCTCCAGGGCGATGCCGTAGCGCAGCTCCTTGATCTTGCGCTCGTAGGTGTCGTCGGTCGCTTCCTTCATCTTCGCCTCGTCGGCGCCGGCATTCGCGAGCAGCGTCAGCTTGACCGTCTGCTGGGTGATCGACGAGCCGCCTTGCACGACCTCGCCGCCGGCCGCCTTGTTGCGCAGCAGGGCGCGGAGCGTGCCCTTGAGGTCGATCGCCCCGTGCTGGTAGAACCGGTAGTCCTCGATCGCGACGATGGACCTCACCATGATCGGCGCGACCTGACTGAGCTTGATGTTGACGCGGTTCTGGTCGAAGAACTGGGCGATGGGCTTGCCCTCCGCGTCCAGCACCACGGTCTTCTCGGCGAGCGGTGGCGTGTCCAACTCGGCCGGGAAACTCTTCATCGACTCGGCGACCTGCTTGGTGCCCAGTCCCACGGCGCCCACGAACGGGATCGCCAGACCTGCCGAGATCAGGCCCATCAGCAGCGCCACGACACCCATCACCGAGAGATGGGACACCACTTGCTCCCTGGCGGGACCGCCTTCGCCGGATCGCGACATGCGTTCCAGAGTAGAGGCATCGGCGAAGCTCACCCACTTTTCCGCAGTCCCGGCTGGCAATTGCGACTAGACGGACTAGTCCTCATCGGGCGACCGGCCTACGCCCCCTGCTAGTCCCAATGGGCCATCGGTTTTAAGCCAAACGCGTCTGGCAGCGGACCGGGAATTTTTTTTACGTTAAGTGCACATTAAGAGCGGCCGGCGGGAGTCGCGAAGACTGATGAAAGTGGGGCGTCATGTGGGTTGAGGACTGGGTCAAAGCGGCTGCCTGCCGCGGGGCGCAACCCGACCAACTGTTCGTCAAGGGGGCAGAGCAGAACAAGGCCAAGGTGGTGTGCGGTCGCTGCCCGGTCCGTACCGAGTGTCTGGCCGAGGCCCTCGACAACGAGATCGAATGGGGTGTCTGGGGCGGGATGACCGAACGCGAGCGTCGCGCTCTGCTGCGGCGCAATCCGTCCGCGTCCTGGCGCCGCGTCCTGGAGACAGCCAAAGCCGAGGCCGTCGCCGTCTGAGCCTCGACGGCCGGCCTCCGGGCTGGCTATCCGGCCAGCAGTTCTCCGACCTGCCGCAGCACGTCCAAGTCATGGACGTCCCCCGGCAGCGCCGCGACCTCCGTGATCGCTACCCCCGGGTGCTTGGCGGCGAACTCGCCTCGTGCTGCCTGATGCCGGTCGGCGGCGCGGTGCGCGTCGGCGTACACCCGCAACAGCGCCGAGGTCAGGGAGTCTCTCCCCGGTCCTCCTCGCTCCAACTCGGCAGCCGCGGCGTCCGCGGCGGCGGCGGGGACCGTCGACGGGGATCGGCCCACCCGGTTGAGGACCACGCCGGCCAGCGGCATCCGGTCGTCGCGCAGTCGGCTCACGAAATGGGCCGCCTCGGTGAGCGCCTCCGGCTCGGGCGTCGCGACCACCAGGAACGCCGTACCGTCCGCCTGAAGCAGCCGGTAGGTGTCCTCCGCGCGGGCCCGGAACCCACCGAACACCGTGTCCAATGCGGCCACGAACGTCCGCATGTCGCTCAGCAGCTGGACACCGATCACCCTGGTCAACGCGCTGGTGACCGCGGCCAGCCCCGAGGTCACGAATCTGGCCGGCCCGCGGGCCGGAGTGATCAGCAGCCGGACGAAACGCCCGTCCAGGAATCGTGACAACCGCTCCGGGGCGTCCAGGAAGTCCAGCGCGGAACGTGACGGTGGGGTGTCGACCACGATCAGGTCGTAGCTGCCGTCGGCGGCCGCGCGATCATGGAGCTGCCCCAGCTTCTCCATCGCCATGTACTCCTGGGTTCCCGCGAAGGACCCGGACAGCGCGAGGTAGAACGGGTTCTCCAAGATCTGCCGGGCCGCCGCGGGTGTGGCCTGGCTGAGGATCAGGTCGTCGAAGGTGCTCTTCATGTCCAGCATCGTGGCGTCCAGGCGCCCCGTCGCCGAACGGATGCCGCGGACCGGCCGTGGAGTGTTGTCCAGCTCGCCGATGCCCATGGACTGAGCGAGTCGCCTGGCCGGGTCGATCGTGAGCACCACAACGCATCTGCCCCGCTCCGCGGCTCGTACGGCGAGTGCCGCCGCCGTGGTGGTCTTGCCGACCCCGCCCGCTCCACAGCACACCAGGATCCGGGTGGCCCGGTCATCCAGCAGGGCGTCGATGTCCAGCCCGAACGGCGTCGCGGCGCCGGAGGCCGTGGTCCCGGTCATGGCGTGACCAGCGCCTCGCGCAGGGTTCCGGCAAAGCCGTGCAGCGTGGTGAACTCGACCCCGGTGGCCACCGCCGGGAGCAGCACCGGGGCGGCGCCGGCAGCGCGCAGCGACGCCAGTTGATCGTCTTCGAGCCGGCGGCGTATCCCGTGCTCCCGGCCGGTCGCGGCCAGCGCGGCGGCGAGTCCCGGCTCGGCGAGCCCGACCCGATCCAGAGAGGCGCCCAGCGAATCGAGATCGACGCCGCCGGATCTCGCGAGTGCCGCCTGCTCGGCGTCCAGGAAGGGCGACTGGGTGCGATTCGCGATCACCGTACCGACCGGCAGACCGGCTTCGGTCACCTCGGCGATCGCCTCGACGGTCTCCTGGACCGACATCTCCTCGAGGATCGTGACCAGGTGGATCCTGGTCTCCGGCGAGCGCAGCAGGCGCATGACGCCTTCGGCCTGGGCCCTGATCGGTCCCACCCGGGCCAACCCGGCCAACTCCGCGTTCGCGCTCAGGAATCGGACGATCCGGCCGGTTGGTGGCGCGTCGAGCACGACCGCGTCGTACGTCCGCACGTCACCACGTCGCGCTGTCCTGGTCGCCTCGTAGACCTTGCCGGTGAGCAGGACATCGCGTAACCCGGGCGCGATCGAGGTGGCGAACTCGACGACCCCGAAGGACTCCAGGAGCCTGGTCGCCGGGCCGAGTCTGGCGTACGTCGAGAGGTACTCCCGCAACGCCGCCACCGGGTCGAGGTGGAGCGCGAAGACCGTACCTCCGTCTCGGCGACCACCGCGCGACGCGCCGGCGGCGCCGAGTCCGGCGGCGATGCGTACCTCGTCGGCCGGCAGGTCGCCGACACCGAATCGGTGCGCGATGCCCTGCCGGCCTTCGACCTCGCAGAGCAGCACACGTCGACCGCGGGTGGCCAGCGCCAGGGCGAGCGCGGCCGCGACCGTCGTCTTTCCCGTGCCGCCCTTTCCGGTGACCACGTGCAGTCGGGTCGGTGGATCGGCGGACGGCACCCGGCCAGCGTAGACACCTGTGTGGCGGGAGCCACCGGCCGGTATCGTGCGCGGCATGACCACATGGGAGTACCTGACCGCGCCGATCCTCACCCACGCGGCGAAGCAGATCCTCGACAACTTCGGCAGCGACGGCTGGGAGCTGGTGCAGATCGCTCCGGGAATGAACCCGGAGAATCTGGTCGGCTACTTCAAGCGGCCGGTCGAGAAGCAATGACCGAACCGGTGGCCGGCTCGACGAGCGGCCCACAGGCGCGGCTCGCCGAGCTGGGTCTTCCGCTCCCGGACCTCGTGCCGCCGCTGGCGGCGTACGTGCCGGCGGCTCGGACCGGAGACCTCGTGTACACCTCCGGCCAGTTGCCGGCCAAGGACGGGCAGATGCTCGCCACCGGCAGGCTCGGCGCGGAGGTGTCCGTCGACCAGGGTTATGCCTGCGCGCAGCAGTGCGCACTCAACGCACTAGCCGCCGTCAAGGCCGAGATCGGCGATCTCGCGCTGGTCAGACGAGTGGTCAAGGTCGTCGTCTTCGTGGCTTCGGACCCCTCTTTCACCGACCATCCGAAGGTCGCCAATGGGGCTTCCGAGTTGCTCGGGGAGGTGTTCGGGGATGCCGGCAGACATGCCCGTTCGGCGGTGGGAGTCGCGGGCCTTCCGCTGGGCGTACCGGTCGAGGTCGAGTTGATCGTCGAAGTGTGAGCGAACCGCCGGCATTCCGGTCTGCCGACGCCACGCCTGGCGCCGAGCCCGACCTCGCTGTCGAACCTCGTGATGCCGCGTCGGTGGTGCTGCTCCGGGGTGGCCCGGAGGGCATCGAGTTGTATCTCATGGTTCGTCACGCCGCGATGGCGTTCGCGCCCGGGGTCGCGGTGTTCCCCGGCGGTGGCGTGGGTGCCGCGGATCATGCGCCACTCGCCCTCGACCGGCGCGATTGGTCCGGCCTCCTCGGCGTACCCGCGGACCGCGCGCGGGCCGTGGTCCGGGCGGCCATCCGCGAGACCCGAGAAGAGACCGGCGTATCGCTGTCCGCCGGGCAGTTGACGCCGTGGGCGTGCTGGGTGACTCCCGAAGCATCCCCGCGGCGGTACCGCACCTGGTTCTTCCTCGCCGCGTTGCCGAGTGATCAGGAGGCGCGGGATATCTCGGGCGAGGCGGAGCGGGCGTCGTGGCTCACCCCGCGGGCCGCGTTGAGCCGGTTCGTCCGCGGCGACCTGTCGCTGTGGCCGCCGCAAGCCGCCACCTGTGCGGAACTGATCGACGCGCGCTCGCCCGATCAGGCGGTCGCGATAGCCGAGATCCGCCGGCAAGAGGCCCGGTTTCCCGCGGCGCGCTTCAGCGGCGACCACGACCACCTCGATGGCACCGATCGCGTCGCGGCCTTGCTGGATCGGGTTACGGCCGGCCTCGACTCATGAACTCGGCGGGTGTGTGGCGCGGCGGAGAGTTCGGTCATGCCCGTTGTGTCCTGGCTCCGAACGCCGGACCGATGACGCTGGACGGCACCAACACCTGGATCGTCCGGGCGGGTCCGGACCACGGGTGCGTCGTGGTCGACCCCGGCCCCCTGGATCCGGGGCACCTGGACGCTCTCGCCGAGTCGGCCGGGGATGTCCGGGCGGTGCTGCTGACCCATCACCACCTGGATCACTCCGAGGCCGCGCGGGCGTTCGCCGAACGAGTCGGATGCGGCGTGCGAGCCCTCGATCCGGCGTACCGGTTCGGTGCGGAGGGTCTGGCGGGCGGGGACGTCGTGGAGGTCGACGGCCTGGAGATCCGAGTGATCGCTACCCCGGGTCATACCTGGGACTCGTTGTCGTTCCTGATCCCGGCCGACCGCGCGGTGCTGACCGGGGACACCGTGCTGGGCCGTGGGACGGCGATGGTCGCCCATCCCGACGGCAGGCTCGGAGCGTACCTGGGCTCGCTCCATCGTCTCCGGGCGCTGGCCGAGGCCCAGGAGGCGACCGTCATCCTGCC
>JBOFLE010000175.1:0-1218 GCA_051657705.1 Nocardioides sp. | reverse complement strand
GAGCTGGATTCGGTCGACTTCTACAAGCACGCCGCCAACTGGTCGAACCGGATGATTCTTGGGGACTCGCTGCAGGTGATGTCCTCGCTTGCCGATCGGGAGAAGCTGCGCGGCAAGGTGCAGATGATCTACCTCGACCGCCCTACGGCATCAAGTTCGGCTCCAACTGGCAGGTGTCCGCTCGGAATCGCGACGTCAAGGACGGCAAGCTGACGGATGCGGCCCGGGAGGCCGAACAGATCAAGGCGTTCCGGGACACCTGGGAGCTGGGGATCCACTCGTACCTCTCGTACCTGCGGGATCGACTGATCTCCGCACGTGAGCTGCTGACGGACTCGGGGTCCTGCTTCGTCCAGATCGGCGACGAGAATGTCCATCTTGTGCGTTCGCTAATGGACGAGATATTTGGCGCTGGAAACTTCATCAGTTTGGTAACTCTCAAGAAGGCAAGCGGGGCAACCACTGAGTTCCTAGGCGCAACGACTGACTTCCTTGTCTGGTATGCCAGGGATCGAGACGCTGCCAAATTCCGCCAGCTCTACCGCGTCAAGGACCTCAACGACGACGTTCCCGGATACGACCTAGTGGAGTTACCCAACGGCACGCGGCGCCGCTTGACACTGAATGAACGGGCCCAGCTGAAACAAGGCAAAGCGCCGGGCCAGCGGCTCCAATTGACGATCCTCACTAGCCAAAGTGCAGGCAGGGAGAAAGGCGAGGGCGCCGCCTCCTGGTTCCCCGTAGAGGTCGAGGGTCGTACCTTTCGCCCGTCGATGATGGCGCGTTGGAAGACAAGCGAAACGGGTATGGCCCGACTCCGTGCCGCCGGGCGAATTGGTGTCGCTGGAAGCAATCTCCGCTACGCAAGGTACGTCGACGACTTTCCGGCGGTCGCAGTTTCGAACTTGTGGGCAGACGTTCAGCAAGGAAGTGGATCCGACAAGATCTATGTCGTCCAGACGGGCACGACGATAGTAGAGCGCTGCCTATTGATGTGTACCGATCCCGGCGATCTCGTGCTCGATCCCACCTGCGGCAGTGGCACCACCGCGGCGGTCGCGGAGCAGTGGGGCCGCCGCTGGATCACGATCGACACGTCTCGCGTCGCGTTGACCCTGGCACGCCAGCGAGTGATGGCAGCCCGGCATCCGTGGTATCTCCTGTCGGACAGCCCGGAGGGCTACGCCAAGGAGCAGTCAATGACCACACAGGCGTTGC
>JBOFLE010000174.1:0-9673 GCA_051657705.1 Nocardioides sp. | reverse complement strand
CGGCGTGGGCATCAGCGCCTCGGCTGGCCGCGATCGTCGTCGGACCCGAACACGTGGCGACCCTCGGATCCGCCGAGGCGCCGCCGGCTCCGGTGATCGCCACCGCGCTGCAGCCGTTGGGCGGCAGGTTCCCGGATGGCGTCCCGGCCGGCGTCCGGGACTTCGGCGCCGAGATCTGGTCGCAACCGGATTCCTTCCTCGGAGCCGATCCGCCGGGTCCGGATGATCCGGCGACCGGTCGAGCGGCCGTCGGCACCGCGTCCGGCCGGGAGTCCGACGGCCGGCCGGGGGGCGTCACTCACCGGGAGTTGCTCGAGGCCGCGCACTCGCGTGGGTCGCTGACCGCCGGCGACCGCACGTTGTCGGTCCGCAACCCTGTCGCCGAGCCGCTGACCTTCGTCGAGGTCGTCGTACGCGCGGGCTCGTTGGTGCTGGTCCGGAATCCGGATCGGTCGCGGTTGGTCGATCTGTACCGCTCCGAGAGGTGCACCGCCACCGACCCGGAGCTCGTGCCGCCGGTCAGTTGATCATGTCGTAGGCGTCGAACCCGTCACCGAGGAACAGCGGCCGGCCGAATCTCGTCGCGTTGGCGGGATAGGCCCAGAGCCGCCCGGTCGCCCGGCTCCTGACCACGAGCATCGCGTGGCTACGGCCGCGAAGATTTCCGGTGCTGCCGACGAAGTCGAATCTGCTCAGGTCGATCGGCAGGGTCCGGAACCCGGTCAAGCCGCCTGGTCCGTTGCCGGCGTACCACCGGAGGGCGTTGCCGACCCGGACCAGGAGGTCCGGCGCACCGTCGGCGTCCCACCGCCCGGCCCCCATCGCGCGTCTCGCGCTGATCGCGGGGTATGCCGAGTAGTCGCTGTCCAGTCCGAGCCGGCCGAGACCGGGATACAGCCGCATGCCGCGTCCCGACGGCTGGCCGACCAGATCCGGGTACCCGTCTCCGGTCATGTCACCGACGGCGGCCAGCATGGTGACGCTCTCGAACCCGTCACCGATCACTGTCGCCGTCGCGAACCTGCCCGTGCCGTCTCCACGATGCAGGCGTAACCGGCCCGTGGTCGCCGACCTGGTGATGAGGTCTCCGTGGCCGTCCCGGTCCCAGTCGCCGGCCTGCAGCACCCGGTTCACCCGCGCGAAGTCGAGTCCGGTGGCGATCGGCCGACCGAGCTTGATCGTGCCGTCACCCCGCGGTCCGCCCGTCGGAATGATGTAGGCGCGCCGGTCGCTGGCCTTGCGAACGATCAGATCCGGGTACGCCGACCCCACCAGGTCGCGTCGAATCCGCCGGCCGGCCCAGCTTCCTCGAGCGGCATTCGCGGCGGCCCGGATCGCCGGCAGTTCGGCGTAGAGGTACTTTCCCGGGCAAGCCGTGGTGCCGGCGTCCCGGTGACCGTTGATGGCTCGGAACGTGTCCGGGCCGACCCGTTGCGAAGAGTCGACCGGATCCACGCCGTGGAGCGCAAGCTTCCACGCGAACAACCTGCCGTACGCCGCCACCATGGCGCTGCTGGGGCGAGCGATCTCGAAGTTCCCGATGGCGGCCGCCGCGAACGCATCGTCGTTGTAGCCCTTGGTGTGCGCACCGACCACCGGGCGGTCGATGCCACCGTAGCGGCCTTCCCAGATTCGCCCGAAGCGATCGATCAGGAAGTTGTAGCCGATGTCGCTCCAGCCCCGCGACTGCGTGTGGTACGCGTAGATGGCCCGCAGGATCCCCGGCACCTGGCCGGCGCTGTAGTCGTTGGCGTTGACCGTGTGGTGCACGAAGCCCGCATGCACCTCGTAGTAGCGAAGCGACGAGGAGTCCCGTCTGCGCTCGTCGGCACCCCACTGGGCGCGCGAGTAGATCGCCGGTCGGGTGGTGACGGCGCGTCGCGAGCTCAGAGACGCCGCACGAGCCGCGGTCGCTGTCCGCTCGATGGCCGGATCGATCGCCGGGTCGGCGGCCGGTGCTTGCCGCGCCGTTCCGACGGACGTGCCCGGCGCGATGACGGCCAGCTTCAGGTCCGCCGGCACCGGGCGCCCTCGGGAGATCGCGCGGATCTGAACCTTGCCCACATCACCGACCAGGACGGGTTCGGTCCCCGGACGCGCGCTCGTCGCCTCCACGCTGCCCGGATCGGGACCGTGCTCGGCGTGATAGGGCAATTCGCTCCAGGGCGACCAGCGCCCGCCATCCCTGGTCCGCAGTTCCAGGGCGAGCTGATCCTCGGTGCGCACGGCACGAGGGCTCCAGGTCACGCCGACCGCGCCGAATCCCCGTACCCGTCGGGCGCGACTGGTCAGGACCTCGCCGCCTGTTGTCGTGGTCAGCGATCGAGTGGCTGCCAGCGGCCGTGACCGGCCCGCATCAGACCCCGGGTCGGGCTGGAGGGCCGGCGTGAGGACGAACTCGTCGACGATCGCCGCCACCGGCGCGGTCTCCACCCGCGCCTGATCGGAGCCGCCCTCCGGACGCTGAGTAGCGACGGATGGGCCGACCGATGCCCCGGTGGCCACCACGGTGAGAGAGCTGACCGAGGCGGCGGGCACCAGGACCGCGAGGACGACACCGATGGCGAGCATCTGCTGACAGGCGGTCACGAATCGGGACTGACCGGATCGCATGGACGGAGCTCCAGACCTGGGGGGAAGACGAGCGAGTCCCAAGTGTCACACCAGCAACACCCGTCTCCGCAAGGTCCGCCGGCTAACTACAATCCTGTAATTACCACCCGGCGATCCTGACCTTCCCGGTTTTGTCAACCCCGCCGACCCGTCCGTAGTAGCGAGGCTGCGGAGGATTGGATCCACGGATGGCATCGCAGCCCCGCAGCATCGTTACTCGGGGACGGGTCGACCGCTACTACGGGACGGGTGGCGGGTTAGAGTTCGGCGCCCAGGTCCCCGTCGAGCATCTCGTCGTCACCGGGCTCGGTGCCCGGCTCGTCGTCGTACTTCAGGTAGTGGATTCCGGGTCGAACCGCGCCGTCGAAGCCGATCTTGCCCTGCTCGAGGACGATCACCCGGTCGCACATCTTGCGAACCGAGCCGGCCGCGTGGCTGACGTAGACCAGGGTCCGGCCGCTGTCGCGGATCTCCTGCATCCGGGCCAGACACTTGCGCTTGAACGGGCGGTCGCCGACCGCGAGGATCTCGTCGGCCAGGAAGATGTCCGAATCCACATGGATGGCGACCGAGAAGCCGAGCCGGGCGAACATGCCGGAGGAGTAGAAACCGACCGGAGTGTCCAGGTGCTTGCCGACGTCGGCGAACTCGACGATGGCGTCGAACTTGCGCTTGGTCTCCGACTCACTCATGCCGAGCACCGCGGCGTTGAGATAGATGTTCTCCCGACCGGAGAGTTGCTGATGGAAACCGGCTCCGGTGGCGATCAGCCCAGCGATCCGGCCGCGGGTGCGCACCGAACCAGAGTCGGGTCGCATGATGCCGTTGATCAGCTTCAGCAGCGTGGACTTCCCGGATCCGTTGAGACCCATCAGCCCCAGCGACTCCCCTTGGTTGATCGTGAAGGACACGTCGTCGAGGGCCAGGAATCGGTCGCTGATGTCGCGGCCCTTCACCATGGCCACGCTCATCTGCTTGATCGTGCGCTGGTAGTGCAGCGTGAAGCTCTTGGTGGCGTGCTCCACGACGATCGATTCGGTCACGAAGGCTTCCGATCCGCTCCCGGAGTCACAGCCGCTCCGGGATCTTGTTCTCGAACCTGGTGAAGACCACCTGGGCAATCACCATCACCACCATGCTGACCCCGAGCGCGGCGAAGCCCCGGGCGAACAGGTGATCGGGCATGTGGTCCGCGATCGTCGCGGCCGGATCCGGGGTCGAGCCGACCCAGAAGCAGCGCTGCAGCAAGAGCACGGCCTCGCAGATCGGGTTGGCGAGGTAGACCTCCTGCCAGAGCGTCGGCAGACTGCTGTCCCGGACGTCGCTGTACGGATACATCATCGGCACCCCGAACCGGACGAAGTTCGTCAGCACGTTCACGCCGTTGCCGATGTCGCGCAGGAACACGTTGGCCACGCTGAACATCAGGGCGAGCGAGGTGCCCAGCGCCATGCAGATCAACAGCCCGAGCACGCCCGCCGCCAGGCCCACCGGATCCGGAGACCAGCCGGCGAACGCGCAGGCGCCGACCAGGATCACCAACTGGGGTCCGATGTGGAAGCCCGAGACCAGCATCGAGGCCACCGGGAACATCTCCTTGGGCATCGCCAACTTCTGGACCATGCGCTTGTTGCGGACGATCGAGCGCGTCCCGGCGTTGAGGGTCTCGTTGAAGAAGTGCACGATGACCAGCCCGGTGAACAGGTGGATCGCGAAGTTGTCGATCGCCCCGCCCCGACCCATCACGATGCCGAAGACGACGTAGAAGATGAAGAACTGGCTCAGCGGGTTGATGTAGGACCACACCAACCCCAGGAAGGAGCCCTGATAGCGCGCAGAGATCTCCCGCTTGACCAGCAGCCGCAGCAGATAGCGACGTCGGAAGACCTCCAGCAGTCCGCTGGTAGCCGCCGGTGAGACAAGGGGGGGAACCTCCGCGGGAGCGGGGTTTCGTTCAGCCATCAGCAGGGCGGCTCCCCCTCGCGGTCTCGTCATCGCCCATCCAGGGCGCAAAGGTCTTCTCCCAGGTCTCCGGCGAGGTTACCTCCTCCAGCCTGCTCCGGTAGAGCTTGGCGAACTCGGGCCACTCCAGCCACATCCGGCGATGCAGGCTGATCGTCTCGACCAGCAACCGGCGGTAGCGTACGTGATCGCGTCGGAACAGCGCGGCGCTGGTGCCGTCGGGCATCGAACCGACGACCGAGTCGTACGCCGCCAGCTTGTGCCACTTCAGGTCCATGCCGGGGATCATCGCCTCGGGGTGCTGCCGCGACAACGGCCGCGGCGCCCGCAGGTGCCGGATCGGCGCCAGCGCGGCCGTGAGCAGCATGGATCGCTTCGACGGCACCTCGGTGGCATCGCGGCCCTTGCGCGGCGGCTTGGCGCGGCGTACCGGTGGGAAGTCGTCGAGGTCGGCGTGCAACTGGGCGTCGGTGAACTGCTTGCGGAACGCGTTGACCTCGGGCAACTTCGTGGCCAGGTCCGCATGTAGCCGATCCGGACCGTCGAGCACGTCGCGCAGCGCCATCAGCCGCAACTCGACGGTGGAGTACTGCATCGCCACCAGGTGCGCGAGGGTGTTGTTCAGGCTCTCCCGCACCATCCGGCCGCCGCGGTCGTACGGGCTGTGCAGCAGGGCCGCGACGAACCGGTTGCGCTGGTGGAAGTAGGCCTGCCAGTCCAGGGCGTCGTTCTTGTCGGACCACGGCACGTGCCAGACCGCCGCGCCCGGGAACACCACCGTCGGCACCCCGGCCGCCTTGGCGCGCAAGCCGAACTCGCTGTCGTCCCACTTGATGAACAGCGGCAGCGAGAGCCCGATCCGGTCCAGCACCTGACGTGGGACCAGGCACATGAACCAGCCGTTGAAATCGGCGTCCAGACGCTTGTGCAGCCAGCGCGAGGAGCGGAGGTTGCGGGCGGCGAAGTCCCATTCGTTGTACGTGTCGGTGGGCGAGGACCACCAGAACCGCCAGAGCTTCACGACCTCGCCGAAGCTGTGCAGCCGCGAGCGCGCGTAGAGCGAGAACATGTGCCCGCCCACGATCGTCGGCCGGCGGCACAGGTCGGCGAACGTGATCGCCCGGATGATGCCCTCCGGCTCGCAGACCACGTCGTCGTCCATCATCATGGTGTACGTCGCGGTGCCCTTGCGCACCGATTCGAGCTGCCCTCGCGCATACCCGCCGGAGCCGCCCAGATTGCCCTGTACGATCACCCGCAACTGCTTGTCCAGGCTGGCCTCCACCGGGCCGAACAGCGAGGAATCGGTGACCGGCCGGGTGCCCTGTTCCATCACGAAGACGGTGTCCAGGTACGGCCGCAGGTCCTCGTCCTCGGCGATCTGGCTGAGCAGCTTGGCGCAGAAGTTCGGCCGGTTCATCGTGGTGATCGCGATGTCCACGGTGCCGTGCTCGGCCGCCCCGTTCACCCCGTTGGTCACCGAGTCGGCCGATATTTCGGTGCTCCACTCGGCGGACACCTCGACCGCGGCGTCGCTGGCGGAGACGTCGTACCAGTACCAGCCGCCGTCGACGAACGGGCCGAGGGTGAGGTCGAAGTCGAAGCTCTCCGGCGCCGCGCCCGAGGTGCTCGCCGCGTCCACCCGCTGGGACCGGCCGTTGGCCATGGACTTGTAGACGGTGACGGTCGCCCCGTGCCCGGCGAGCCGCACCGTCAGCCGGACGTGGTCGACGATGGTCCAACGCCGCCAGTACCCCGCCGGGAAGCCGTTGAAGTAGGTGCCGAACGAGACCCGGGCGCCCGCCTCGACGAGGAATCCGGTGCGGCCGAGGATCTGGTCGGTGTGAATGCTGCGGCCGGTCGACTTCTTCTGCCGGATCGCGGTGTTGTGCAACTCCTTGGCGGCCCGGGAGCCGCCGACGACGTACTTGTCCTCGTCGAGCTCGGCCTCCTCCAGGTCGACGTAGAGGCTCATCACGTCGAGATCCTTGTCGAGCGGCATGATCTGCCGCTGCAGGACCTTGCGGATTCGCTCGGAACGGGTCTCGTCCGCGGCGTCGACGGCGGTCACCGGGCCTCACCTCCGGCCGGCCGCGCCGCGTCCGGCGATGTGCCGTCGGCGAAGCGCGGCGCGATCTGGTTGTCGAACATCGACAGCGCGGAGCCGATCGCCATGTGCATGTCCAGATACTGATAGGTGCCGAGCCGCCCGCCGAAGAAGACATCGCGGTCGGTGGTCTCCTGCTTGGCCAACTCCCGATACCTCAGCAGCTTCTCGCGGTCGGCGGGCGTGTTGATCGGGTAGTACGGCTCGTCGCCCTCCTCGGCGAATCGGCTGTACTCGTGCACGATCACGGTCTTGCCGGGCAGGTGCGTCCGCTCGGGATGAAAGTGCTTGAACTCGTGGATCCGGGTGTACGGAACCTCGGCGTCGTTGTAGTTCATCACCGAGGTCCCCTGGTAGTCGTCCACGTCGATCACCGAGCGCTCGAGGTCGACGGTCCGCCAGGAGAGGCGGCCCTCCGCATGCCCGAAGTACTCGTCCAGCGGACCGGTGTAGACGATCGGCACCGTGCCACGATAGGCGTCGGCGACGTCGAAGAAGTCGGTTTTCAGGCAGATCTCGATGTTCGGGTGATCGGCCATCCGCTCCAGCCACGCCGTGTACCCGTCGACCGGCAACCCCTCGTAGGTGTCGTTGAAGTAGCGGTTGTCGAAGGTGTACCGCACGGGCAGCCTGGTGATGATGTCCGGGCTCAGCTCCGCCGGATCGGTCTGCCACTGCTTGGCGGTGTAGCCCTTGACGAACGCCTCGTACAACGGTCGGCCGATCAGCGAGATCGCCTTCTCCTCGAGGTTCACCGCGTCCTCGGTGGCGATCTCGGCAGCCTGCTCGGCGATCAGCGCCCGGGCCTCGTCGGGCGTGTGATTCCGCCCGAAGAACTGGTTGATCAACGCCAGATTCATCGGGAAGGAGTAGACCTGGTCGCGGTACGTCGCGAACACCCGGTGCTGGTAGTTGGTGAACGAGGTGAACCGGTTGACGTAGTCCCAGACCCGCTTGTTGGAGGTGTGGAACAGGTGCGCGCCGTAGACATGCACCTCGATCCCGGTCTCCGGCTCGCGCTCACTGTAGGCGTTGCCGCCCAGGTGCGAGCGCCGTTCGAGCACCAGGACCTTGAGCCCGAGCTCGTTCGCGCAGCGTTCGGCGATCGTGAGCCCGAAGAATCCGGAGCCGACGATCACGAGGTCGGGGGGCGAGGCTTGCCCGCCCGGAGTTGGAATGTGGGCAGGGCTCTGGGCCGAGCTGGTCACGGATTTATTGCTCCTGTGGGATGGGACCCAGTAGTCGAAAGTGCCCGTCAAGTCTAGCGGGGGGGACCGTCCTAATCCGGCATTCCCGCCGGCCCGGTCGGTACCACTCGCATCCCCCGCGCCTCCCGGAGCGCGGCCAAGGCGTTCTTCGCCTCGCGCCGGCCGTCCTTCCGTACGGGGCTCAGCGCGACCACCCCCGCCGTGATCAGGTAGGGCTTGAGGCGCACCAGGACGTTCTCGCCGTATCGGAAGTGCACCGCGAACAGGTTGCGGTACATGAACTTGCCCTTCCACGAACCAAGATCGTGCTGCTGGTCGAAGTCGAGCTGCCGGACCAGGACCGCGTCGCGGACGGCGTGGATGGTGAAGCCGGCGCGCCGGGCCCGGATCGCGAAGTCGGCGTCGTCGTAGAAGATGAAGTACGACGGGTCGGGCAGCCCGATCGCGTCGATCACCTCGCGCCGGACCAGGAAGCCCTCGAACGCCACCACCTGGACCGGGACCAGCTCGGGCAGATCGCCGCGTGCGGCGTAGGCGCTGTCCACACTGGCCCGCTTCGGGCGGATGGCCAGCGGGTTGCGCAGATCGAAGCGGATCGCCGACTTCTCGACCAGGCGGCCGCGCCGGTCCTCCCGCACCGCCATCAGGCACGGCAGGTCGTGGCGGAGCATGACGTCGAGGCAGTCCGGAGCGGGCACTACGTCGTCGTCCATCAGCCAGATCCGGTCGAATCCCCCCTGATCCGCAGAGCCGTGTGCCGTCCGGACCCCCAGATGGAACCCGCCCGCGCCGCCGACGTTCTCGTCGCTGAAGATCGGGCGCAGGGGAAATCCGGGATGCGCCGCCGGATACGACTCCAGGACCTGCCTGGTGTGGTCACTGCTGGCGTTGTCGACCACGAACACCGCATCGGTCGGCCGGGTCTGGGCAGCCAACCCGTCGAGCATCCCGACCAGGAGATCCGCGCGGTTGTAGGTCACCACGACCACGGCCACCCGCTCGCTCAGCGCCCTCTGGTGACCTCGCAGCTCGAGCGCATCCTCACCGTCCCCGGCCACGCCAGAACCACCGCGCTCTCCCGCTTCGCTCACAGGTACCTCCGGTGTCCGGTGAAATCGCCCCGCAGGCCCGCCCACATCGCGCGGGCGGACAGCCGGAGCCGGGCCGGGTCCGGCCGGGTGATGGTGTAGAACCAGGCGGTCTTGGCGACGAACGCCAGCGCATGCGGCCAACCCTTGTACGTGCGCAGGTTGACCAGGTTGTTGCGGGCCATGCAGTAGTGCTTGAGGTCGCTCGGCGTGTGGTTGTACGTCGTCCGCCCGAGCGCCATCGGCGTCCCCAGGGCGCCGACCGACGGGTGCAGGAACGCGGCGTCCGCGATCGTGGCGATCCGGGCGCCGGCCCGCTCGGCCCGCCACCGGTACTCGTGATCATCACCCCAGATGAAGAAGTCCTCCCGGACCGACCCGATCCTGGCGACCAACTCCCGGGTGAGCAGGACCCCGTTGAACGGGATCACCACCTCGGCGACGACCCCCTCACGGGCGGCCCGGCGGACCTCGTCGCGGGTCCGGGCGACGCGGGTGCCGCCGGGAAGCCGGATCGGGAACACCAGTCGCTCGTGATCGGCCTCGTCGAGCACCACCGGCCCCCAGAAGTCGTAGCGGCCGTCGTGGCTCAGCAGCGTGTCCAGGCAGCTCGCCTCCGGCCGGCCGTCGTCGTCCATCAGCCAGATCAGATCGGCGTCGCGCCGCATCGCCCACTCCACGCCGGTATGGAACCC
>JBOFLE010000173.1:0-18264 GCA_051657705.1 Nocardioides sp. | reverse complement strand
TACGCCGCCCGGGCGGCGGCCGTGACCGTCTCCCGGCCGGGGGCCGATCCGCCGTACAAGCACGAACTCGGCTGACCGTGCGGCTCCGGCTGGACCTCGCCTATGACGGCACGGACTTCCACGGCTGGGCCACTCAGCCGGGGCTCCGCACCGTTCAGGGCGTGCTGGAGGGGGCATTGTGCACGGTGCTGCGGGTGCCGGCACTGCGGGTCACGTGCGCCGGCCGGACCGACACCGGGGTGCACGCCCGGCATCAGGTCGCGCATGCCGATGTCGATGACGCCGCGGGAAGCCTGACAGCCGCCCTCGGGGGCGCCACCGACGAAGCCGTGGGCCGTTTGGCCGCCCGGCTCAACCGGCTGCTCGACGCGGATGTGAGAGTACGTCGGGTGAGCATCGCGCCGGACGGGTTCGACGCCAGGTTCTCCGCCCTGGCGCGCTGCTACCGCTACCGGATCTGCGACGATCCCGTCCTGGCCGACCCGCTGTCGCGGCACGAGGTGCTGACCTGGCCGCGGGCACTGGGGATCGAGATGATGGCCGAGGCGTCGCTCTCGTTGCTCGGCGAACACGACTTCGCGGCGTTCTGCAAGCGGCGTGCGGGCGCCACCACGGTGCGCGAACTGCACGAGTTCTCCTGGACCCGCGCCCCGGCTGGTCTGGTGGTGGCGACGGTCCGGGCCGATGCGTTCTGTCACCACATGGTGCGGTCCTTGGTGGGCTGCCTGCTCGCGGTCGGCGACGGCAGCAGGCCGCCGGATTGGCCGACGCGGTTGCTGGTGGCCGGGGTACGTGACTCGACGGCCCAGGTGGCGCCCGCGCACGGGCTCACGCTGGAATCGGTCAGCTATCCCGATGCCGGTCAGCTCGCGGCGCGGGCCGAGGCGACTCGGCGGGTTCGCCGGTGAGCCCGGAGCGGTCGAGCGAGGAGCACTACTTCTCGGCGGATCCGGCGGTGCCGTTTCGTCGCGTGCCGATGACGGCGACGGTGTGGGGCCGGGAGTTGCGACTGGTGACCGGATCCGGGGTCTTCGCCCAGGGCCGGATCGACGGCGGCACCCGAGTGCTCTTCCGCTCTACCGAGCCGCCGGCCGGTGGGCACATCCTGGATCTCGGCTGCGGCTACGGCGTGATCGGTCTCGCCGCGGCGGCCGCGTCGCCTCGCGTGCGAGTGACCGGCGTCGATGTCAACGAGCGCGCCGTATCGCTGGCCAACGAGAACGCCGCCGCGCTCGGACTCGCGGACCGGCTCACGGCGTACGCCGCCGATGACGTCCCGGTCGAGACGTACGACGAGATCTGGTCGAACCCACCGATCCGGATCGGCAAGTCCGGGCTGCACGGCCTGTTGCTGCGGTGGTTCGCCCGGCTCGCCCCTCACGGCCGGGCCGTGCTGGTGGTCGGCAAGAACCTCGGCGCGGACTCGCTGCAGCGCTGGCTGACGGACCAGGGGTATCCGACCAGCAGGCTGGCCAGCGCCAAGGGCTTCCGGGTGCTGGAGTCGCGACCCGGCCCACCGGCGTGACGCGTCACAAACACACGCCGACAAGTCACAAATGCACGCCGAAAGGTCACAAAGCGCGCGCTCTTGTGACGCCTCGACGTGTTTTTCTGACCTCTCGGCGTGCTTTTGCGACGCCTCGGCGGCGGGGAGTAGGCATGATGTGCACCGTGACCTACACCGCCGCGGATGATCGCTACGACTCCATGGAGTACCGCTTCTCCGGCCGGAGCGGGCTGAAGCTGCCGGCCATCTCGCTCGGTCTCTGGCAGAACTTCGGCACCGACCGCCCGACCGAGACCCATCGCGCGATCCTGCGCCGAGCCTTCGACCGGGGCGTCACTCACTTCGACCTCGCCAACAACTACGGCCCGCCGTACGGCGGTGCCGAGGAGAACTTCGGCGTCTATCTGCGCGACGACTTCGCGCCGTACCGTGACGAGCTGTTCATCTCCACCAAGGCCGGCTGGGAAATGTGGCCGGGGCCGTACGGTCAAGGCGGAGGATCGCGGAAATACGTTCTGGCCTCGCTGGATCAATCGCTGAAGCGGATGGGCCTGGAGTACGTCGATGTCTTCTACAGCCATCGCTTCGACCCGGAGACGCCGATCGAAGAGACCATGATGGCGCTCGATCAGGCGGTCCGCTCGGGCCGGGCGCTGTACGCCGGGATCTCGTCGTACTCGGCCGCCAAGACGCGCGAAGCGGCCGACATCGCCCGCTCGCTGGGTACGCCGTTGCTGATCCACCAGCCGTCCTACTCTCTGCTCAATCGGTGGCTGGAAGCCGACCTGCTCGACGAGCTGGAACGCCAGGGGATGGGGTGCATCGCGTTCTCTCCGCTGGCGCAGGGATTGCTGACGGATCGCTATCTGAACGGAGTCCCGGCCGACTCCCGGGCAGCTCGCGACGACACCTCCTTCGTCGGTCTGACCGACGATATCCTGGCGCGGGTCCAGGCGCTTGGCGCCATCGCCGCCGGTCGCGGGCAGAAGCTGGCCCAACTCGCATTGCAGTGGGCCTTGCGTGATCCGCGGATGACCGCGTTGGTGATCGGCGCCTCGTCGGTACGGCAGTTGGACGACAATCTTGACGCTCTCGACTTCCCGCCGCTGACGTCCACCGAACTCGCGGCGATCGACAAGCATGCGGTGGAGTCCGGGATCAACCTGTGGGCGAAACAGACCGAGCACTAGGTCGGGCACTAGGTCGGGCACTACTTCGGGAGAGCCTGCCGTCGGCCAGTGCTTGCGCGGCGGCGGCCAGATCTCGGGCGGGTTGGTCGAAGCTCTCGGGCGGGTCGAGGGCCAAGTCGACATGGAATCCGAGCATCGCGGAATCGACCAGCTTCGTGACTTGCCCGACGGTGTCGGATGGTGCGCCGCTGCTGGCCAGCCATGCTTCCAGGGCCGTAGCCCACCGGCGGTTGGCGCGACAGATGCCGCTGCGGTACGGCTCCTCGCCGAGGAGGCCGCTGGCCGCGGCCTGGAGATAGATCTGCTGGCAGGACGACATCGGCTCCCGCCGAAAGCTGTCCCACAACCGCAGTACGCCGTCGTGCACCGAGGTCGCGGGCTCGAGGGATCGCAGCAGTTCGACGGACCGGTCGCTGATTGTCGCGATGATGTCGGTAACGAGGTCGTCCCGGCTGCCGAAGTGGTAAAGGAGCATCCGGTCGCTGGTCCCCACCGCCGCCGCGAGCGGGCGGAGGCTGAGGCCGATCAGCCCGCTTTCGAGGACGTAGTCGGCAGCCTGGTCGAGTAGTTCCTCGCGGCGACCCACGGAGGCACTGTAGCAGGTGCTACAGTCTCTGTAGCGAGTGCTACAGAGAGGGGGATGACATGTGGGCGGCCGTACTACTCGCGGTGGCCATCGCCGTCGAGGTGGTTGCCACCGCGTTGCTTCCGCGGGCGCAGGGGTTCACCCATGCCGGCTGGTCCGTCGTGGTCTTCGGTGGGTACTCCGTGTCTGTCTGGTTGCTCTCGCTCGTGGTCAGGCATGTGCCGGTCTCCGTCGCGTACGCCGTGTGGTCGGGTGTCGGCACCGCGTTGGTAGCGGTGATCGGATATCTCTATCTCGGCGAGTCCCTCGGGTTCGCGAAAGCGTTCTTCCTCGGCCTGATCGTGGTCGGTGTCGTGGGCCTCAACCTCGCGGGCGCCCACTAGCCTCCACCCCCTGCCGACACGTCACATATTCACGCTCATACGTCAGAAATGCTTGCCGAGGCGTCATCGGGGTCGTGTAACGGGCACCCCAATCGACCCCAGCGGCGACTCATCGAGACTGTCGTGGGCACAGCTCCACTGGCGACCGCATAACCAGGTGCGGGTTCGCCCCGATACGAGGAGAATCACGGGCGTGGGACACGTCGACGTCGCCGCCGTTCGGTATGAGTTGCCCGACGGGCGGGTGCTGCTCGACGAGGTGTCGTTCCGGGTGGGCGACGGCGCCAAAGTGGCGCTGGTCGGCGCCAATGGATCCGGCAAGACCACGTTGCTCCGCATCATCGCCGGGGAGATCGCGCCGCACGCGGGGGTGGTGACGCGATCCGGGGGGCTCGGGGTGATGCGGCAGTTCGTCGGCGGGGCGGCCTCGACCGTGGCCGAACTGCTGTTATCGGTGACCGGCGGCCGCGTCGTGACGGCGGCCGAGGCCGTCGCGGAGTGCGAACTCGCCCTCATGGACACCGACGACGAGCCCACCCAGTTGAGGTACGCCGCCGCCCTGGCCGAGTACGCCGACGCGGGTGGCTACGACGCCGAAGTGACCTGGGACATCTGCACGACGGCGGCCCTCGGAGTGCCCTACGAGCGGGCGAAGTACCGTCAGTTGTCGACGCTCTCGGGCGGTGAGCAGAAGCGGCTGGTACTGGAGTTCCTGCTTCGGGGGCCGGACGAAGTGCTGCTGCTCGACGAGCCCGACAACTTCCTCGACGTTCCGGGCAAGGTCTGGCTCGAGGAGCGGATCCGGGAGTCGGAGAAGACCATCCTGTTCGTCAGCCACGACCGCGAACTGCTCGCCAACACTGCGACGCGAGTGGTCACCGTTGAGTTGGGCGCGGCCGGCAACCTGGCCTGGACTCACCCCGGCGGGTACGCGTCGTACCACCAGGCTCGTATCGACCGGTTCGCCCGGCTGGACGAGTTGCGCCGACGCTGGGACGAAGAGCATGCGAAGCTGCGGGCGTTGATGCTGATGTATAAGCAGAAGGCGGCCTACAACGACGGCATGGCCAGCCGGTATCAGGCGGCGAAGACTCGGTTGCGCAAGTTCGAGGAAGTCGGGCCGCCGACCGAACAGCCGCGTGAGCAGCGGGTCACCATGCGATTGACCGGCGCTCGTACCGGCAAGCGAGCCGTGGTCTGTGCCGGGATCGAACTCGTCGGTCTGATGCGGCCGTTCGAGCTGGAGGTGTGGTTCGGCGATCGGGTCGCCGTGCTCGGGAGCAACGGCTCTGGCAAGTCACACTTCCTGCGCCTGCTGGCTGCCGGTGGCACCGATCCCGATCGCGAACACCTACCGGTCGGCGCGACGCCGATCGAACCGGTCCGGTATGCCGGGTCGGCCAAGCTCGGCGCGCGGGTGCGGCCGGGGTGGTTCGTCCAGACTCACGCCCATCCCGAACTGATCGGCCGGACCCTGCTCGACATCCTCCATCGCGGTGACGAGCGCCGCGATGGCCTTGGTCGAGAACTCGCCGCTCGGGTGCTGGATCGCTACGAGCTCGCACGGTCCGGGGAGCAGCGGTTCGAGTCCCTGTCGGGCGGCCAGCAGGCCCGATTCCAGATCTTGCTGCTGGAGCTGTCCGGCTGCACGTTGCTGCTGCTCGATGAGCCGACCGACAACCTCGATATCGAGTCCGCCGAGGCTTTGGAAGCCGGATTGGCCGGGTTCGAGGGGACCGTGCTGGCGGTCACCCATGACAGGTGGTTCGCTCGAGCCTTCGCCCGCTTCCTGGTGTTCGGTGCCGACGGCCTCGTCTACGAGTCCTCCGACCCGGTCTGGGACGAAGGCCGGGTCGCCCGGACCCGCTGACTCTGCTGGCCGAGAGGTCACAAATGCAGGCCGAGGGGTCACAAAATACAGGCATTTGGTGACCCCTCGGCCTGCATTTGTGACGCTTCGGCTGGCCGCCTAGTCCTGGTCGGAGCCGAGCTTCAGGGTGGTGGTCGTGGTGTCCCCTGATCGGACATAGGTGACCTGGACCGTGTCGCCGGGCCGGTAGGACCGCGTCGTCGCGACCAGGGACTCGGCGTCGACGATCAGCCGGTCGTCGACCTTGGTGATCACGTCACCCGGTTCCAACCCGGCACTTTCAGCGGCCGATCCTTTGGTGATGTCGGCGATCTGTGCTCCGGTAGCGTCCGTGCCGACCGCCTCGGTGAGCGTAATGCCGAGTCGTGCGTGCGTCGGCGTCTCGCCCGCGACGATCTGGTCGACGATGGGCATCAGTTCGTCGATCGGGATGGCGAAGCCGAGGCCGATCGAGCCGGCCTGGCCCGTCGCGCTGGCTACGCCGCGAATCGATGAGTTGATGCCGACCACCCGGCCCGACATGTCGACCAGGGGCCCACCACTGTTCCCCGGGTTGATCGCGGCGTCGGTCTGGATCGCCGGATAGGTGATGCGCTGGCCTTCACTGTCCTGACCGACGGTGGTCGGCCGGTTGAGCGCGCTCACGATGCCGCTGGTGACCGTGGCGTCCAAGCCGTAGGGCGAGCCGATCGCGACCACGTCCTGCCCGACCCGGACTTCGTCGGATCGGCCGATCTTCACCGCCGTCAGCCCGCTCACGTCGTCGGCCTGGATCACCGCCGAGTCGGTCAGCGGGTCGGTACCGACGATCTCGGCGGCGGCGGTGGACCCGTCGTTGAACGAGACCGAGATCGTGCCTCCGTCGGCCGCGGCCTCGACTACGTGGTTGTTGGTCAGAATCCGCCCGTCCCCGGTGAGGATGACCCCGGATCCGGATCCGGCACCCCCACCACTGGCGACCTTGATCTGAACCACCGACGGCAGGACCGCGCTGGCCACGGTCTCGACGGATCCGCCGGAGTCCCGCTCGGGAGCGGGCTCCAGAGGCGTGATGTTGCTTGTCGAGGCCGTCGTAGCGACCGTCGTATCCGGGCCCCAGGAGTTCCAAGCGGCGGCACCGGCAACGCCGGCGCCGCCACCGGCGATGACCGCGGCGATCAACGCCGTACCGAGCCCGACGTGCCTTCGACCCGGGGGAGTGGGTGTGGCCATCGTCTCGGGCTGGTCAACGGCGCCTGCTACCACGTGGGGATTCGTGGGTATCGCTTCTGTTCCGGTCACGCTATCCATTGTGGCGGCGATGCCTGTGAACTGGCTGAGACCTCGATAGATCGCCGGTGAGACTTCACGATCGGCCCAGGCCGGCAGTGCGGCCCGATTCTGTCGGTTCGAGGGCCTCCAAGACTGTCGGAATCATGCCGGACTATCCGAGCTGGGGCGGATCACCAGTACCGCGTCGCCCGGCCGGACCGTGCCGGGCCGGACCACCCGCGCGTTCAGACCGCGCAGCCGGAGTTCACGGCCTTCCGGCGAGTTGACCAGGTCCAGGGCGGCCTGGCCGAACCGGCGCAGGAACTTCGCGCACCCGGTGTGCGGCTTCGCGGTGACTTCGATGATCGCCTTGTCGCCGAGCTGGAGGCGAGAGCCCACCGGGAGGTTGGCAACCGAGAGGTCGAGGTCGAGGTACAACTGGTCCCCGGCCATCGCCTGATCCGCCGGCGTGGCGGCCAGGGACCGCACCACCCGGGCGTTCATCACATTGAGCTGGGCGTCCCGATGACGCCCGGTCTCGATCGCTGCCGACGTGGCCCGGCTCAACCAGTTGTCGCCGACCAGGCCGGCTTCGACGTCGAGGACGGCCTCGGTCAGGATCTCGCGTTCATCCACCGCGGGACGGCGGACCACGAGGTCGACGGTGCCGCGGTCCGTGGGTGCGGCCCGCACCTCGGTGAGGCACCCGCCGAACTCGTTGCCGGGCTGACTGGTGGCTCCGCCGGTGGTGTCCATGGCGTCACTCTGCCTCGGAGTGGTCCGGCCGGGCCATTGCTCTTCCGCCCGGCCCGGCCGCCGGAGCGCCAGGAGGCGCGTCGACTCGCGAGCAGTCAGCTCCACCTGACCGGCGCCGGCGGGAAGTCGAGGGTTCGCTGGCCGGTGTAGATCTGCTTGGGCCGGGCGATTTTCTGTTCGGTGTCCTGTACTAGTTCCAGCCACTGGGCCAGCCAGCCCGGCGTACGCCCGATCGCGAACAGCACGGTGAACATCTCGGGCGGGAACTGCAGGGCCTCATAGATGAGACCGGAGTAGAAGTCCACGTTGGGATAGAGCTTGCGGGAGATGAAGTACTCGTCGGACAGCGCGATCTGCTCCAGCTCCCGGGCGATCGCCAACAGCGGGTTGACCCCGGTCACCTCGAAGACGTCGTCGCAGGCCCTCTTGATGATGGTCGCCCGTGGGTCGAAGTTCTTGTAGACGCGATGGCCGAAGCCCATCAGCTTCTCCTTGCCGGCCTTCACCCCTTCGATGAAGGCGGGGATGTCCTCCCGGGTGCCGATCCGCCGCAACATCTTCAGCACCGCCTCGTTGGCGCCCCCGTGCAGCGGACCGTAGAGCGCGGCCACGCCCCCGGCGATCGCCGAGTACGGATCGACCTGCGAACTCGCCACCGATCGCACGGCGTTGGTCGAGCAGTTCTGCTCGTGATCGGCGTGCAGGATGAAGAGTACGTCGAGCGCCTTGACCAGCCGCGGGTCCGCGGCGTACTGCGGCTCGCTCATCTTGAACAGCATGGAGAGGAAGTTGGCGGTGTAGCTCAGGTCGTTGTCGGGATAGACGTACGGCTTGCCTTGCGCATGGCGGAAAGCCCAGGCGCCGAGGGTCGGCATCTTGGCGATCATCCGGACGATCTGCAGATGGCGGTTCTCCGGATCGGCGATATTGCGGGCATCGGGATAGAAGGTCGACATCGCGCCGACCGAAGCCATCAACGTGCCCATCGGATGCGCGTCGTAGTTGAACCCTTGCATGAAGCGCTTCATGTTCTCGTGCACGAAGGTGTGGTAGGTGATGTCGTGCTCCCAGGCGGCGTACTGGTCCTCGCTCGGCAGGGCGCCGTGCACGAGCAGGTAGGCCACCTCGAGGAACGAGGAGTGCTCGGCCAGTTGCTCGATCGGATAGCCGCGGTACTCCAGGATGCCCTTGTCGCCGTCGATGAACGTGATCGAGCTGCGACACGACGCCGTGTTGACGAAGCCGGGATCGTAGACAGCCAAGCCCGGATGCCCTTCCGACCTGCCGACCTGACCGATGTCGGCCGCCTTGATCGTGCCATCGGTGATGGGCACGAGGTAGGACCGGCCGGTGCGGTTGTCCACGACGGACAAGCTGTCTTCGGCGGGGCTGGTCGAGGAATGGTCGACTGGGCTGGTTCGTACGTCGCTCACGAAGGCTCCTGGCGGACGGGATGGGCACTGCGGACGGAAAGGGTTGGGGTGAGTGAGATTACCCCCTGGTAACCCAGCCTACGACGGGACATCGTCAGACCTCCGGTGGCCGTGCCGAAACGCCGAGTCGCGCGGACGCTGGCGTGAAAACGATCGGATTTTGACCAGCCGTCGCGGCGAGAAGTATCGTGGACCGCTGGTCCCCGGAGTGATCCTGGTGTCCTATCCGAAGCGTGCCGCGTATTCAGCCGCTCAGGAGTCACGACAACCGACGAGAAAGTAGACCTGCCGTGCGTACGTACAGCCCCAAGCCCGGTGACATCAAGCGGACTTGGCATGTGATCGACGCCACCGACATCGTGCTCGGCAAGCTGGCCGTGCAGGTGGCGAATCTGCTCCGTGGCAAGCACAAGGCGATGTACGCCCCGCACATGGACACCGGTGACTTCGTGATCGTCGTCAATGCGGGCAAGGTGGCCCTCACCGGTACCAAGGCCACCACCAAGCTGAGCTACCGGCACTCCGGATATCCGGGCGGATTGACCGCCACTCCGATCGGGAAAATGCTGGAGAAGGACGCCCGTAAGGTCATCGAGAAGGCCGTTTGGGGCATGCTCCCGAAGACCAAGTTGGGCCGCGCGCAGTTGACGAAGCTCAAGGTGTACGCCGGTCCCGATCATCCGCACCAGGCTCAGCAGGCCGTGCCGTTCGAGATCTCCCAGCTCGCGCAGTAACGACCACTCGACACAGACAAGTAAGGAAGACCCGTGGCCGACCCCACCGATGTCGCGAACGACCAGACCGAGGATGTCTACACCCCTGACGAGAGCGGCATCGCCTACAGCTCCGAGAGCGCCCCGGCCCCCGGTTCACCGCCGCGGCCGGCCACGATCGCCCCGGCGAGCGCAACCGGCCGTCGCAAGGAGGCCGTGGCTCGGGTGCGGTTGGTGCCCGGCACCGGCGTGTGGCGGATCAACGGCCGGACCCTGGACTCCTACTTCCCGAACAAGCTGCACCAGCAGGTCGTCAACGAGCCGTTCGTGACCACTGATCTGGTGGGCCGGTTCGACGTGATCGCCCGGATCCACGGAGGCGGCATCACCGGCCAGGCCGGAGCCCTGCGTCTCGGTGTCGCCCGGGCACTCAACGATGTCGACATCGACGCGAACCGGCCGATGTTGAAGAAGGCGGGCTTGTTGACCCGCGACGCCCGAGTCATCGAGCGAAAGAAGGCCGGCCTCAAGAAGGCCCGCAAGGCGCCGCAGTACAGCAAGCGGTAGCGTCCATCGCCTTCCTGGGGTTCACCGACGGTGTTGTTCGGGACTGACGGCGTTCGCGGCCTGGCCAACGGCCATCTCACGGCGGAGCTCGCCGTCGAGCTTTCCGTCGCCGCCGCGCACGTGCTGGCGGATCTCGGCGAGTTCGAAGGCCACCGGCCGGTGGCGGTGGTGGGCCGGGACACCCGGGTCTCGGGCCAGTTCCTGGAATCGGCGGTGGTCGCGGGATTGGCCTCGGCGGGGGTGGACGTGTTGTTGCTCGGCGTCATCCCGACGCCTGGCGTGGCGTATCTGACCAGCCGGTTGAATGCCGATCTCGGCGTGGTCATCTCCGCCTCCCACAATCCGATGCCCGACAACGGTATCAAGTTCCTGGCGCGGGGGGGCCGCAAGCTCGACGATGCCATCGAGGTGGCGATCTCGGAACGAATGCACGTGCCGTGGGAACGCCCGGTCGGCGCCGAGGTGGGCCGGATCACGCCGTACGCCGAAGCGATCGACGACTACGCCGCGCACCTGGTGCGCACGATCGATCACCCGTTGGCGGGCCTGACGGTGGTGCTCGACTGTGCCAACGGGGCGGCTTTCGAGGCGGGACCGCGAACTCTTGAGGATGCCGGCGCGACCGTGACCGCGATCCACGCAGTCCCGGACGGACTGAACATCAACGACCAGTGTGGCTCCACGCACCTCGAGTCGCTGCGCGCCGCGGTCACCGAGCAGGGGGCGCACGTCGGGTTCGCGTTGGACGGTGACGCGGATCGTTGCCTGGCGATCGACGGTGACGGCAATCTGGTGGACGGCGATCAGATCCTGGCGATCCTGGCGATCGCCATGAAGGAGAGCGGCCGGCTGGTCAAGGACACCGTGGTGGCCACCGTGATGAGCAACCTCGGTTTCGTCCAGGCGATGAAGCGGGCCGGCGTCGGTGTCCGGCAGACGAAGGTCGGCGACCGGTACGTGTCGGAAGCGATGAACCTCGCGGGCTATTCGCTCGGCGGCGAACAGTCCGGGCACGTGATCATGAGTGATTTCGCGACGACCGGCGACGGAACCCTGACGGCGTTGCACGTCCTGGAGCGGATGGCAACCACCGGGTTGTCGCTGCGCGAGCTGGCCGCGGTGATGACGCGACTTCCTCAGGTCCTGGTCAACGTTCCGGGCGTGGACAAGTCGCGATGTGACTCCGACGGTGTCGTCGCGGCTGCCGTGGCCGAGGAGGAGGCGCTGCTCGGCGATGCCGGACGGGTGCTGCTCCGGCCCTCCGGCACAGAGCCTCTGGTCCGGGTTATGGTCGAGGCGGCGAGTGCGGGCGAGGCGCGCCAAGTCGCGGAGCGGCTGGCCGCGGTCGTCCGCGACCGCCTCGCCCTCCGCTAAGCGCTGACCCGTCCTTTAGTAGCGGCCGACCCGTCCCCTGGTAGCGGCCGACCCGGCACTTAGCCGTCGACACGCCGACAATCCGGCCAGATAGCTGCCGGGTCAGCGTGGCTTCTTGGGCATGCGGGCGGGAGGGATCTTGGCCTTCGGCGGAACGGCGTCGGGGCCGAGCGCCACCGCGCCCAGCCAGGCCCAGGCCACGGCCGGCAGGAGAAAGGCCAGGCCGGCGTACCGGCCGGTCAGCACCCCGGAGGCGATCAAGGCAACGGCGCCGGAGAGCGCGGCGTACACCGCCCATCGCGGATAGCCCGGTCGCGGTCTGGGAAAGCTCAGGCCCACGATCAGCACCCCGGCGAAGGCGAGCGCCAGGGAGGCGTTCGACAAGAATCCGGGCTCGGACAGCACCGTGGTCAACGCCCCGGCGACACCGGTCATGGTCCCGACCATGCCGAGCGCGATGCCGAGGTTGCGGCCGCGCGGGGCGGTCAGGGTCACCGCGAACGACACCACCGCCGCGCACATCGCGGCACTCGCCAGTTCGATCACTCCGGGCAGTCGGGATCCGGAAGCGGCCAGCCCGGCCGCGTGCGCGGTCAACCCAAGCCCGCCGAGGATCGCCAGGCCGGCCCCTCGCTTCAGCGATCCTTCGAACATGGCTCCTCCTGTATCGATCCAGGGCGCGGGTCTTGAGCTTGCCGACCAAAGCTTGCCCGGCTGGAGCCTGGCTGGCTAGACCTTGCCCCGGATGAGACCTTGCCCCGGATGAGAGCTGCCGCGGATGAGAGCTGCCTCGATCAGAGCTTGCGCAGCCGGACGTACTCCACCGAGTGATCCCGATCCTTGCGCAATACCAAGGTCGCCCGTGAGCGAGTGGGAGCGATGTTCTGGCTCAGGTTGGGCCCGTTGATGGTGTCCCAGATCCGGGTGGCCTCGACGATCGCTTCGGCTTCGGTGAACGAGGCATACTTCGCGAAGTACGACGCTGGGTTGCGGAACGCGGTCTCGCGCAGTCGCAGGAACCGATCGACGTACCACTGTCGGATGGTGGCAGCAGCAGCGTCTATGTACACGCTGAAGTCGAAGAAGTCGCTCACCGCAAGCCCGGCGCGGCCGTCCTCGCGGACGCGTGCGGGCTGCAACACGTTCAACCCCTCGATGATGACGATGTCCGGAGCGCGGATCGTGATCGGCGCTCCGGGCTGCACGTCGTAGGCCAGGTGGGAGTATCCCGGTGCCTCGACCACTTCCTTGCCGGACTTGATGTCGACGACGAAGCGGAGGAGGGCTCGGCGGTCGTAGCTTTCCGGGAATCCCTTCCGCTCCAACAACCCGCGCCGCCGCAGTTCGGCGTTCGGCAGCAGGAATCCGTCCGTGGTCACCAGAGCCACGTGTGGATGCTGCGGCCAGCGAGCCAGCGTCTGCTGGAGAACGCGGGCCGTAGTGGACTTGCCGACCGCGACCGAGCCCGCCAGGCCGATCACGAACGGGGTGCGCGGCCGCACAGGCTGATCGAGGAAGTCCCACTGCGCGCCGTTGAGCCGCCCCGCAGCCTCGACGTACAGGCTGAGCAACTGGGACAACGGCACATAGATCTGCCGCACCTCGTCGAGGTCCAAGGCGTCCCCCAGGCCACGCAGCTTGGCGATCTCCTCCGCGCTCAGGAGGTCATCGGCGCCGCCGTGGACGGGGGGCGCCAGGGCCGCCCAATCGGACCTGCTGAGTTCGACGTAGGGCGAGGAGTCCCGGCTCGGCGCGGGCGGCGCGAGGGCCCGCTCGTCGCCGGAGCCGGAGCCGGCGCCGACACCGAGCCGGTTGCCGGAACCGCTAGCTCGCTCGTTAGCTCGCATGGACGCATTCTTGCAGGCGCCCGGCGTGCCGGATGAGGCCTGGATAGACTTCCGCCCGTGTGTGGAATCGTTGGCTACGTCGGCCACCGGCAGGCTCAGGACGTCATTATCGAGGGTCTCCGGCGGATGGAGTACCGCGGTTACGACTCCGCCGGAGTCGCCCTCGTGGCGACCGCCGGAGCCAGCCAGCACAAGCTCGCCAGCGCCAAGAAGGCCGGGAAGCTCGCCAACTTGGAGCAGGCCATCGAGGATCGTCCGCTGGCACCCAGTACGACGGGCATCGGCCACACCCGGTGGGCCACCCACGGCCCCCCCAACGATCGAAACGCCCACCCGCACCTGGGCGCGGGCCGGCGGGTCGCCCTCGTCCACAACGGCATCATCGAGAACTTCGCGGCCCTGCGCACCGAACTCGAACACGACGGACACGAGCTGGCCTCGGACACCGACACGGAGGTGGCCGCCCACCTGATCGAGCGCGAACTGGCCGACGGTGTCGACCTGACGACCGCGATGCAGCGGTCGTGCCGCCGCCTGGACGGGGCATTCACCCTGGTGGCGGTCGACTCCGAGGACCCGGGTCGAGTCGTGGCGGCCCGCCGCAACAGCCCGCTGGTGGTCGGGCTGGGGGAGGGGGAGAACTTCCTCGGATCCGACGTGGCGGCGTTCATCGAGTTCACCCGCGATGCGCTGGAACTCGGCCAGGACCAGGTGGTCACCATCACCCGGGACGCGGTGGAGGTGACGGACTTCGACGGTCGGCGAGTGGAAGCCAGGCCCTACCACGTGGACTGGGATCTCGCGGCGGCCGAGAAGGACGGCCACGACTGGTTCATGCGCAAGGAGATCTTCGAGCAGCCGCGCGCGGTCAGCGCGGCGCTGCTGGGCCGGCGTACGGCCTCCGGCGAACTCCAGCTCGACGAGATGCGGCTGTCCGAGCAGGAGCTCCGCGACATCGACAAGGTGATCATCGTGGCCTGCGGCACCTCGTTCTATGCCGGACTGGTGGCGAAGTACGCCATCGAACACTGGACCAGGATTCCGGTCGAGGTGGAGCTGTCCTCCGAGTTCCGCTATCGCGACCCGATCCTGACCGGCGACACCTTGGTGATCGCGATCAGCCAGTCCGGGGAGACCGCGGACACGCTGATGGCCTTGCGGCACGCACGGACCCAGCGGTCCCGGGTGCTGGCCATCTGCAACACCAACGGCTCGACGATTCCCCGCGAGTCCGACGCGGTGCTCTACATGCACGCCGGGCCCGAGATCGGGGTGGCCTCCACGAAGGGGTTCCTGACGCAGTTGGTGGCCTGCTACCTGCTGGCGCTGTACCTGGCCCAGGTCAAGGGCACCCGGTACGGCGACGAGATTACCGAGGTGCTGAACCAGCTGGAGGCGATACCGGACCGGATCCAGGCCGTGCTCGAGGGCGCCGACCGGATCTACGCCTTGGCCAAGGACCATGCCGGGGCGCGAACCGTGCTCTTCCTCGGCCGCCATGCCGGCTATCCGGTCGCGCTGGAGGGTGCGCTGAAGCTGAAGGAGATCGCCTACCTGCACGCCGAGGGATTCGCCGCCGGCGAGTTGAAGCACGGTCCGATCGCGTTGATCGACGAGGACATCCCGGTGCTGTGCGTGATCCCGCCGCGGGGGCGCGACCAGCTTCGCGACAAGATGGTCAGCGGCCTGCAGGAGGTGCGGGCCCGCGGCGGGAAGACGATCTGCCTGGTCGAGCACGACGACACCTCGATCGCCGAGTACGCCGACGTGGTGATCCCGCTGCCCAAGGTGCCGGTGCTGTTGCAGCCGCTGGTCGCGGTGGTGCCGCTGCAGTTGTTCGCCTGCGAGTTGGCGACCCTGCTCGGCCACGATGTCGATCAGCCGCGCAATCTGGCCAAGTCGGTCACGGTCGAATAGAGCGAGTCCGGTATGGCGATCGTGGGCGTCGGCACCGACGTCGTGGACGTCGCCCGATTCGCCGAGTCCCTGCGGCGTACGCCCGGCCTGCGGGAGCGGCTCTTCACGCCGGCCGAGCGGCAGCGCTCGGACGCCTCGCTGGCCGCGCGGTTCGCGGCCAAGGAGGCCCTGGTCAAGGCGTTGGGAGGGCCGGGCGGCCTGGCCTGGCACGATGCCGAGGTGATCTCGGAGGAGTCGGGGCGGCCGGTGTTCACGCTGATCGGCTCGGTGCGCGCGGCCGCGGACGCCCAGGGCGTGACCGAGGTTCACCTCTCGCTGTCCCACGACGCGGGCCTGGCCTCGGCGGTGGTGATCCTCGAACGGCCCTGAACTGGTGAACTCGTGATCGGCCGCAGCCATCAGGGATGTTCGTCGGCTTGGCCGAGGATGGCGCGGCATGCCTCGATGAAGTCTTCGGTGCGGTATCCGGGGGTTCGTTTCAGATGCGCTTCGAGGGCGAGCAGTGCGCGGTCGAATCGTGCGGCCGCGGATCGGTGGCGCAGTCGGTGTCGTCGGGTTCGCAGGATTCGGTTGACGAGGTTGTCGCGGGCATGGCGTCGATAGGACGCCCGCCCCAGCGCCAGGACAAGAGTGCGACGGGTAGGCGACGACAACCACCGCGTGCAAACGGGAAATCTGTCAGGCCTCTTTCCTGGTCCTGCCGGGAATCAGGAGGTAGCCCTTCGAGTCAGCCGTACGGCGAGGGATGCCCCGGATTGCGGCGGGTCGAAGTCCGTCGGGTCCAAGGTCGCCACGGGATCGACGGAGAACGAGTCGGCTACCCGGTCGAGGTTCAGTCCCGGTTCGATCGCAAGGACCGCCGTTCGAAGAGCACAGCGGCGCAGCTGCGGCAGGAGATCGGCAGTCACCGCCCAAGGCAGGTTTCCGATGAGTACGTCGCAGTCCAGGCGCGGTAGCAGGGCCCGAGCATCGCCTTAGCGAACATGGGCCCGCGGTAGCAGTCGTTCGAGCACCTGGCAAAGGCGAGCATCGAATTCGACCAGGGTCAGGCTGCGGCAGGCCGGTAGGCGAACGGCGACCGTGCCCACACCCGCACCCACTTCGACGACGCGGTCGTTCCCGCCGACGCCGGCGGCTAGGACGATGGCATCGATCTTCGTTGTCGAGGTCAGGAAGTGCTGTTCGAGGCCGGTGTCGGGAGTTGGCCACGGGTGCTTTTCAGCCACGACGGCCGCCGAGGCCCGCTGGCGATCTGGTCATCGCCAGGTTCAGTCGACTGCCCATTTCGCGTAGCTCCGGCGGTGCGCCGCCGGTTTCCATGCGACGCAGTGTCCTGTCGATCAGCGCGCGGGTGCGTGCGGAGGTCACTTCCTCGGCCAGCGGTATCAGGCTGCCCAGCGTGGTCACGGCCGTGGTCCAACTTTGAACCGCGACCTGCGCGCCGAGCAGATAGGCGGTGTGCAGGTACCGGCTCCGGGTCTCCGACCTAGGACAGGCGGCGACGGAGCGCTCGAACGCATCGACCGCCGCGGACAATGCTCCCAGGTGGCCGCTGGTCATTCCGATGTGTCAGGCAAGCTCTCGTTCATCGATCCACCATGCCCACCCGGGGTCATCGTCTCGCGGGCCGTCGTCGTAGAGGCTTCGCACCTCGGCAAACAGGGCGGCTCCCGACTCGTCCCCGAGTTGGGCCAACGCGCGAGCTTTCCTCGTCAGGAACAGTGCTCTCACTCGGGGAGAGAGCGAATCGCCATCGTGCAGCACACTTTCGGCAATCTGCAGTGCTTCGCCGGGGTCGCCCGAGGAACGCGCAGTGCATGCTGGCGTTCTGCAGCGTGAGCAGTTCGATGTCGCGATCACCTGCCAGCCGAGCGAAATGCAATGCCTCGTTGTTCAGTGGTCGAACTTCCTCCTGGCGATTCGCGTCGTACATGAACCAGCCGGCGACCTCGGCCAGCTCTCCGGCCAAGGCCTGGACGTCGCGTCGCAGGGAGGGCCGATACGCGCCGTCTCCCAGTCTCTTGGAAACCACTCGGAAGAACCGGGCGGCCACGTCCGCCACCTGATCCGCACCAAACCGATTGTCCAAAGCGACAAGGTGTGAGATCTGCTGCCGTGCCGCGTCCAGGTACTGCTCGTCGAGAAACTCGTCCGCGGCGGCAACCGCCGCAGGGAGGAGGTCATCGAGAGTATGACTGCGCTGAATCCGTGCGTCGGCGCTCTGCGCCTCGTCGGCCAGCCGGAAGTCCGCGCCGTCGGCCAAGAGATCGGCCACACTGCATTGGTACAGTTCGGCCAGCTTGCCGAGGACATCCAGGCATGGCGCGTGTCCGGTGGGCACCGGCCATAGCTCCCAGGTCGAGATGTTCTTGAAGCTCTTGGGGTCATCCGGCCATCTCTGTGTCCACTGGTCGGCGACCTGTTGTTGACTCCATCCGTGGGCTAGGCGGAGTGCGGCGCGGTAGTTACCGCCGTGTCTGCGTTGCACCTGGGCGGCGACGTCGACCCAGGTGAGACCGTCGGCGCGCAAGCGCCCTGTCAGCGCGGCGATGTCCCTCTTGCGGCTGGGGCTGCGAGGAGTCATGGATCGAGACCCCTCTCTGACGTTTGCTGTCCGAGCCGGCGGCGCGACACCACAAGCAATACGTACGGCAACTGTACCGATGCCCTTCCTCAGCGGAGTTCCCCGTGACCCCACAGTGGCGGCACTGCTGCGGCCGACGGGCCAACTTGTGGGGCGGCAGGGTGCCGGCCGACGGGAACGGGGTGGGGATGGGCGAGATGAAGGTGCCGCAATCGATGCGGCCGTACGTCGATCAGGTGGTCGCGGTGACCGACGCCGTGTGTCAGGAGCACCTGGACGGGGAGTA
>JBOFLE010000172.1:0-2259 GCA_051657705.1 Nocardioides sp. | reverse complement strand
GTTGTGTGTCTCGGCTTGACCGAAGCTCCATCGGTTGTAGAACGGGCCTGGATAGACATGCGTACCATTAGCCTGATTGAAACTCGGCCCTTTGGTGGTCCCGGTGAATTCCATGTCACCGTATGCTGTCTCGTTCATGCTCGGTTCCTGTCCGTTCTCATTGTCATGCGGAATTGACTCGGCGCAACGAAGATCTACTTGATGATGATGGCGTACTGCTCGCCGTTCTCCTGGACCTGCCCGCTGACCTGGTCATAGTGCGCTATATCTTGGAGTTCGCCTTCTCGGAGGTCCTTGCCGAACTGTTCGGCAGCATCGGCGTCCTTGTCGATCTCGTTCGCTCGTTTGTCGAGCGAGGCCATGGCCTGGTTGAGCTTGTTGATGATGGCCGCTGATCCCTGCGCCATGGACGGCGGCAGGATGCTCGGATCCCACAGGTCGTCGAGTTCGTTGCGGACGGTGCGGACGTTGTCGGCGACCAGACGCACCTTCTGGACCAGGGTTTGGATGGCCTGGAAGTCGGCCTGGATTTTTTCGGCGGGCATTCGGGATCACCTGTCTCCTAGTCCGGCAAGTCTGGGTCTGTTCCGAGACTAGGAACGCACCGTCGGCGTGGACAACGAGACTGTTGCCCGCCCGGTGGGAAATACTGCCGAGCCGGCAATCGGTGGTGCATCAAGGGCGCTCAGGGGGTGCCGACGGTGCGGAGGGCATCTTGGGCGGCGGCATCGGCGTTCAGCGAGGGGCCGGTGGGCAGCAACGCGGAGAAGGCCTTCGGAACCTCGGCGACATCTCTGGCGCTGTACCCGAACGCACCGGCGGCCTCCAGACTGATCGGGTAGCGACGCCCCTCGTCGGTGACGAGGTACGTCGTGCCCGCGCCCGCGCCACCGGCCACGACCTCTCGGATCAGCGCCCCGCGGCCGGGCTCGACCGAGAGTACGTCGGCCCAGCGGGCGTCCTTCTCCTCCTCGCCCTCCAACGAGGCTGGGATCCGGCTGTCCCGCTTGTCGATCGGCGTGACGCCGGTGACCGAGATCGTGACCAGCCGGCCGCCACCCCCGTCGGCCTGGGGTGCGCGCGCGCAGACCGCGACGGAGTCGCCCTCGACTGTGACCGGGTCCGCTAGCCGGGCGGGCAGTGCGACGTCCAGGGACCGGTCCGAGAGCGGAGTTGATGCGGCGACGCCCGGCGACAGTTCGATCGCCCTGCCGTCGCCCGGCCGGCCGGGATTGGCGAGGTTGTCCAGGATCAGCTCGGCCTCGGTCTGGTTGATCGGCGCCAGCCCGTCCGTCAGCACCACGAAGTACTCACTCGCACCACCACTTGCTCGTTCGACGAGCATGACCTGGCCGACGGTGCTCGGTCGGCCGGCCAGATCCGGGCCGGCCGCCCCGGCGTCGGGTACGTCGACGAAGTCGAGGTCCGCTCCTCGCGGCACGGTGTTCAGCCACGCCGAGCCCACCGGGATCGGGGTCTCGGCATAGCCCAGCGCCCGCGCGACCTGGGCGGAGGCCACCCGATGCGCCTGGCCCGCCTGCAGCGCGAAAACCTCACCCGTCCGGGGATCGACGACCAGCAGTCCGGTGTCGTCGGCGAACGGCTTACCCACGTCGGCCGAGCCGACCAGCAGGGTGACCTTCGGTCGAGGTGTGCCACCCCGGTCGAGTGGCACCTGGGAACACGCGGCCCACGGTCCGTCGATCAGTTCGCCGGGGGCAGGTACCGACTCCGGGGCACCCGGAATGCCGATCGGCGTACCGCGCGCCCGGGTCCGCAACGCGGACTGGGACACCCGGTCGACCTGCGGCTGGCCGGAGCCCAGGAACAAGGCGGCCGAGGCGTAGTTGAGGACGGGCCGCAACACCTCCTCGGCGTCCAGGACGTAGAGCGCGCCGGTCTCCTTCTCCACGATCACCCGGTCACCGGCTGTCCACTGCTCCGCGGTGCTGCCCTTGAACAGGCCATAGACTCCGAAGCCCGCCATGATCAACAACGCGAGCACCAGGCCGGTGACGGTGGCCGAGATCAGTCGCTTGCTGGGGGACTCGGCGTGGTTGGCCTCACGGAACACCAACGCCGACACCAGCCGACGCCGCAGGAACTGATAGGCCTGCAGTTGGTCGCGTCGAGTCCACATGGCTTCCGTGATAGCAGTAGCGGCCGGGGCCCTGGGTGCCCGGACTCGGTACACGTCACCGGTGGGCCGGTCAGTTGTGCCGCCGCTCTCGATCGTCGGCGCCGGATGCGCGAGCATCG
>JBOFLE010000171.1:0-8569 GCA_051657705.1 Nocardioides sp. | reverse complement strand
TTGTGACCCCTCGGCGTGCTTTTGTGACGTCTCGGCGGGTCATGCGGTGTCGCCGATGTCCTCGAGCCGCTGAGCCAGATCCGCGGCGACGCAGGAGTCCACCACCGGACCCAGACTCCCGTCCAGCACCTGATCCAGGTTGTAGGCCTTGTACCCGGTCCGGTGATCGGAGATTCGGTTCTCGGGGAAGTTGTAGGTGCGGATCCGCTCGGAACGATCGACCGTGCGGACCTGGGATCTCCGCGCCTGGCTGGCCTCCGCGGCGGCTTCCTCCTCTGCCGCCGCCAACAGCCGGGCGCGCAGGATTCGCAGCGCCTGTTCCTTGTTCTGGAGTTGGCTCTTCTCGTTCTGGCAGCTCACCACGATGCCGGTCGGCAGATGGGTGATCCGGACCGCGGAGTCGGTGGTGTTCACGCTCTGACCGCCCGGGCCCGAGGACCGGAACACATCGATGCGCAGATCGTTCTCGTCGACCGTGATGTCGACCTGCTCGGCCTCTGGCATCACCAGCACGCCGGCCGCCGAGGTGTGCACCCGCCCCTGGGACTCCGTCACCGGGACGCGTTGCACCCGATGCACGCCGCCCTCGAACTTGAGCTTCGCGAACGGAGCCTCCCCCGGCTCGCTGACTCCCTTGGCCTTGACCGCCACCGTGACCGACTTGAATCCACCTAGGTCCGACTCGGTGGCATCCAGCACCTCGTAGCCCCAGCCCTGCCGTTCGGCGTAGCGGGTGTACATCCGATAGAGATCTCCGGCGAACAGCGCCGACTCCTCCCCGCCCTCGCCGGACTTCACCTCCAGCAGGGCATCCTTGCTGTCCGACGGATCACGAGGAACCAGCAGGTGCCGCAGATGCTCCTGGACCTCGGCCCGCCGCGCCGTCAACGACGCGGCTTCGTCGGCGAACGCCGAGTCCTCCTTGGCGAGTTCCTCGGCCGCTTCGATATCGCCGGCGAGCCGGGTCGACTCGTCCCAGGCGCGCACGATCGCACCGACCTCGGCGTAGCGCTGATTGAGCCGTTTGGCCAGGACCTGATCAGAGTGGGTGGCCGGATCGGCGAGCTGCCGCTCCAGCTCAGCGTGTTCGACGACCAGTGCGCTGACTGCCTCGAACATCGACGTTACTTGTCGGTCGTCTCCGCGGCGGGTTGCTTCGTCCCGTGAGCGGCGTACCGCTTCTCGAACCGGGCGACGCGGCCACCGGTGTCGAGAATCTTCTGCTTACCGGTGTAGAACGGGTGGCAGTTGGAGCAGACATCGGCATGGAGGGAACCCGTGGCCGAGGTACTGCGGGTGACGAACGACGCACCGCAGGTGCAGGTGACCTGGGTCGGAGCGTACGCCGGATGGATGTCCTTCTTCATGATGTCCTCTCACGTTGGCCGCCGGGTCGCCCGATTATCGGGCGTGAACCGGAACCTGGGGTCAGTGTGCCAAACAAGCCGGGGGTACCGCGAATTCCCCGGACGCCGCGAGGGCGCGCTAGTCGTCGTTGCCGATGCTGGGCGTGGTTTTCTGGACCTGCATCAAGAACTCGATGTTGCTGGCGGACTTCTTGAGTCGCTCCAGGAGCAGTTCGAGAGCTTGCTGACCTTCGAGCCCGGACAGCACGCGCCGCAGTTTCCACACCACCGCAAGCTCGTCCTTGCTCATCAACAGTTCCTCACGCCTGGTGCCGGACTGAACGGCATCGATGGCCGGGAAGATCCGCTTGTCGGCGAAGTCACGCCGGAGCCGGATCTCCATGTTGCCGGTGCCCTTGAACTCCTCGAAGATCACCTCGTCCATCTTCGAGCCGCTCTCGATGAGAGCCGTGGCGAGGATCGTCAGCGAACCACCGTTCTCGATGTTCCGGGCAGCGCCGAAGAAGCGCTTGGGCGGGTACAACGCGGCCGAGTCGACACCACCGGAGAGAATCCGACCCGAGGCGGGCGCGGCCAAGTTGTAGGCGCGACCCAGCCGGGTGATGCCGTCGAGCAGCACGACCACGTCGTGTCCCAGCTCGACCAGCCGCTTGGCCCGTTCGATGGCCAACTCGGCGACCACGGTGTGATCCGCGGCCGGGCGGTCGAACGTCGAGGAGATCACCTCTCCCTTGACCGAGCGTTCGAAGTCGGTGACCTCTTCGGGACGCTCGTCGACCAGCACCACCATCAGGTGGCATTCGGGGTTGTTGGTGGTGATCGAGTTGGAGATCGACTGCATGATCATCGTCTTGCCGGCTTTCGACGGCGACACGATCAGCCCGCGTTGGCCCTTGCCGATCGGCGCGGCGATGTCGATCACCCGCCCGATCAGATTGGTCGGCTCGGTCTCCAGCCGCAATCGCTCGTTGGGGTAGAGCGGGGTGAGCTTGGCGAACTCCGGGCGCTCCTTGGCGGATTCCGGGTCGGTGCCGTTGACGCTGTCGACTCGCACCATCGGGTTGAACTTCTCGCGCCGCTCGTTGTCCCGGGGTTGCCGCACCTGGCCGACGATCGCGTCACCGCGGCGCAGTCCGAACTTCCGCACCATCGACAGCGACAGGTAGACGTCGTCGGATCCGGGCAGGTAGCCGCTGGTCCTGACGAACGCGTAGTTGTCGAGGACGTCCAGGATTCCCGCCGCCGGTACCAGCACGTCGTCTTCGAGAATCTGGGTGTCGGGTTCGTTGCGCATGCCGCCGCCCCGGTTGCGATCCCGGTCCCGATCCCGGTCCCGGCCGCGCCGACGACGGCCGCGCCGACCGCCGCTGCCCTCGTCGTCACGGTCACGATAGTTGTTGCGGTTGTCCCGGTTCCGGCCGTCGCGTTGCCGGTCGCCGCCGCGGTCCGCCTGTCGGTCGGCTCCGCGATCGCCCTGTCGATCATTCTGCCGATCGCCGTTCTGCCGATCAGTCGAGCCGTCAGCCTGGCCGGACCCGGACTCCTTGGTCCCGGACTCCTTGGTACTGCCGCCGTCAGCCGCGCCGCCGGCCGCGGTCGCGGTGTCGTCGCCCGAGTTCGGACGCCGAGCGGACTGCGTGCGGCGCTGCCGGGTCGTCACGACGGGCGCATCGGCCGCTCCGGCGCTGGGAACGTCCGGGCCGGAGGAGGTCGCACCGGACGAATCAGCTCCCGACGGCTGTCCGGAACCGCCCGAACGGGCGGAAGAGATCGCGTCGATCAGTTGGGCCTTCTTCATCGAGCCGGTGCCCGAGATGCCCATGGCACCGGCCATGGACTTCAGGTCCGCCAGCAACATGGAGTTCAGCCCACCGCCGCGCTTCTTCGTGCCTTCCGAAGAGTCGAGTGCGGAGTCGGTGGAGTCAATGGTTTCCGTCACGTGAGGTCCTTCCCACGTATCACAGCCGAACTGGCGTCTCACCAGCGGCTTCTGGTCATGATCACTCGCTCAGTCCCCGCTGCGCCGTTTGTCGCACCAAGCGAGCAGACAGCATCTGCCATCTGCGAAAGAGAGTGGTCCGCACCGGCAATGATCGGAATCCGGGCGAAGTTTCGGTTTGCCGGACCTTGATCTGAGCCGGGTGCTGCGCCGAGATAGCCAGCGCTGGGCGCAACGATATCACCCACCATAGGAAAGTGTGATTCGAGGCACTAGACAGTCTCGCCCACGGTGTGGACTCCGTCGCGAGCCACCGTGAGGCGGTGCACGTCCCAGCCCGTGACCGGACTGCTCAGCAGTCGACCGGCCTGCTCGGCGTCACCGACCACGAGGACCGACGGGCCGGCCCCCGAGACCGCCGCCGCGAACCCTCGCGCACGCAGCCGGCGCACCAGGTCGAGTGAATCCGGCATCGCCGTCTCTCGGAATTCCTGATGGAGGAAGTCGCCGGTGCCGGTGTGCAACATCGCCGGATCGCCCTCCCGGAGCGCGGCGACCAACAACGCGGCCCGGGCCGCGTTGGCACTGGCTCGTCGGTGGGAGACCCGCTCGGGCAGCAGGCCTCGCGCCACGGTGGTCTCGACCCCCTGCTCCGGCACGAACACAACCGCGCCCACGTCCGGATGCACGGGCGCCTGGAAGGCGAAGAAGCGATCGTCGACCGACTCTTCGGGGGACAGCCGTCCTGAGATCACCAAGCCGCCGTGGATGGCCGCCGCCACGTTGTCCGGGTGCCCCTCGAGTCCGGCAGCGAGTTGGAGTACGGCGACATCGGTCAACCGCCGCGCCGGCTCGGCCACCAGGGCCCGGGCCAGGCAGAGGCCGCCCACGATCGCCGCGGCGCTGGATCCCAGCCCGCGCGCGTGCGGAATGTTGTTGACGCACTCCACGTCCAGGCCGGGTTGGGACACCGACATGGCGTCGAAGCCGCGCCGCATCGCGTGCACCACCAGGTGGGACTCGTCGGTAGGCACCCCGCGGGCATGGCCACCGGTGACCCGGACCGTGAGGCCGTTCCGGGTGACGCCGGCGCGCAGGTCATCACGCCATTCGAGCGCCAGGCCGATGCTGTCGAAGCCCGGACCGAGGTTGGCGCTGGTAGCCGGCACCGTGACCGACACCGGCCCGCCTACGAACCCGGCCGACGACCCGGCCGACGGCACTGTCATCAATCCAGTCCGGCCGCCCGTGCCACCTGCCGGACATCGGGGTCGATCACCAGGTCGCCGACCCCGCCGGTCGCTTCGGCGCTCCCTGCCAGTGCCGTCGCGGTGTCCTTCAGGCCGTGGCCGGTGACGGTGATCACCACGGTCGCTCCGCGGTAGGACTCACCGGCGGCGACCTCGGCGAGCAACCCGGCCACGCCGGCCGCCGAGGCCGGCTCCACGAACACGCCGTCGCGGGCGGCGAGCTGTCCCTGGGCCGCCAGGATCTGGTCGTCGGTCACCGCGGCGAACCGCCCGGCCGACTCGTCGCGCGCGGCGATCGCGAGATCCCACGACGCCGGATTGCCGATTCGGATGGCGGTGGCCTTCGTCTCCGGATGGGTGACCGGCCGTCCCGAGACCAAGGGCGCCGCACCGGCGGCCTGGAAGCCGCGCAGCACCGGGGTCCGCGAGGCGGCACCGGACGCGGCATACTCTTTCCAGCCCAGCCAGTACGCCGCGATGTTGCCGGCGTTGCCGACCGGCAGGAGATGGAAGTCGGGCGCGTCGCCGAGGGCGTCGACGATCTCGAAGGCGGCGGTCTTCTGACCTTGCAGCCGTGCCGGGTTGACCGAATTGACCAGCGCCACCGGGTGGGTATGCGAGAACTCGCGAGCCAGCTTCAGGCAGTCGTCGAAGTTGCCCCTGACCATGATCACCCGCGCTCCGTGCATAATCGCCTGGGCCATCTTTCCGGCGGCGATCTTGCCCTCGGGGATCAACACCACCGGCGCGATACCGGCCTTGGCCGCGTAGGCCGACATCGAGGCGGAGGTGTTCCCGGTCGAGGCGCACACCACCGCGCGGGCTCCCTGGTGCGCGGCCAGCGACATCGCGGTCGTCATGCCGCGATCCTTGAACGAGCCGGTCGGATTGTCGCCCTCGACCTTGAGCCAGACCTCCGCGCCCGCCAGGCCCGACAGCCAGCCGGAGCGCACCAGCGGCGTCCCGCCCTCGCCCAACGTGATCGCCGGCAGGCCGGCCGGCAGGTCCAGCAGCTCCCGGTACTCTTCGATCACTCCGCGCCATTGCCGGGTCCGGAGGGTGGCATTCACTCGTCGGTCCCTTCGACCCGCATCACCGAATTCACGCCGTGCACGATGCTCATCCGGCGCAGGTGCTCCACGGTGGCGCTGAGTTGAGCGTCGGTCGCCGAGTGAGACACGACCACCAACTGGGCATCCGCGCCCCGCCCCTCCTGGCGCACCGTGGAGATCGACACCCCGTGGTCGGCGAAAGCCGAGGCCACCGCCGCCAGCACCCCCGCCTTGTCGTCGACATCGATCGCCACGTGATACCGGGTCACGGTCTCCCCCATTGGCAAGACCTTGAGATCGGCGTACGCCGACTCACCTGGTCCCCGACTGTCGCCGAGCCGGTTCCGACTCACGGTCACCAGGTCGCCGAGCACGGCGCTGGCCGTGGGCGCGCCCCCGGCCCCGGGGCCGTAGAACATGAGCTGACCGGCCGCTTCGGCCTCCACGAACACCGCGTTGAACGCGCCGTGCACCGATGCCAGCGGATGGCTCCGCGGAATCATCGCCGGGTGGACCCGGACCGACACCGCTTGGTCGACTGCGGAGCCGTCGCCGCCATCGCCGGATCCCGCGCGCAGCTCGCAGATCGCCAACAGCTTGACCACGGAGTTCATCTCCGCGGCCGAGCGAACGTCGGACGCGGAGACCTCGGCGATACCCTCGCGGTAGACGTCCGCCGCGCCGACTCGGGTGTGGAAGGCAAGCGAGGCCAGGATCGCGGCCTTGGCCGCGGCGTCGAAGCCGTCCACGTCCGCCGTCGGGTCGGCCTCGGCATAGCCCAGCTCCTGAGCCTGGGCAAGGGTCTCCTCGTACCCGGCGCCCTGGGTATCCATCTTGTCGAGGATGAAGTTGGTGGTGCCGTTCACGATGCCGAGGACTCGGGTCACCTTGTCGCCGGCCAACGACTCTCGCAGCGGACGCAGGATCGGGATCGCGCCGGCCACGGCGGCTTCGTAGTACAGGTCCGCGCCCATGCTCCGGCCGGCCGCGGCCGCCTCGAACAGAACGGGACCGTCCTCGGCGATCAACGCCTTGTTGGCGGTTACCACCGATGCCCCGCGGCCGAGCGCGGCCAGGATCAGGGACCGAGCCGGCTCGATCCCGCCGATCACCTCGATCACGACGTCGATGTCGGCGCGAGTGACCAGGCCCATCGCGTCGGTGGTGAGCAGGTGCGGCGGCACGGGGTAGTCGCGTGGCGCGTCCAGCCGGCGTACGGCGACGCCGGCGACCTCGACCGGCGCCCCCACCCGGGCCGCGATGTCGGCGCCGTTCTCGAGCAGGAGCCGCACCACCTGGGAGCCGACCGAGCCACAACCGAGCAACGCGACCCTGAGTGTCTTCCCCAGTGAATCAGCACGGCGCAAGTCAGCCATCGGCGGGCTCCGCCCGGTCGACGTGGGGCATGTCGGTGGCCAACAGGTCGACCTCGGTCTCCCGCCGTACCACTACCCGCGACCGGCCGTCAACGACCGCGATCACCGGTGGGCGCAACGCATGGTTGTAGTTGGAGGCCATCGAGCGACAGTAGGCGCCGGTCCCGGGTACCGCCAACAAATCACCGGGTTCGAGGTCGCTCGGCAGGAATTCGTCCTTCACCACGATGTCGCCGGCCTCACAGTGCTTGCCGACCACCCGGGCCAGCACCGGTTCGGCCGGCGAGACACGCGACGCGAGCGTGCAGGAGTACGCCGCGTCGTACAGCGCGGTGCGGATGTTGTCGCTCATCCCGCCGTCCACGCTGACATAGGTCCGGTTGGCTCCGCCGTCGAGTCGGACCCGCTTGACCGTGCCCACCTCGTAGACCGTACACATGGCCGGACCGACGATCGCGCGCCCCGGCTCGATCGACAATGCCGGCTGCTCGATGCCGAGCGCGCGGCACTCGTGTTCGACGATCTTGGTCATCTCGACCGCCAGTTGCGCCGGGTCGGCGGGATCGTCGGCGGACGTGTAGGCGATGCCGAAGCCACCACCGAGATCCAGCTCGGGCAGCGCCACCCCCAGCTCGTCGGAGACTCGGGCGTGCAGGGCAAGCACGCGTCGCGCGGCCACCTCGAAACCCGAGGCGTCGAAGATCTGGCTGCCGATATGGGAGTGCAGCCCGAGCAACTCCAGTCCCGGCACGGCGAGCACCCGGCGTACCGCCTCGTAGGCGTCGCCGCCGGCCAGCGAGAATCCGAACTTCTGGTCCTCGTGGGCGGTGGCGATGTACTCGTGGGTGTGTGCCTCCACCCCCGCCGTCACCCGGACCATGACCGCGATCGGCCTGGCGGCCGCGGCGATCCGCTCCAACCGGTCGATCTCGTCGAAGGAGTCGACGATGATCCGACCGATCCCGACCTCCACCGCCCGCTCGAGTTCCGCCTGGGACTTGTTGTTGCCGTGATAGCCGATCCGGGCCGGGTCGAACCCGGCGCGCAGGGCCACCGCGAGCTCGCCGGCCGAGCACACGTCGAGGCTCAGGCCCTCCTCGGCGACCCAGCCCGCCACCGCCGTACACAGAAACGCCTTGCCCGCGTAGAACACCTGGTAGGCCGCGAACGCGTCGCGGAACGCCCGCGCCCGAGCCCGGAAGTCCGCCTCGTCCAGCACGTAGGCCGGCGAGCCGTGTTCGGCTACCAGGTCCGGCAGCGCGATGCCGCCGACCGTGAGGGCTCCGCCCGAGCGGTGGGTGGTCTGCGACCAGAGCAGCGGCTCGATGGCGTTGACGTCATCGGGCGCGGTCAGCCACGACGGGCCTTTCAGGGCGCCGTCGGCATGCGCCCAACCTGCTTCGTGTGCGTGCATGAATGTGGTCTGCGACTCTCTTGTCTGCGGCTCGTTGGTACGTCGGCTCGGGCGTTACATCCGCTCGGGCGCGGCGACGCCCAGCAGGCCCAGACCGTTCGCGAGGACGATCCGGGTGGCGTCGACGAGCGTGAGCCGGGTGCGGTGCCGGTCGGTGATCTCCTCGTCGCC
>JBOFLE010000170.1:0-4465 GCA_051657705.1 Nocardioides sp. | reverse complement strand
TCGTACGCCGAGTTGGAACGCGGCATGCACCAGATCGCCGCGACGCTCCACACCCTGACCGCCAATAGCTGACGGGTCAGCGCTAGGTGCGGTGAGTGACGGCAGGGGAACGGCGAATCGCGAGCGCGGCGAGGCCTGCCGCGATGAGAGGCACCGCGATGGTCATCCCGGTCAACGAGAGCCAGGGGACCGCGATCACCGGGTCCTGGACGATCTCGCGCTGAAGGTCCGGGTCGAAGTAGCGGGTGGTCAGCGGGTAGCTGAACGCGATGCCCGGTCCGAGGCCGAGCGCGATGCCGAAGATGCTGCCGAGCAGGGCACCGAGGCCGGCCTGGGCGGCCGCCATCTTCCGGCGAGTACGACGAGTAGCGCCGACCGCGGCCATGGTGGCGGAATCTCTCTGTTGCTCGCTTACCGTCAGCGCGGTGGCGATCAGCGTGACGACCACGATCAGCAGCCCGATCACTCCGAAGATGCCTCGGATCATCCGTTGCAGGGTGTTCGAGTATCCCCGCTCGACGGCGACGACAGTGACATCGGGCAGGTGCTCCTGGACGCTCCGCTCGGTCGTCGTCGAGATCGGGCCGGCCGGATCGTAGGCGCCGAGTCCATCGAGGTACGTCGGAAGGCCGCGACGTTCGGCCAGCTCCTCGGAGATGAGCGCCCTAGCTGTCGAGTGGCCGTTCGCCCGGGCCAGGTCCGCAGAGACCGCGACGGCCGGGACCGGCGCCGAGGTGATGTCTCGTACGCCGGTGACCTTCCCGATATCGTCCGACTCCAGTAGCCCGACCGCGATCCGCAACCGGGAGCCTCGGGCAGACGCCGGATCCGTCACCACGACGGCGCCGTTCCGGACCGCGTCGGCTCGCGCTCCCGAGAGTCGGTACTGGCGCACGAGTTCTGCCGCTGGCAGCACGACTCCGCCGTTCGAGAAGGCCGAGTCCGTGCCGGCCAGCGCACACTCCTTGCCCCGGCCGGCGTCGTCGAGTGCCGTGTTGTATCGGGCGAGTTGGCGTTTCACCGTGCAGTCGTCCGGAAGCAGCAGCCCGAACCTCTGGCCCTCGGTCCCGGCCGACTCGTCGAATAGTTCGCCGAGGCTGTGCCGCTCGTACACCACGAGCTCGGGAGCGTATGCCTGAATGACGGCCGCGGTGGTTCTGCCGCTGGGGTCGGCCTCCGTGTCCAGATAGCCCGTGCTCATCTCGCCGTAGCGCCCTTCGGCTCGATAGTCGAGTCGTTCCTGGCGGTCGTCGCTGCCGGCCGCGACACCCAGGGTGGTCGCCAGCGCCGCGCTGGCCATGATGGCCGCCATGGTCGGGACGGCGCGGGAGCGGTGTCGGGCGGCGTCGCGGGCCGCCATTCGCACGGGCATGCTCGTCCGGCCGGCCAGGCGAGCGGCCAGGGTGAGGGTGAGCGGCATCGTCATGATCGCACCCAGGACGAGTCCGGTGATGCCGGCCAGCGCCGCCGGGAGGGGGACCTGTTCCTGGGCGAACGCCCAGAGCAGGCTGAGCAATCCGATCGCGGCCGTCGCCGCGCCGAACGCGGGCAGCTTCCTGCTGAGTGGAGGGCTGACCTGGTGGCCTCGGATCACACTGGCGATGTCGAGTCGACCGAGCCGGCTCGCCGGGATCAAGGCGGAGGCGACGACGGCGATGATCGCCGTGACGACTACGGCGGCGAGATCCGTCAGCGGCGGAGTGAGGGATACCGGCAGCAGCCACGGCCGCAGCGAGCCGATGACCAGGCTCTGACCTGTTGCCACGCCCGTGCCGAGTCCGGCTCCCACGAGAGCCGCTAGTACGCCGAGCACGATCGCTTGAGCGAGGACACTGCGACGGAGCTGTCGCGTGGTGGCGCCGTTGCTGGCGATCAGCCCGAGACTACGCCGTTGACGAGCCGCGCCGACCGCGAATGCGGGTGCCACCAGCAACGCGGTGAAGAGGAATACGGTGAAGGCGAGCACGATCGCCACACTGTCGAGTGGTCCGCCGATCGGGCCCGAGACGGCCTCTCGGACCGCCGGGTCGAGTTCGGCGTCGTCCGGCGGATCCTCGATCACCGCTCGGCTGGTGACCGCGATCCCGAATTCGTTGAGCCGACGGACCTCGTCCCAGGCGATCGGCTCGGAGCCCAGGATCAGCCAGCGAAGCACCGCTCCGCCGGCCGCTCGCTCGGGAGCGATCGACACCAGGCTGGCCATGGCGTCGTCGGTGCGGCCGATGCCGCTGCCGACGACGGTGACGGTGCGCTCGCCACCGTCGCCACTCAGAGACAGCGTCCCGGAGGTGGGCAGGCCGTCGTGCTCACCCCTCGGGGTGATCAGGACCTCGCTCGGTGACCGGGGCCAGCGGCCGCTCAGCAGCTCAACCTTCGGTTCGAGGCTTTGAGGGGAGGACACGGATTGTACGAGAGCGGGCACCAGGCGATCGTCCACGGCCACTCGCTCATTCGCGATCAGCTCGGCGGTCACCGGCGACTTCACGAGGCGTTGGAGGGCGGCCGCCTGATCCGGCAAGCCGCTTTCGGCGTCATATCCGTCGATGGGCTTCGCGGCGCGTTCCTCGATCGGTCCGAGAGTTGTTCCGTCGGCGGTCTGGAAGGTGACGTTCGACGGATCGATCGAGTCGATGCGAGCTTGGGCGCCGCCGAGTGAGTTGTCCGGGTTGGCGTCGTCGCGGGTCGCGTCGTCGACAGTGAATCCGTAGCAGAGCAAACCCACCGGCAGCATGACCATCAACGCGATGAGCAGGCTCCGGCCGCGTGCACGCCGGATATCTCGGCGGGCCATCCGGAGCGAGACTCGCCAGCTGCCGAGCCAGTCGGAACCTGCGCGCGGAGATGTCGCGAGGGGTCCCTCGGCTCGGCGATCGCCGCTTGCGGCGGCCGAGTCGTACCCCCGGGTAGGGGCGCCTCCGTCTTGGGTGGAGTCGTGGGGGAAGTCCTCGGTGGAATCGGTGGGATGACCAGGAGTGGTCACGACGCGCCGGCCAGCAAATCGTCCACCTGGTCGGGGTCGCCCGTCGTGTCGACGATCCGCCCGTCGCGCAAGAAGACCGTGCGGTCCGCCCAGCCGGCGTGGCGGGCCTCATGGGTGACCAGCAGGCCGCCGGCACCGGCATCGCAGCGCTCGCGCAGCACCCGGAGCACACCTTCCCCGGTGTGTGAGTCCAGCGCGCCGGTCGGCTCGTCGGCGAGCAACAGCCTGCGCTCGCCCACCAGTGAGCGGGCGATCGCTACCCGTTGCTGTTGCCCACCGGACATCTGGTCCGGGAAGCGGTCGCCGAGTTCGTCGATTCCGACGGTCCGCAGCGCCTGGTCGGCGAGCTTGCGTGCGCGGCGTACCGAGAACCCGTCGAGTTCCAGCGGTAAGCCGACGTTCTCGGCGGCGGTCAGCGAGGCGATCAGATTGAAGTCCTGGAATACGAATCCGACCCGGCGCCGACGCAGTTCGGCAAGTTGGTTGGCGGAGAGTCCGCCGAGTTCGGCGCCTTCGACGTACACCTCACCCGAGTCTGCCCGGTCCAGGCCGCCGGCCAGGTTGAGCAGGGTGGACTTGCCGGACCCGGACGGTCCCATCACCGCGACGAGTTCACCGGGGTGGACGGCCAGGGTGACGGCATCGAGGGCCTGGACGGCGGTCTCGCCGGTACCGTGCGTCCGGCTCACGGCGCGAAGCTCCAAGAGCGCGGTCACGACGACACCTCCTCTGCTCGAGGCGTGGCCTCGATCACCGGAGACGGCTCCGCCAGGGCACGGGCCGCTTCTCGGGCCAGGGTGGCCTCGACGTAGTCCAACCAGCGCGCTTCGCCCTCCGCGTGGAAGATGTGGTTCTCGAGCACCAGGGTCCACGCCACATCACCCGCGGCTGCCTCCTGCTTCAGCCGGGTCAGGTCTCGCAATCGTCGGACCGTGGCAGTGCGCTGTGCCTGCACCACGGAGGGCACGTCGACGCCGGGCGCGGTCACCGCGAGCGCCAGCTTGATGACGAGCTCGTCGCGCGGCGACGCATCTCGGTCGACGGGGGTGAGCCACCAGTCGCGGACGGAGAGTTCGCCGGCGTCGGTGAGCCGGTAGCTGATCCGGCCCTCCAGGTCGGGAGGACCGGCCTGCTCGACCAAACCGTCGCGTTCCAGTCGCCCCAACGTCGTGTAGACCTGGCCGACGTTGAGCGGCCAGGTGCCTCCGGTGCGGGCTTCGAACTGGGCTCGCAGATTGGCGCCGTAGGCCGCGCCTTCCGCCAGCAAGGCAAGCAATCCGAACTTGATCGACACATGCACCCCAATACTGAGTATTTCTCTGGTTCTGAGGGGAAGGTATACCGAGTATCAAAAGGAGTCAAGGATGCCCGCGCAGCGTCTGCTCGCGGTGCCGCTTGCCTCCTCGTTCACCGATCGACCCGGCAGTTGACCGTCGACACGCCGGCAATTTGGCCAGATAACTGCCGGGTCGGCGGGGGAGGGGG
>JBOFLE010000169.1:0-1878 GCA_051657705.1 Nocardioides sp. | reverse complement strand
GCCGCCCGAGCCAGCTCGGCGGCCGCGCGATTCAGGTCGTAGCTGATGGCGGCCAGACCATAGTCGGCTTGAGAGATCGACGACGCGGTGAAGGTGTTCGTGCAGACGATGTCCGCCCCGGCCGCCAGATAGGCGCCGTGGATGTCGGAGACGATGTCGGGCCGGCTCAGCGACAGGATGTCGGAGTTGCCTCGGAGATCGACCGGGGAGTCCGCGAAGTCCGACCCACGGTAGTCGGCCTCGGTCAGGCCGTAGCCCTGCAGCATCGTGCCCATCGCGCCGTCGATGATCAACAATCGCGTGGCCAGGGCGCGGCGCAATCGGTCGGTGGCGTCCGGGCGAATCACCTCGCCATCGTGTCACCCGACACCGCGGAGCCCAGAATTCTCACCGCCGGTTTCCGGCCCTGCCACCCCGTCCGGGCGCGTGATCCGGGCACTAGTCTGGAAACGTGCTCGAAATCGACAGCTCAGCCCTCGGTCCTACCGGGCTGAACGACCCCATCGTGATCGCCGCCTTCGAGGGCTGGAACGACGCTGCCGACGCCGCGACCTCGGTCGTCGACCATCTGGCCGCCTGTTGGAGCGCGACCGTCGTGGGCACCTTGGATCCCGAGGAGTTCTACGACTTCCAGATGACCCGTCCGACGGTCGGGTACGACGCGCGCGGTCGGCGTTCGATCTCGTGGCCGGCGACCCGATTGGCGATCGCCTCTCCCCCCGAACTGGATCGCGACGTCGTGTTCCTGCGCGGGATCGAGCCGAATATGCGCTGGCGGCAGTTTTGTGCCGAACTGCTGGCCGGGTGCGACGACCTGGGCAGTCACCTGGTGGTGACCTTGGGCGCCCTGCTGGCCGACACGCCGCATTCGCGGCCGATTCCGGTCTCCGGTTCGGCCACCACCGCGGACCTGACCACGAGACTGGAGCTGGATCGCTCGACCTACGAAGGTCCGACCGGGATCGTCGGCGTGTTGCAGGATGCCTGCCAGCGCCTGGAGATCCCCGCGGTCTCCTATTGGGCGGCGGTGCCTCACTACGCCGCGCAGCCACCCTGCCCGAAGGCCAGTCTCGCGCTGGTGTTGGCGCTCGAGAAGCTCCTCGGTACCGAACTGCCGCACGGCGAACTGGAGGCGGAGGCCGACGCCTGGCAGGCCGCCGTCGACGAACTCGCCAGCGAGGACGAGGACATCGCGGAGTACGTGCGCGCGCTGGAGCAGACTCGCGATACCACGGACCGCCCGGATGCGACCGGCGAGGCGATCGCTGCCGAGTTCGAGCGGTACCTGGAGCGCGGAGACCCCGAATAGTCCGCCACCTTACGCACCATATCTCGACGAATTTCGGTGCCGAAGGTGGCGGACTACCTGGAATTAGAGCGCGATGCCCAAGGCCGCGTCGGCCAGATCGCGGATGGCCGGACCCGCATGCGGGTCGCCGGTCCGGGCCAGATGTCCATGGCCGAGAGTGTCGTCGACCCACTCTTGGATCGCACGAACCGCTCGGGGAGCGTCGAGGTCGTCGGCCAGCGCGCCGAGGACTTCGACGACCACCGGCTGGGCCGGCGCGCCCGCTTCCAAGGAGATCGCCTTCCGCCAGCCGGCGATCGTGTCCACGGCGTTCCACAGCTCGCCGTCGGTCCACTCCCAGTCCGTCCGGTAGTGGTGCCGCAGCAGCGTCAGGCGGATCGCCATCGGATCGACGTCGCTGTTGCGCAGGTGGGATACGAAGACCAGGTTCCCGAGTGACTTCGACATCTTTTCGCCCGCGTAGCCGACCATGCCCGCATGAGTGAAATGAGTGGCGAAACGAACGTCCGGGAACGCGACCTGGGCCTCGGCCGCACACATCTCGTGATGCGGGAAGACGAGATCGCTCC
>JBOFLE010000168.1:0-1367 GCA_051657705.1 Nocardioides sp. | reverse complement strand
CGATCACCAGGGGGATCAGGATGGCCCAATCGAGGCCGTACAGCGTGATGTTCGAGATCGCCGCGGCCAAGACCAGCGGAACGGCCTGGACCAGGTCCGTCCCGACCAGCTTCACCGCGGACAGCGTGGGGTAGAGCATGAGCAGCGCGATCATGATCACCGAACCCGAGCCGACGCTGGTGATGCCGACGAGCAGGCCACCGAGCGCTCCGATCAGGATCGTCGGCACTGGTCGGATGACCGGATCCGACGAGTTGACGACTCCGCCCTGGGTGCCCTTGGTGCGGGCTCGCAGATTCAGGTAGATGCGCAGCGCGTAGGTCCCGGCGGCGATGAACAGCGCGAAGCCGAGGAACAGCTTCAGCGTGTCCTCGAGGTCGTCCGGAGCCGCCAGCCAGGTGACGAGATAGGGGCCCAGCAGCGCCATGGGAACCGAGCCGAGCATCAGCCACCCGGCAAGGCGTAGGTTGGGAGAGCCCTCGCGTTGGTGGACGACGGCACCTCCGGTCTTGTAGATCGCGGCCGCGGTCAGGTCGGCGGTGATGACGGACGACGGATCGCCGACACCCAGCAGGATCAGGGCCGGCGTCATCAGCGCGCCGCCGCCCATTCCGGTCATTCCGACGACGATGCCGACCAGGAAGCCGGCCGTGACGACGGCGAGGAACGTCGTGGTGATGACGTCTGACATGAAGCGAGTACCTTCCGTCATGAGCGCCCGTAGGGCGCGAGCGAGCCTCCGCGCCCAGCGTCAAAGTCTAGTTGATTACTCTGGTTTGTCTCAGGAATGCCAGAACCTCGTCCCGGCAGGACTCGATCGTCCGCCCGGTCGTGTCGATCCGCAGCGGGGCGTCTCGCGGTTCCTCGTACGGCGAGGAGATGCCGGTGAACTCCGGGATCTCGCCGCGCCGCGCTTTCGCGTAGAGCCCCTTGCGGTCCCGGCGTTCGCATTCGGCGAGCGGCGTACTGATGTGGACCAGCACGAACAGCCCGCCGGCCGCATCGACCATCGCGCGGACCTGTCGTCGGGTGTCGTCGAAAGGCGCGATCGGGCTGCACACCGCGACGCCGCCGTGCCGGGAGATCTCGGCGGCCACCCAACCGATCCGCCGGACGTTAGTCTCCCGGTCCTCGCGACTGAAGGTGAGCCCGGCACCGAGGTTGCGGCGTACTACGTCGCCGTCGAGGCTGGTCAGCGTGCGGTGGCCCGCTTCGAGGAGCGTGTCCATCACGGCCCGGGCGACCGTGGACTTGCCGCTGCCGGACAGGCCGGTGAAGAACAACACCAGTCCTCGCTCGTCGGGCGGCGGTCGATCGAATGCGACGATCGCGGCGATCGGATCGGGATATCCGGGTTGCTCGTGACC
>JBOFLE010000167.1:0-19383 GCA_051657705.1 Nocardioides sp. | reverse complement strand
GCTATTGGCGGGTCAGGGTGCGGAGCGTCGCGGCGATCTGACGCATGCCGCGTGCCAGCTCGGCGTACGACGTCGAGAGCGGTGAGAGCCCGATCCGGAGGCCGTCCGGATCGCGGTAGTCGGGCAGGACATCGCTTTGCCACAACGCTGCGTTCACCGCGCGCATCGAAGGATGGGAAACAGTCACGTGCCCGCCGCGCGCCGCGGGATCGCGAGGGGTGGCCAGGCGGGCGCCGAGTGGCGCCAGGAGTTCGTCGGCCAACTCGACCGCGTACGAGGTCAGGTCCACCGACTTGCGGCGGATGGCCGGCATGCCGACCCGGCCGATCAACGCGATCATGTCCTGAAGCGCCAGCATGCCGATGATCGGAGGGGTACCGGACAGAAATCGCCGCATGCCGTCGGCCGGTAGCCACTCCGGTCCCATCGAGAACGAGTCCGCGTGCCCCATCCACCCCTGGATCGGCTGAGTCAGGTCAGCGTGCAGGCGAGACGCGACATAGGCACACGCGGGCGCGCCGGGTCCGCCATTCAGGTACTTGTAGGTACACCCCACCGCGATGTCGACCCCCCACTCGTCGAGCGAGATCTCGACCGAGCCGAGGGAATGGCTCACATCCAGCACGATCAGGGCGCCTGCCTGGTGCGCGACTCGGGTCAACGCCCCGGCATCCGCCAGAAAACCCGACCGGTAGGCGACGTGGCTGGTCACCACCGCCGCCGTCCGCTCTCCGACCACCGCCGCCAGTCGCTCCGGGCTCACGCCGAGGTCCCGCTCCACGGGCAGCCACACCACCGTGCAGCCGCGTTCGGCGGCGATTCCCTCGACCAGGTAGCGGTCGGTCGGGAAGTTATCGTCGTCGATCACGATCTCGGTACGCCGCGAGTCGCGGCGGAGCTGGGCGTCCACGGCAGCGCGGATCAGCTTGTAGAGAAGCACCGTCGTGGAGTCGCCGATCAGGGTCTGGCCCGGCGCGGCTCCCATGACCGTTTCGCCGACCTGGTCCCCCAGCGTGAGTGGCAGGGCGAACCAGCCGGCGGTCGATTCGGGCTCCCAGCCTCGGATCAACCGCGTTCCCCAGTCCCGACGCACGAACTCCGCATAGCGGTCGGCGGTGACCCGGAGCGGGCGTCCCAGCGAGTTCCCGTCGAAGTAGACCAGCGACGTCCGGTCACCGACGAAGAGCTCACGCAGCCCGCCCAGCGGATCGGCCGCGTCGCGTTCGGCCGCGGTGTACCCGCTCACGCCTCTCCCAACTCGGTGATCTTAATGCCCGGGTGGGTCCGATAGCGGCCGCCGAGACGCAGCAAGGTCGCGGTGATCGCCTCGACGTATCCGGCGTCGCGCAGACGTCCCGCAGGCAGGGCGCGGACACCCGGAATGGTCTCGGCCAGCCTCCGCACCAGGCCGGTCGCCTCCGGCGCGTCACCGACGACCAGCACATCGGAGTCGATGGCGACCTGGGCGGGGTCCGCGAGCAGGACCGCACTGAGGTGGTGGAAGGCGCCCACGACCGTGCTGTCCGGAAGAAGCGCGGCGGCCTGCTGGGTGGCCGACCCCTCGGGCACGGACACCGCGTACCAGCCGTCCTGGTCGCGAGCCAGCGGGTTCACGCAGTCCACCACCACCTTGCCCGCGAGTTGGCCGGCCAGCTCGGACAAGGTCGCCGCATGGGCGGACCACGGAACCGCGATCACCACCACGTCGCTGTGCTCGGCGGCATAGGCGTTGGATCCCCCCGCGACCGACCCGGCCGCCACCGGCCCACCTGCCACCAGCCCGCCGGTCACCGCACCGAGACCGGCGGCAACGGCCCGCGCCCGCTCGCCGTCGCGGCTGCCCAGGACGATGTCGAGCCCGGCACGGGCGAACCGGGTCGCGAGACCGCGTCCTTGCGCACCGGTTCCTCCGAGCAGTCCGACGCGGATGCCGGACAGCCCCGCCGACACAGCCGACCCCGCCACCTCAGGCATGCGCGGGCACGCCGTACGTCGTGGTGCGCTGCCGCGCGGTCCGGCCGGCCGCTTCCGCGATCGCCGCCAACTCATCGATCCGCATCGCCGAGCCGAACTCCGAGCCTGCCATCCGGCTGATGGTCTCCTCCATCAAGGTTCCTCCCAGGTCGTTGACACCACCGCGCAGCACGTCCGCGCAACCGTCCGGTCCGAGTTTGACCCAGGAGCACTGGACGTTGTCGATCGCACCGGTCAACACGATGCGCGCGACCGCGTGTACCGCCCGATTGTCACGTCGCGACGGACCGGGACGCGCCACGCCGGCCAGGTAGATCGGACTGGACCGGTGGACGAACGGCAGCGGCACGAACTCGGTGAAGCCACCGGTCCGGCGCTGAAGCTCGGCCAGCAAGCGCAGATGCGTGATCCAGTGCCGCGGGTGGTCGACGTGCCCATACATCATCGTCGCGGTGGTCGGGATGCCGAGTTCGTGGGCGGTGGTGACGACCTCCACCCACTGCGCCGCGGGAAGCTTGCCCTTGGTGAGGATCCAGCGGACCTCGTCGTCGAGGATCTCGGCGGCGGTGCCCGGCAGCGAGTCGACACCGGCCTCGCGCAGGCCCTGCAAGAACTCCCGGATCGAGAGCCCGGTCCTGGCCACGCCGTTCATGATCTCCATCGGCGAGAACGCATGCAGGTGAACGCCCGGAGCGGCTCGCTTCACCGCCCGGGCGATCTCGAAATAGGCCAGGGCGGGCAGCGCCGGGTCGATGCCGCCCTGCAGGCACACCTCGGTCGCGCCCGACGCGACCGCTTCCGCAGCGCGCGCGGCGATCTCGTCGAGCGAGAGCGTGTAGGCGTCGGGGTCGGACTTACGTTGCGCGAAGGCGCAGAATCGGCAGCCGACGTAGCAGATGTTGGTGAAGTTGATATTGCGATTGACCACATAGGTCACCTCGTCGCCGACCGCCTCCCGACGCATCCGGTCGGCCAGGGCGCATACCTCGTGCAGGTCGGCTCCGCTCGCGGTGAGCAGGCTCAGCGCCTGCGAGTCGGTCAACCCATCCGGACGCGTCTCGGCGACCTTCAGCGCGGCAACGATCTCGCCGTCCATCCGATGCGGCTGCCGCGCGCCGGCCGCCGACGCGCCGGTCGGTGTCCCCGTCGATGGCCCCGCCGAAGCCACCGCTGATGTCCCCGCCGATGTGGACGAGAACGGCAGCTTCCTGGCCGCCTCCCGAGTCGTCGACCAATCGCCGTACACCTCGTCGAAGTCGCCGCGCCGTTCGCTCGACCGACCGGAGGTATCGATGTCTCGATGCAGGCCCACCCGGCCCGAGCTCTCCGGAAGCCCGGTCTCCTGCCACGGCCTGCCGACCGGATCCGCCGCCCGGTCGGCCAGGCCTTCGGGATCTGCCAGCGCCCGGACATGCGGCAGCAGCCGAGGATCCAGCCACCGCGACTCGGCGGCGCCCCGCGGTGCGTAGTGGGGGTACACGGTCAGTCGCTCGCGCAGCACCAGTCCGGCGTCGCGGCAGAGTTGCCCGAGGGCGTCGATCGCGGGCCAGGGTCGCTCGGGATTGACATGGTCGGGGGTCACCGGACTGATTCCGCCGAAGTCGGCGATCCCGGCATCCAGCAACAGCCGACACTCGGCGAGATCCACCAGATTGGGGGGCGCCTGGATCGGGACCCCCGACCCCATCAGGACCGCGGCGGTCGCGATCGTGGCGAGGTACTCGGTGAGCGGTAGATCGGGTGCCGAGCCCATCGGAGTACCGGCCTTCGCCCGGAAATTCTGGACGATCACCTCCTGGATCCCGCCATAGGCCCGCTCGATCCTTCGCAACTCCAGCAACGAGTCGGCCCGGTCGGACCGGGTCTCACCGATCCCGATCAGCAGACCGGTGGTGAACGGGATGTTCAACCGTCCGGCGTCCTCGATCACCCGGATCCGCACGGCCGGATCCTTGTCCGGCGACCGATAGTGCGCGCCGCCGGGCTCGTCGAACAGTCGCCGGGAGGTGGTCTCCAGCATCATTCCCATCGACGCCGCCACCGGCCTGAGCCGGTTCAGCTCCGCCCACGACATCACCCCCGGATTGAGGTGTGGCAACAGGCCGGTCTCCTCCAGGACGACGATCGCCATCGCCCGCAGGTACTCCAAGGTGGATTCGTAGCCGGCCTCTTCCAGCCATTGCCTGGCCGCCGGCCAACGACTCTCCGGCCGGTCCCCGAGGGTGAACAACGCTTCCTTGCAACCGGCGGCGGCACCCGCCCGGGCGATCGCCAGCACCTCCGCGCGGCTCAGGAAGAGCGGCTCCCCGGATCTGCGGAGCGAGCTCGGCGCATCCGCGAACGTGCAGTAGTGACAGCGATCCCGGCAGAGCCGGGTGAGCGGGATGAACACCTTGCGCGAGTAGGTCACCGCGCCGGGGAATCGCGCGGAGACGGTCCGGATCCGCCGGGCGACCGCTGTCAATCGCCGCAGCTCGTCATCACGGGCGGCGAGCAATGCCTCGACCTCGGCGCGGTCGAGGCTCTTGCCCGACTCGGCCCGGCTGAGTGCGCGGCGTGTGGAACTCAAGGAGCCAGCATCTCACGCTACTGGAAGCTGACGAAGCGCACCTCGGGCCGCATCCGTCGCACCCAGGCCGGCGGCATCCGGGGCCTGTCCTCGTCGTAGAAGAGCTTGAACCCCATGGTGAACTGCCGGGGTCGGGCCACCGTCCGATAGGTGGCCAGCTTCTGGCCCGGGTTCCCGAACCCGTCGACGTGCTGCACCATCGCCAGCCCGGGCTGTCTGCGGACTTGGTCGATGTCCCGGATCATGTCGAGACGGAACTGATGCACCATGAACAGCTTCTCCGGAAGGCCGCCCCGTTCGGTGAGCGTGGCCAGCCAGGCGGCGACCCGGTTGACCTCCCAGGCGCCCACCGAGCCGATCACCCGCCCGGGCACCTGGCGCGGATACATCCGCCATTCGGGATCCAACGCGAGGCCGACCCACGGGTCGCGGAGCGCCCACTCCCAGTGCTTGGCCGCGTCGAGGAAGTAGCCCCGCCCGGGCTGGATGTCCAGCACCAGCAGCACCTCGTTGCGGCGGGCGGCCGCGACGTACTCCTCGACGTGCTCACGAGCGATGTGGTGGCTGTAGTCCCCGTCCTTGCCGGGCTTGGCATCGGCCACCGTCACGATCAGCTCGTAGACCGGTAGCAGCCGTTCGCCACGGCGCAGGAAGCGGTTGCCGGTGGTCCGGAGCCGCGACATGATCCGGTCCGGATCGTCCTCGCCGAGTACGCCGAGCACGCCGCTGCCCGCGGTCCCGTAGTAGGCGACCAGGAAGGTGTCCCGCTCGAAAATCCGGTCCCGGCCACCGGGTAGCTCGTCGGTCCAGGGGTCCGGCGGTCCGGAAGCCGGACGTGGCGGCGGGGTCCGAGACCGTTCGGGCGCCGCGGTCGCCTGGTCGAGCGCGCTCGACCGACCGTCCGAGCGGGCCGACGCGGTCCGCTCCTCGCCGCCGGAGACCGCGCGCTCCAGCAGCCACGACCCGAGCACCGATACCACCAGCGCCGATGCGGTGAAACCGATCAGTATTCGATTGATCCGCGACTCGATCACAGCGTGAAGGGCAGGGAGGCGTCAGCCGCAGACCGCGCCATGGGCGGCGGACTGCACGACCTTGGCGTACTTGCCCAGCACGCCGCGCGTGTACTTCGGAGGGTTCGGCACCCAGCCGGCCTTGCGGGACTCCAGGTCGTCGACCTCGACGTCGATCCTCCGATTGGCGACATCCAGGACGATCGGATCGCCGTCCCGAACGAAGGCGATCGGTCCCCCGTCGACGGCTTCGGGCGCGATGTGGCCTACGCATAGCCCGGTCGTCCCCCCAGAGAATCTGCCATCGGTGATCAGCAACACATCCTTGCCCAAGCCTGCCCCCTTGATAGCGCCCGTGATCGCGAGCATCTCGCGCATCCCGGGCCCTCCTTTCGGCCCTTCGTACCGGATGACCAGCACGTCTCGCGGCTGGATCCGGCCCTCCGCGAGCGCATCCAGGGCGGCCCGCTCACCGTCGAACACCCGGGCGGTGCCGCGGAACACCGAGGTGTCGAAACCGGCCGACTTGACCACCGCCCCCTCTGGAGCCATCGAGCCGTGCAGGATGGTGATCCCGCCGGTCGCGTGAATGGGTTCCTCCAGTGCCCGGATGATCTTGCCGTCGACATCGGGCGGCGCGAGGTCCGCCAGGTTCTCGGCCATCGTCTTGCCGGTGACGGTGAGCACGTCACCGTGCATCAGACCGGCGTCCAGCAGCGCTCGCATCACCATCGGGATACCGCCGACCTTGTCGACGTCGTTCATGACGAACTGCCCGAACGGCTTGAGGTCGCCCAGGTGCGGGACCTTCTCGCCGATCCGGTTGAAGTCGTCCAGGGATAAATCGACGTCGGCCTCACGGGCGATCGCCAGGAGATGCAGGACGGCGTTGGTGGATCCGCCCAGGGCCATCACCACCGCGATCGCGTTCTCGAACGCCGGCTTGGTCATGATCTGCCGGGCGGTGATGCCCTGGCGGAGCAACCCGACCACCGCTTCGCCGGACCGGTGCGCGAAGCCGTCCCGGCGCCGGTCGACCGCGGGCGGCGCCGCACTCCCCGGCAGCGACATACCGATCGCCTCGCCGACCGATGCCATGGTGTTCGCCGTGTACATCCCGCCACAGGCGCCTTCGCCCGGACAGATCGCGCGCTCGATCTTGTCGACCTCCGCGCGGGTGATCCGTCCGGCCAGGCAGGCGCCGACCGCCTCGAAGGCGTCGATGATGGTGACATCACGGCCGTCGACCTGACCCGGCATGATCGATCCGGCGTACAAGAACACGCTGGCCAGGTCGAGGCGCGCCGCGGCCATCATCATCCCGGGCAGCGATTTGTCGCAGCCGGCGAGCAGCACCGAGCCGTCGAGGCGTTCGGCCATCATGACGGTCTCGACCGAGTCGGCGATCACCTCCCGGGAGACCAGCGAGAAGTGCATGCCCTCGTGTCCCATGGCGATGCCGTCGGAGACCGAGATCGTGCCGAACTCCAGCGGATAGCCGCCGGCGGCGTGGACGCCGTTCTTGACCGCCTTGGCCAAGCGGTCCAGCGACAGGTTGCACGGCGTGATCTCGTTCCACGAGGAGGCGACGCCGATCTGAGGCTTGGCGAAGTCCTCGTCCTGCATGCCGACCGCGCGCAACATCCCGCGAGCGGCCGCCTTCTCCAGGCCGTCGGTCACGTCCCGGGAGCGAGGCTTGATGTCGGGGGTGGTCATCGCTGTGCCCCGTCGCCCGGAAGATCGGCAGGCGAAGCGTCGGCGGCGTAGCTCCGCTCCAGGGCTGGGTCTATCTCCTCCCAGGGCGACCGACCGCGCCACTGGCGGAAGTCGTCGACGAGCGCGTGAACCCGCTCCGGGGCGGCGTCCACGCGTGTGGCGCGGACCACGGTGTACGAGGGCATGGCAACCATCCTGCCAGAGATCGGCGCCCGGAGATCGGGCAGGGAGATCGGCCAGGGAACGAAGGCGGCGATCAACCCACGGCGTAGGCTCGGACCACCATCACGTCCGGCAGGTCGCTGACCGCCTCCCGCCAGGTTTCCCCGTCGTCGGTGGACAGGTGGACCACCCCGTTACGACCGCCGAGGTAGAGACCCGCGGTCCGGTGGCTGTCGGCGGCCATCGCGTCGCGCATCACGCCGACATAGCACGCCTGAGGCAGGCCGTCCCCGAACCCCTCCCAGGTCTCACCCGCGTCCCGAGAGCGCCAGACCGATGCCTTGGCGTCCACCGGGTAGCGCCCCTCGGCTCCGGACAGCGGGAAGACGTAGACGGTGTCCGGCTGGTGTGGGTGCACCACGATCGGGAACCCGAACTCCGCGGGCAGGCCCGGCGCGATGTCGACCCAGGTATCACCGCCGTCGTCGGAGCGATAGACCCCGCCATGGTTCTGCAGGAACAACCGATCGGGAGCATCGGGGTGCCGGGTGATCTTGTGGACGCATTGACCGAACTCCGGATAGTTGCGCTCGCCCGGAAAGAACTCGGCCTTGATTCCCTGGTTGGCCGGGGACCACGTCCGGCCGAGGTCGTCGGTGCGGTAGACGCCACCGGACGAGAGTGCCGCAATCAGTGATTCCCGCTCGGTCGGATGCGGAAGGATCGTGTGGAACGCCTGACCGCCGAAACCGGCCCCCCAGTGCTCGCGATGAGGGTGATCCCACAGCGCCCGCTCCAGTTCGAAGTTCTCGCCACCGTCACGCGAGGTGAAGATCGCCGCCGGCTCGGTACCGGCGTGCACGACCTCCGGCGACGTACCAGGCGTCAGCTGCCAGACCCGGGCCACCGTGGCGCCGGCGCCTTCCGGGAACCGTACGGCGCCGCCCGGCGTCTCCTGCCAGGTCGCGCCCAGGTCGTCGGAGCGCCAGACCTGTGGCCCGAGCCACGACGACGAGGAGCCCGCGAACAGCCGCGGAGTCGGCCGCCGGAGATCGAGCAGGCAGGAGTACACCTCCTCCATCGGGAAGTGCGGGCCGGTCCAGCTCCACTCGGCGCGCGCGGTGTCCGACCTGCCGATCCACAGGCCCTTGCGGGTCCCCACCAGAAGGAGCGTCGTCGGAGACTGGGCCTCCGGAGCTTCGGTGTCCGTCTCACCTACCATGATCTCGACCATAGACCCTCCGGCCGACAAGCGAACCGACCCACGACGATGGAAATCTCCTCTCCTCGGCGGGCCACCGCGATCTGGATGGTGCTGGCCGGCATCGCGTCGGTCCAGCTCGGCTCGGCGGCCGGGAAGAGCGTCTTCGACGAAGCAGCCCCCACGGTGGTGACGTGGCTCCGGCTGTCCGCGAGCGCCGTGATCCTGCTGCCGTTCCTGCCCCGGGTCTCCCGTCGCTCCCGGACGTGGCCACGGCTGTCGCGGCCCGACTGGTCGCTGATCGTCGCTTTTGGCGTCGTCCTGGGCGGCATGAACTGGGCCTTCTACCAGTCCATCGCTCGGATACCGATCGGCGTCGCGGTCACGATCGAGTTCCTCGGCCCGCTGGCCGTCGCGGCCGGTAGCTCACGCCGGCCGCGGGACCTGGTGTGGGTGGCGCTGGCGGGCCTGGGCGTCGTGTCGCTGGGATTCGCCCCCAACGGGCTGAACTGGGCCGGCGCGGCCTTCGCCGCCCTGGCCGGGGCGGCCTGGGCCGCGTACATCCTCCTGGGCGCTCGGATGTCGCGGCGGCTTCCCGGCATCTCGGGCCTGGCCGCCGCCAGCCTGATCGCCGCGTTGGGGATCACCCCGTTCGCCCTGGTTGGTCTGGACGGCGAGGCGCCGAGCGCCCGCGTGTTGCTGATCGGCCTGGTGGTCGGGCTGATGAGTTCCGCCGTGCCCTACGGGCTGGAGACCACGGCGTTGCGCAGCCTGCCGGCCGGCGTGTTCGGGATCCTGATGAGCCTCGAACCAGCCGCCGCGGCGCTGGCCGCCGCCCTCATCCTCCGCGAACTGCTCCACCCGGTCCAGGTACTCGCGATCGCCTGCGTGGTCCTCGCCAGCGTCGGTGCCACCCGCGCCGACGCGTCACAAAAACACGCCGACGCGTCACAAAGGCACGCCGACAGGTCACAAAAACGTGCGGAAGGCGGTCACGATTAGGACGATGATGTCAGGCTCACCACTGTGCGGAAGCTCTGGACGGCCTGGGGTTTGACCGTGCTCGCCATCACGAGCAGTGCCTGCTCGTCGACTCTGGGTGGCGACGGCCCCGACCTCGAGCCCGTTGACGAGCCGAGTGTCGCCGTCACCGCCCAGAATGAGGCACAGGCCGAGACCCCGAACGCGACCGACGACAGCGAGTCTGGCGTACCGCGAGTCGTCGACACCATCGCCACCGGCCTTGCCGTCCCGTGGGGACTGGACTTCTTACCCGACGGAACCGCCATCGTCACCGAGCGGGACACCACCCGGGTGCTCGCCATCCCGACCGGGGCCGCGCCGCGCGAGATCGGCAAGATCGACGCCGCCGCTCCCCGCGGCGAAGGCGGACTCATGGGCGTCGCCGTCTCCCCCGACTTCGACGAAGATCGGCAACTGTTCCTCTATTACACCACCGACCGCGACAACCGCATCGTGCGCGCTACCTACGACGGTGGCACACTCGGCGCGCCGGAAGTCATCCTGGACGGCATCCCCAGCGGCAACATCCACGACGGCGGGCGGCTGGCGTTCGGTCCCGACGGAAACCTCTACGCTTCCACCGGCGAGACCGGAGTCGGTGAACTCGCTCAGGACCGCGGCAACCTCGGGGGCAAGATCCTCCGGATCACCAGGTCCGGCGAGCCCGCGCCTGGAAACCCGGACCCCACCTCGCCGATCTGGAGCTGGGGCCACCGCAATGTCCAAGGGCTCGCGTTCGATGACAACGGAACACTCTGGGCGAGCGAGTTCGGCCAGAACGCTTGGGACGAGCTCAACCTGGTCCGCAAGGACGGCAACTACGGATGGCCCCTGGTCGAAGGGGAAGGACCTGCCGAGGTCGATGGTATCCCGGTCCTCGGCCCTCAGGTGGTCTGGAACACCGACGAGGCTTCACCGTCCGGGTTGACGTACGCGGACGGCACGCTCTGGCTGGCCGCGCTCCGCGGCGAGCGGCTGTGGCGAATCGATGTCTCTTCCGGTAGAGCGCGCGCTCCCCAGGGCTTCTTCGTCGGCGCCTACGGGCGGCTCCGCACGATCGAGGTAGCACCGAACGGCGATCTGTGGATGCTGACATCCAATCGAGACGGGCGGGGCGATCCGAGCCCCGCCGACGACCGGATCCTCGTCGTACGGCGTTAGCCGACCACCTGCGGCCGCGTTTCGGTGAGCGCGGGCTCCGCCGTCGCGGTGATGTGGACACGGCGGGAAACTCGGCGGAGGGTGGTGAGCACGGCAGGACCGAGAACGATCAGCGCGATCGCCGTGGTGATCGCGCGACCGGTGTCCCAGCTACCGGTGGAGGTCACCAGCGTGTAGACGCCGAATCGCTTCAGGTTGGCCAGCACCGGATCTCCCGGCACGAACGCGAGCTGGCTGGACGCGCCGGGCACATCGATACCCAGCAGGAACGGCCACGAACTGAGGTTCATCAGCACGCCGTACGAGTACGCCGCCAGCACGCCGTACCCCACCAGCATGGCGACCTCACCGGCCATCGAACGACGACGTACCGGCAGGAGTCCGGCCCCCATCCCGACCCAACCGGCCACCAGCATCTGGTACGGCAGCCATGGCCCGACGCCAGCGGTTACCAGAGCCGATGCGAACAAAGCGGTGCAACCCAGGACGAAGCCGAAACCCGGACCGAAGACCCGGCCGGCCAAGATCAGCATGAAGAAGACCAGTTCGACTCCGGCGGTGCCGGCGCTGATTCCGCGCAATACGCAGACCACCGCGACGAGTACGCCCAGCAACGCCAAGACTCGGGAGTCGATACCGCCTTCGCTGAGCTCGGCCAACACCACCACCAAGACGAGGGGCAGGAGCGCGACGAACAAGAACGGCGGCTGCATACGCGCGCTGCCGGCACCGTGCACCAGCAGCGGCCAGACGAGCATGACCAGGCCGGCGGCGGAGGCCACCGTCAGGATCGACGCCGACCGGAGCCGAAGCCGAAGCAAGCGGCTCTGGGTGCCCGGGCGGGTCACCGTCCCTCCCTCATGACGCCGCCGGAGCCAGGGCGACAACCACCTCGTCGAAGCGCAGCCAAGGCGGCCCGAGGATCTTGGAGATCTGGGGGGCGAAGGCCGGGGACTCCGCGAGAACTCGCCGTGCCGGACCCGAGGAGACGATCTCGCCGTCGGCCATGACCCAGACTCGAGTCGCGGCCATCGCGGCGAACTCGACATCGTGGGTGGCGACCAGCACCGTGTGCCCGTCGGCGGCCAGCCCGCCAAGCGTCTCGGACAGCCTGGCCTTGCTGGGGTTGTCGAGGCCTCGGGTCGGTTCGTCGAGCAGGACTACCCGAGGGCCGGATGCCAAGACGATGGCCAGGACCAGGGCAAGTCGCTGACCTTCGGACAGGTCCCGCGGGTGCTCATGGTCCGCGATGCCGGAGGCTAGCGAGTCGAGCAGGCGGCGCGTGGCTCCCGCGTCCAGTCCGGCGCCCCGATCGTTTGCCGCGCACTCCTCGGTGACGCTGTCGAGGTAGAGCAGGTCGGCGGCATTCTGCGGGACGAGGCCGACTTCGCCGCGACGACGCTCCGGACGCCACGAGCACGGATCTTCGTCGTAGACCCGCACCTGCCCGAGTACGCGCCTCGGCGCACCGGCGCTGGATACCCCTGGCCGGCGGTGCCCACCGCCGTGAATCGCCCACAACAGGGTCGACTTACCTGAACCGTTGCGCCCCATCACGGCGGTCACGTCACCGGCCGCCGCGTCGATCGAGACCTCGCTCAGGGCGGAAGCGTGGCCGTAGGTGACCGACAATCTCCGGATCTCGATGGACGGCGCGGAAGTGCGCTCGGCGACATCGTCTCCGATGGCCGATTTGTCGTCGATCACCAGACTCCCGGCCATCCTCCGTGCGGCTCGCACCGACAACGGGAGTGGCCGCCAGCCGGCGATCCGGCCGAGTTCGACGATCGGAGGTACCAACGGCGCCGTCAGCAGTACGGCGTCCGGCCGGCCGCTGTCGAGCGAACCGTCGCCGCGAAGTACACAGACTCGGTCGGCGAACGGCACCACTCGCTCGAGCCGGTGTTCTGCCAGGAATACGGACAGCCCCAGGTCGTGGACCAGGCGGGTCAATGTCGCCAACACGTCCTCCGCGGCGGTCGGATCGAGCGCCGAGGTGGGCTCGTCGAGGACCAGCAGCCGCGGGTGCATCGTCAGCACCGAACCGATGGCGACTCGCTGTTGTTGGCCCCCGGACAGTGTCCGCAGATCTCTGGCCCGTAGCTCCGCGATACCGAGCAGATCGAGCGTTTCTTCCACGCGGCGGCGCATCGCCGGCGCCGGGAGGCCGAGCTGCTCCATCCCGTAGGCGAGCTCCTCCTCGACGGTGTCGGTGACGAAGCCCGCGGCCGGATTCTGCCCGACGGTACCGATCGACGGAACGCGCTCGCGTGCGGGCATGGCGATAACCGACTCGCCGTCCAGCCGTACGTCGCCGGAAAGTGTGCCACCCGTGAAGTTGGGCACCAGTCCGGACACGACGCCCAGCAACGACGACTTCCCGGATCCCGTCGGACCGCAGAGCACGATGAACTCGCCTTCGTCGATGCTCAGCTCGATCCCCGCCAGGACACCGTCCTTCTGTGGCTTCTCTCCGTGCCCTGGTAAGGACTCGGCATAACGGAGCCTGACGTCCCGTAGTTCCAACAGCGGCCTCATGTGCGCGCGCCGATCCGGCCAAGACGGGTTCCCGTGACGTCTCGCCGTGCATTTACGACGCCTCGCCGTGCATCTGTGACGCCTCGCCGTGCATTTGTGACGCCTCGGCGTGCATTTGTGACGTCTCGGCGGGGGGTGGCCGAGGGGGGCGGCGTGAGAACGCCGGGCGCGAGGGCGAGGAGCGCCGCCGCCAGCATCCAGGGGCTCACCTCGGGCATCGCGTCGAGCGCCGGATACGCCAGGGCGACCTCGTACCGCGCTACCAGCCAACCGAGCAGGGCCGCGCAGACCCCGGCGACGACGGTCAACAACTCGGGCGCCCGCCACCGGTCCGGGCGGTATCGGGTCGCACGCACGCCGCGACCGGCGCTCCACACCCCGAGCACGGCGCTCAGGCTGCCGGCGAGCAGCATCGGCATGGCAAGGAATCGCGGGGCGGTCTGGTCGAGGAGCGCGTACGCGCCGACGCAGATACCGCCGAGCCCGGCCAGCATCAGCGCTCCGGTACGCCCCCGCCGGCCCGCCGGACCCCCGGCGGGGCGCCCGTACCCCCGGGCGTCCATCCCGGCGGCCAGCCGGAGCGACCGATCGAGCGCGTCTTCGAGCACCGGAACCAGCAGTTGGCGTACGCCGCGGATCGGGCGGAGAAATCTGCGCCGATCCGCATCCGACCCGGTCCCGTGCGCCGGGCCGCGGAGCTCTCGCGCCATCCGGACCCTGCGCGCGCTCTCGACCAGGGAAGGCAGGACCGTCACCGCGACTACCAGGGCGGTCCCGATCTCGTACAACGCGGGCGGCACCGACTTCAGCAGCCGCTTGGGATTGGCCAAGGAGTTGGCGGCGCCGAAGCAGATCACGATCGTCGCGAGCCGCATCCCGTCGTACAGTCCCGACAGCAGCGATTCCCGGGTCACCGGACCGAGCAACCTGATCCCGAGCACCCACTCCGGTAGCGGGATCTCGGGCAGCACCCAGATCACGGTTCCGGGATAGCCGCCGCCGAGCAGGATCCGGAACCCCACCCGGATGGCCACCATCAGGATGCCGAGCATGAGATAGAGCCGGAATCCGAGGGCCCACGGCTGCTCCCCGCGCCTGGCCAGCACCACGAAGGCGGCCGCGGCGACGAACAGCAGCAACACGAAAGGGTTCGTGGTCAGCGACGCGGCCACCGCGAGCCCCCCGGCCCAGACCCACCAGGCCAGGGGGTGGAGATCTCGCGACGGCCCGTTCCTCACGAACTCATGCTTCCCTTGCGCCGAGTCCAGACGACACAGCCGATGCCGACCAGGATCAGCATCAGGACACCGACCGCGAGCCAGGCGGGCGAGCCGGCGTCGTTGCCGGATTCGGCGGCCGCGAGTTCGACGTCCACCGACCCGTCCCCGGTCTCGGTATCGGTCGCGCCACCGGTCCCGGTCGACGGTGTCTGGCCGGAGCCGTCCGGGTCGCCACTCGACGATCGCTCGTCCGCCTGATCCGCCTCGTCGGTCCCACCGTCGTCGGCCTCGTCGGTCGCGCCGCCGTCCGCCTCGTCGCTCGCCCCGCCGTCCGCATCGTCGCCCCCCTGTCCAGCCGGCGCCGACGAGCCGCCGGACGTGGAGCTCGCGCCGTTCGGTGACTTCGACGGCGACGTGCCGCCGCCGGAACCGGAGGACCCGGAACCCGTGCTCGGCTCATCGTCCGGTGTCGGATCCGGCCGCGACGACGACGGCGAGGACGGCGCCGGGGCCGCCGCACGCCGCGCGGGTGTGACTCCCGGCGCCGCCTTGGCGGCCTGCCCCTGCCAGGAGAACGCGAGGTATCCACCGGACGGGACCTTCAACGATCCGACACCGACCGCCGAATAGGTCCAGGTACCCGACTTGCCGTCGGACCACCACAGGCTCCAATAGGCCGTGGCCGGCGGCGTGTTCACACAACTCGTCGACGGCTTGCCGGAGACCTTGCAGACGAAACCCGGGGAGCGCTGCACGTAGGTCAATGGGAAGCCCGCGGCCGGGAACACCGACGACGCGGCCTTCCCGCCACCCGCGGAGTCGCACCCCTGCGCGACTCCTCCGCCGAGCTGCTTGAAGTCGACGACCACGGTCACTCCGGTCGAGCCCGAACAGGCCGCCGCGTGTGCGGGTGCCGCGAGCAGCGCGCCCGTGCCCACGACGGTCATGAACCCCGTCACCAGGATCGTGGTCAGCGTCGCGGCGAGCCGACGAGTGATCACCCTCGTCATGTCAGCGACCCCGCACCCGCACCACGACGCAGTCGCGACCGCGGATGGAGTACACGCAGTACTTCACCCGGCCGGCCCGGGCCGGCTTGATCGAGATCCGCTCGACACCCGCGTCGGCGACTCGCGACTTGCCCTTCTTCGTTCTCTTGTTGACCAGGCAGATCCGCTCGCCCATCTCGAGCCGGGTGACCTCGAGCTTCACCCGTTGGCCGGCGCGCACCACCCGCCTCGGCGGCTGGAGCCGCGGAGCGCCCGGCCGCGTCTTGGCATACGTCAGGACCGGCGCCGCCTGGGTGGTGGCGCGCCGCCACTGATCGGAGGTCTCGTCGGTGATGCCGTCCTTGCGCGCGACCTTGAAGGCCGCGAGGTCGTAGGCGATGGCTCCGTTATGCCGGGCGAGCGGCTTGTTGCAGGCCCGGCGGAACACGCTCTGGTGACGTCGCACGAACGCGGCGGCCTTGGCCGCTGCCTTGGTCTTGCCGGCGACGCCGAGTGCCCAGCCGGCCAGGCCGGTGCTGTTGGTGTTCGGCTTCTCCGTCGCCGGTCCCCCGCCCCAGGAGCCGTCCGCCGCCTGGGTGGACTTGAGCCAGGCCACCGCCTTGTCCATGGCCTCGGTGGCCGGTGCCGCCGAGGTCCCGCTGCGTTGCAGGCTGAGCAGCACCAGTGCGGTGACGTCGGTGTCGGCAGCGCTCTCGTCGGCGGTGCCGCCGTTGCAGGACTGGTCGGCCGCGCTCTTGTCCGCGTTGAACATCAGCCGGAAGTAGCCGTCGCCGCACTGCTGTTGGAGCAGGAACTCAAGCGCCGAATCGGCCTTCGGATGGTCTTGCCTGATAAGCGCTTCGACGGCGAAGGCCTGACCGATCACGTTGGCGAAGTCATCGGTTCCGGTCTCCGGAGCATCCTCGATTCGCCCGGCGATCGGGGCGCTGCCGCTCACCAGGCCGTCGAGTTGGTCGATCAGGTCGACGCCGCCGTACGCCGCCGGGTCGTCCCCACTCCGCTCGGCGAAGGCCGCGGCCTTGGCCACCGCGCTCGCATAGACGTCGTCGGAACCGAAATCGACCCCGGTGGTGTAGCTCTTCACGTTCTCGGCGACCGCCATGCGGACCTCGGCGAGCACGGGTGCCCGTCGCCCGATCTCGGCGAGCGCGAATCCGGTGTCGATGCTGAGGCCGTAGTCGTTGAAGCCACCAAAGGTGGGGTTGACGATCAGGCCGTCGGTGAGCTCGCCGGCGAGCCAGTCCGCCGCGGCGGCCGTGGGCGGGTTGAGCGTGGGGGGGGCCGCGGCCGCGCTGGCCGCCGCCGGGTGCGGCGCCAGGGAGCCGGCGGCCAACGCACCCACGGTGAGTGCGACCGACAGGGAGGTTCGGGCCAGCCTGGGCCGTGGCGCGGTGAGACGCGATTGCATGGATTCCTTCCCGCTGCGACGACGAGAAGGCAGTGCCCTGGCATCGGGCCCCACTCGCCGCATTCCTCGACAGCGTGCGTTAGGACGCGTCACAGCGGGTGTTCCGGCTCGCCACGCCCGGTATGTCGGGCGGGCCTACGGTTGCGGGTCAGCGCCGGACTTGGACCGGCTTCCCCCTGCTGCAAGCGTTGGTGGCACTCCTGGGTCCAGGAGCGGACTCAAGCTACCACGTCCGGCGACACCTCGCGGCTCTGCCGCTACGTGTTCCGGGTGACCTGGACGATCGTCGGCCGAGGCCCGGCGAAGTCGCCCGCCGGTGCCGCCGCTCCGGACGGCACGAAGTCGGGGAACCCCGATTGCTGGGCGTCCCAGGTGCCGTCCTCGCCGGGATGCTGCACGGCCACGAACACCGAGCCTTCCCGGTCGTGAATCACCGGACCGCAGGTCTCGGCCCCGGTCGGCACCGCCAGGAACTGCTGCACGCGGCCGCGCTCCGGCCCGGCGACCGGCACCTTGTAGAGACCGTCGGACAGCGTCAGAGCCCTGGGCTGCCCGTCGGTGGCGACCCAGAGATTGCCCTCCGAATCGAACGCCACGTTGTCCGGGCAGGCGATCGGCGACACCTCACCCTGGTAGCCGCCGAAGTAGGTCCCCGCAGTGGCCGGATCGCCACAGATCAGCAACAGGTTCCACTCGAAGCCGTCCGCGGTGTGATCGCCGCCCGAGGGCACGATCTCAACGACGTGACCGTCCTTGTTCGCCGGGCGCGGGTTGGGCTCGGTCGGCCCTTCCTTGTCGGGTTTGCCGCGGTCGGTGTTGTTGGTGCAGGCGATGTAGACGTTCCCGTTGCCGCCGTACCTTCCCGGGAGGGACGGCTGGACATCCTCGGGACGATCCATCTTGGTTGGTTGGAGGGCGTCGGCGGCCAGCCGGGTGTAGACCAGCACCTCGGTGAGGGTGAAGCCCGGCACCATCGACTTGCCGTCACGAGTCAGCGGCAGCCACTCGCCGGTCCCGTCGCTGATCCCGTCGTCCAGCCCGTCGCCGGTGAACCGGGCAACCGACAGGTCCCCCTCGGACAGCAGCCTGCGATTGTGGCGAGCGGCGGCCGGCCCGCTACCGCGCCGGAACCGCCTCTTGGACACGAAGCGGTACACGTAGTCGAAACGCTCGTCGTCGCCCATGTAGGCCACCACGCGACCCGACTCGTCGATGATCACGTTGGCACCTTCGTGCTTGAACCGACCCATCGCGGTGTGCTTCACCGGGGTCGAGCGCGGCCGGGTCGGGTCGATCTCGACAATCCAGCCGAACTTGTTGGGCTCGTTGACCGACTCCGGCCGGGTGGCGTCGAACCGCGGATCCACCGACCGCCAATTGCGCTCGTCCTCGTCGTCCGCGAGCCCGTACCGCGCCTCCTTGGGATCGGTGCCGGCGGCGAGGAAGTACTGGTTCCAGTTCTCCTCGCCGGACAACACGGTGCCCCATGGCGTGGTCCCGCCGGCGCAGTTGTTGAGAGTGCCGCGGACCTTCCGGCCGGACGGATCCTCTGCCGTCTTGAGAAGATCGGATCCCGCGGCCGGGCCGTCGAGCCGGAACTCGGTCTCGGCCGTGAAGCGTCGGTTCAGCGGCGCGCCGGAAGCATACGTCCAGGGCCGGCCGCGCCGGGAACGCCGCAGTTCGACCACGGACATGCCGTGCGCGGCCATGGCGGAGCGGATCACCGTCGCCGGGTCCGTCTCGGGAGGGAACATGATCTCTTCGTTGGTGTATTCGTGATTCGCGACCAGGAAACCCCGGGTGCCGGCCCGATTGGTCTCGATGACGTCGAGGTAGTCGCAGTTGTAGCCGAACTGGCCGGCCTGGGCCTCCGGGGTCGGATTGGCCGGATCGAAGGCCGGCGCACCGGGCAGGATCGGGTCACCCCACCGGATCAACGGCTGCCAGGAGTAGCCGTCCGGCACCGTCATGTCGTCTACGTCGACGGCGACCGGAGAGATCGGCTGGAAATCGAGGCCGGTGGGCCGGCGCGCCGCCATCGGAGACGGGCCGGTGGCCGGAGCCGAGGCCGCGGCCGCCGAGAACCCACCGCCGGCGGCCACCGCGCCGGACACCGTCAGGCCGCCCAGGACCGCTCGCCGACTGAGCGCTCGGGCCGCGATGTCGCGGAAGTAGGAGGTGTCGGTGCGGTTAGGCGCGGGCTTCGCGCACGCGTCGCCACAGCGCAGGTGGCAGGTGACCGGGCTCCGGTTCGAGTGCGTGAGGCCCGCCATCGGCAAGAGGGTTCGCGTGGGTTTCGATGTGTTCGCCATATCCTTCACAGTGCCCGGTCTCTGGTAGGAATTCAGTGCATCCGAGGTAAATAGTTGGGGTGCTATACGTGACAAG
>JBOFLE010000166.1:0-6569 GCA_051657705.1 Nocardioides sp. | reverse complement strand
AGTACGTACCGGGCGAACGGCACGGTCAGGTCGAAGTGCAGACCGAGGCCCGCATCCTTGGCCCCGGCCTCCTGGAGCCGGCGCAGGAGGTAGATCTCCTTGTCGATCTCGCCGCCCTTGGACAACCGGTCGACCGGCTCGACGACCCGGGTCTCGATGTTGGCGAATCCGTGCAACTCGAAGGTGCGCGACAATGAGCCGATCACCTCGCGCTCCACCACTCGCTGGGCCGGAAGCAACTCGGGGAAACCGCTCAGCGGCGCGACCTTACTCATCGGGACTCACCGGGACTCATCGGGACTCACCGGGACTCACCGGGCGCGAACTCCGAGAGCTCGAGCAGGAACGGGTTGGTCAGGCGTTCGTGCCCGATGCTCGTCCTCTCTCCGTGTCCCGGCAGCACGACCACCTCGTCGGCGAGCGGCAGGACCTTGTCGCGGAGGCTCCGGGTCATGACCACGGAGTCGCCACCCGGGAGGTCCGTGCGTCCGATCGAACCCTTGAACAGCAGGTCTCCGGCGAACATGATCTCGCCGGCCTCCAGACTGGCTCCGGCCTCTGCCGCGGACGAGGTGCGGAAGACCACCGAGCCCGGGGTATGCCCGGGCGTGTGATCGACGGTGAAACTGAGTCCGGCAAGCTCGATCGACTGGCCGTCGGCGAGTTCGCGGACGTCCTCCGGCTCGGCCCAAGTGTGCTGGCCGCCCAGGAGCAGGGCGGCGGTCGCGGGCGAGATCCCGGCCATCGGATCGGTCAGCAGGTGGCGGTCCGCCGGATGAATGTACGCCGTACTGTCGTAGCAGCCGGCCACCGGCGCCACCGACCACATGTGATCGACGTGACCATGAGTGACGAGCACCGCGACGGGTTTGAGGCGGTGTTCCGCCACCAGGGCCGCCACCGTGTCGGAGGCGTCCTGTCCGGGATCCACCACCACGCACTCGGTTCCGGGCGCGGTCGCCACCAGGTAGCAATTGGTGCCCCAGGATCCCGCGGGAAAGCCGGCTACTAGCACCGGCGAAGCCTACCCAGAGTGCCGACCCGGGTTAGCATCGGCGCTTCCGCCGCGTCACCGGATTCCCGCTTCCGGAGACGCCGCGGTCGCTAGCATTGGTCACATCGTCCGCACCGCGCGGCGATTGCGATGGTGAAGGGTCAACCTGTGTCGACTCACGAGTGGGGAAGAGTCGCCGAAGACGGCACCGTCTTCGTGCTGACTCCCGACGGCGAACGCCCCGTCGGGCAATACCCCGAAGGTCCCCCCGAAGAGGCACTGCGCTTCTACACCGAGCGGTACGCCGCGTTGGCCTTCGAGGTGGAACTGCTGGAGAAGCGGATATCCGCCGGCGTGCTGCCCCCGGATGAGGCCTCGCAGTCGGTCGCGGTGGTGCGCGCTCAGGTCGTCGAGGCCAACGCGGTCGGAGATCTCGCCGCCCTGGACACGAGGTTGGGCGCGCTGGGGACGGTGATCGATCAGCAACGGGAGGCCCGCAAGGCCGAGCGCGCGGCCCGGATCGAGCAGTCCCGCGCCAAGAAGACCGTCCTGGTGGAGACGGCCGAGGCGTTGGCGGGCGGCAGCGATTGGCGCAACGGCGCGATCAAGCTCCGCGAGCTCCTCGAGGAATGGAAGGCACTGCCCCGGCTGGACCGGGCGTCCGACGACGCGCTGTGGAAGCGCTTCTCGAGCGCTCGCACGGCCTACACCCGCCGCCGGAAGGCCCACTTCGCCGAGCAGAACGAACAACGCGAGGGTGCCCGAGTCGCCAAGCAGCGGCTGGCGAGTCAGGCCGAGGCACTGGCGGACTCCACTCAATGGGGCCCGACCGCGGGCAAGTTCCGCGATCTGATGCGGCAGTGGAAGGCCGCCGGCCCGGCTCCGCGGGAGACCGACGAAGAGTTGTGGAGGCGATTCCGGGCGGCCCAGGACACGTTCTTCGGGGCTCGCGACGCGGCCAATGCCGCCGTCGAGCGGGAGTATGCCGACAATGCGGTGGTCAAGGAGCAGATCCTGACCGAGGCCGAGGCGTTGTTGCCGATCAAGGATGCGGACGCGGCCAAGCGTTCGTTCCGGGACATCGTGGAGCGGTGGGACGCGGCCGGCAAGGTGCCCAAGGACAAGGTGCAGGGCTTCGAGGCGCGTCTGCGCAAGGTCGAGCAGGCCATCCGCGGCCATGAAGAAGCGAAGTGGAAGCGCACCGATCCGGAGAAGTCCGCCCGCGCCGACGACATGATCGCCAAGCTGGAGGCCGCCATCGCGAAGGCCGAGAAGGAACTCGAAGCCGCACGGAAGGCCGGCAACACGACCCGCGTCGCCGATCTGGAAGAGAATCTCGTCTCTCGCCGCTCTTTCCTCGAACTCGCCCGCGGCGTCTCCTCCGAATTCTCCTCCTAGCCGACCCGGCAGTGAGGACAACTACCTGGTCGACTTCGTCGACCCGGCAGTTATCTGGCCAGATTTGCGGCGTGTCGGCGGCTAACTGCCGGGTCGATGGGGCGGACGGTGAGCATCGAGCGCACGGCGAATCACCTGCACCGTGTGCTCGCGAGGTACGCCGTAGACATCTCCACCGGTCAGCACGACGATGCGCCAGCCGAGTCTCCGCAGCCACGCCCGGCGCCGTGCGTCGTGTGCCTCGGCCCGGGCACCTTCGTGCCAGGCCCGACCATCGAACTCAACGGCGAACTTCAGGTCGTCATTGCCCAGGTCGAGGAAGGCCCGCGCGCCGGTATCCGGATCGCGCACCGCCATCTGGGGTTCCAGTGCGGGGAGGCCGTGGTCGAGGCAACGAAGGCGGATGATCGATTCGGGAGCCGATTGCGCACGGGCGTCGACCAACGTCACCAGGTCCCTGAGCTGAACCACGTAACGCATGCCGCGAAACCTCGGCAACTCGCGCAGTAGATCCTCCTTGGTGAAGGCACCCGATCGAAACAGCGCTTCGACGGACGCGAACGCTTGGTCGCGATGGCGAAGTCGGCCCAGGTCCAGGGCGGTTCGCAGGCGCGTCGTGACGTTGACTCCGTTGACGACGTCCACGTCGCGATCCAAGAGCGCCCGCTCCCCGCTCGCCGCGCCGAGACGGCGCAACCGCGCCCCGGGGACCGTCTCGAAGACGGTGATATCGGGCGCCACCATCCGCGCCCCGGGCGGATCGAGGTCGATCATGTGCAGCCAGCCGGCCGCCTCATCGGTGACGACCGAGGTCGGGCTGATCACCTTCCCGATGGCCAGTGCCCGAACCCGTTGGCTATCGGGGGCCATGGAGTCGATGTAGACCCCCCGGAACACTCGACGCACGACCCCGACCCGAACCAGGGTCCGGAGTTCGGTCTCACTGACTCCGAATCCGAGAGCATCTCGGAAGGTGAACGGATCTCCCAGCGGGAGATACTGATGGACCGGACCGCGACCGGGGTCCTCGGCGTACTCGACCATGCGGCAAGCCTGCATCGTTCCGGCGTACGGCGCGGACCTCATCCACAGGCCACGAATCGACCCGGCACTTGACCGCCGACACGCCGCAAATCCGGCCAGACAACTGCCGGGTCGGCGGGCTATTGGGTGACGCGGAAGGCGTCGTAGACGCCGGGGATGGCGCGCACGGCGGCCATCACGTTGTCGAGGTGCTTGGAATCGGCCATTTCGAAGGTGAAACGGGTCCGGGCGACGCGGTCACGGGTGGTGTTCATCGTGGCGGAGAGGATGTTCACGTGGGCGTCCGACAGGGTCAGGGTGATATCCGAGAGCAGGCGTGCCCGGTCGAGGGCATCGACCTGGATATTCACCAGGAACGCCGTCTGCGGGCTGTCCGCCCACTCGACCTCGACCAGCCGCTCCTCCTGGAGCATGAGGTGAGCGGCGTTCGTGCAGCTCTTGCGATGCACCGACACTCCCCCGCCCTTGGTGACGAAGCCCAGGATCGGATCGCCCGGCACGGCCGTGCAGCATTTGGCCACCTTGACCCAGACATCCGGGGTGCCGGAGACCATCACCCCCGACTCGGCGGCCGCCACCTTCCGGCGAGCCGGGGTGCCGGTGATCGTCACGCCCTCGGCGAGATCTTCGGCCGCGCCGTCGTCCCCGCCGTGCAGGTCGATCACCCGGCGCACGACCGCCTGGGCGCTGATCCTGTGCTCGCCGACCGCGGCGTAGAGGGTGGAGACGTCGGCCAGCTTGTGGTGCGCGGCCACCTCCCCCAGCGAATCGTGGGTCAGCAACCGCTTGAGCGGCAATCCCTCCTTCCGCATCAACCGGACGATCGCGTCCTTGCCCCGCTCGATCGCCTCGTCGCGACGCTCCCGGGTGAACCAGTGCCGGATCTTCGCCTTGGCCCGCGAAGACTTCACGAAGCTCAGCCAGTCCTGCGACGGCCCGGCCCCCACGGCCTTGGAGGTCAGCACCTCGACCACATCGGAGTTCTCCAGCTCCGACTCCAACGGAACCAGGCGGCCGTTGACCCGGGCGCCGATCGTGCGGTGCCCGACCTCGGTATGCACGGCGTAGGCGAAGTCCACCGGCGACGAACCCGCCGGCAGCGCGATGACATCGCCGTTGGGCGTGAAGACGTACACCTCCGCCCGCTGGACCTCGAAGCGCAACGAGTCCAGGAACTCTCCCGGGTCGGTGACCTCGCTCTGCCAGTCGAGCAGTTGCCGCACCCAGGTCATGTCGTCGAGGTCGCCGAGCTGCTCGGTGTCCACGCCGGCCTGCCCGTTCTCCTTGTACTTCCAGTGCGCGGCCACGCCGTACTCCGCGCGGCGGTGCATACCGTAGGTGCGGATCTGCATCTCGACCGGCTTGCCCTTGGGACCGACCACCGTGGTGTGCAGCGACTGGTACATGTTGAACTTCGGCAGGGCGACGAAATCCTTGAATCGCCCGAGGATCGGGTTCCAGTGGGCATGCAGGATGCCGAGCACCGAGTAGCAATCCCGGTCGTCCTCGACCAGGATCCGGATGCCGACCAGATCGTAGATGTCGTTGAAGTCGCGACCGCCGACCACCATCTTCTGATAGATCGAGTAGTAGTGCTTGGGCCGACCGGTGACCGTCGCCTTGACCCGGGCATCCTTCAGGTGCCCTTCGACCGCTTCGATCACCTCGGTCAGGAACTGATCGCGGGACGGGGCGCGCTCGGCGACCAGTTGGACGATCTCGTCGTACATCTTGGGGTGCAAGGTCGCGAAGGCGAGGTCTTCGAGCTCCCACTTGACCGTGTTCATGCCCAGCCGGTGCGCGAGCGGCGCATAGACATCGAGGGTCTCCCGCGCCGTCCGCTCCTGGGATGCCTGGGACACATAGCGCAGGGTCCGCATGTTGTGCAGCCGGTCGGCCAGCTTGATGACCAGCACCCGGATGTCTCTCGACATCGCCACGATCATCTTGCGAATGGTCTCGGCCTGCGCGCTGTCGCCGTACTGGACCTTGTCGAGCTTGGTGACGCCGTCGACCAGCGCGGCGACCTCGCCACCGAACTCGCGCCGCAGTTGTTCCAGGGTGTACGGCGTGTCCTCGACCGTGTCGTGCAACAGCGCCGCGACGATCGTCGGCTCGGTCATGCCGATGTCGGCAAGGATGGTCGAGACCGCCAACGGATGCGTGATGTACGGGTCGCCGGACTTCCGCATCTGCGTGCCGTGGAAGCTCGCGGCAACCGTGTAGGCCCGCTCCAACAGCGCGAGATCGGCTTGCGGGTGATTGGCCCGCACCGCTTTGAACAACGGCTCCAGGACCGGCAGCGCCGGGCTCGAGTTGCGCTGGCCGATCCTGGCCAGGCGGGCCCGCATCCGGGTGGCGGAGGCGACGGCCTCCAGTGCCCGCGAACTCGCGGTGCCGATGCGTCCGGTCTCCGACTCGCCCGCCACCGGGCCGGCCGGAGTCATCGCCACCGGGCCGGCCCCACGACCCGACGGGGCACGAGAACGGTCATCGTTCATGTGGCACGCACCTGGCCCTCCATGAACCGAGTCTAGTGGTGCCCGGTACGAAAACGGTCAGGCCGTGGTCACGGTTGTGCACAAGACACTGCCCAACTTCTCTCGACCCGTGAGGAAGCTCAGCTCGATCAGCACGCTCAGGCCGTGCGGTACGCCACCGCAGGAACGCACCAGCTCGATCGTCGCCGCCGCGGTGCCTCCGGTGGCGAGCACGTCGTCGACCAGGAGCACCCGGTCGCCAGGCGCGATGGCATCCCGATGCACCTCGAGGGTGGCGGCACCATACTCGAGTTCGTAGCTCACCGCATAGGTCTCGCGCGGCAGCTTCCCGGCCTTGCGCACCGGCACGAAGCCCGCCCCCAAGGCCAGGGCCACCGGGGCGGCGAGGATAAACCCACGCGCCTCCATGCCGACGACCTTGTCGACGACTGCCCGGCCGACCTCGTCGCGACCGGCCGACGCCAGCGCCTCGACGACCGCGTGCAGCGCGTCGTGGTCGGCCAGCACCGGCGTGATGTCCTTGAACACGATGCCCGGGCTCGGATAGTCCGGAACATCGCGGACCAACCGGCTCATGGCCTGATGCGCGGCCCGCAGCCGGTCCTGCTCGGGAACAGCGGTAGCCACGCCGG
>JBOFLE010000165.1:0-46563 GCA_051657705.1 Nocardioides sp. | reverse complement strand
TCACGTCTTCCAGCCAGTCCGTGGTCGGCCAACCGGTCGCGTCACCCGAACCGATACCGGCACACCAGGGCTTGACCCCGTCGGCCGCCATCTTGTCCGACAGCGCCAGCAACTCGTCCCAGGTCTCCGGGATCTCGTACCCCATCTCCGCGAACATCTCCGGCGCGTACCACACCAGCGACTTCACCTTGGCGCCCAGCGGAGCGGCATAGAAGGTGCCATCGACGGTGCCGTAGGTCTTCCACGCCTCGTCGAAGAACTCATCGACGTTCTCGGAAACCGACTGCGGCGGCTCCACCACCGCACCACTGTCTCGCACGATCGTGCTCAGCAGACCCGGCTGCGGGAGATAGGCGATGTCCGGCAGGTTGTCGCCCTGGATACGTACCGGCAACTGCGCCTCGAACTCCTTCGACCCCTCGTACGCGACCTTGGCACCGGTGCACTCGGTGAACAACTCGTAGGACTTTCGGTGCGTCTCGCCTTGTGTATCGACGATCGAGGTGTACACCGCGACGGTCTCGCCGGTGAGGTCCCCGAACTGCTCCAACTGCGTGCATTCAGCACGACCGGCACCCGGAGCCGTGCCCGAGACACCTGCCTTCTCCGAGTCGTCATCGCCGCCGCATGCGGCAAGCCCGAGCCCCGTCAGAACGAAAATGGCCACCGGCGCTATGCCGCGCCTTCCTCTCGTTGATCGCATATCTACCGTCCCTGGTAAGTACCGCAACGATGCCCGCGAGACTGGGCTTTCGCCCAGTTCATTGATGCAAGCGCTTACAAGATTAATGTAAGCGCTTGCATCACCTCCCTGTCAATACATAGCCATAACAATTGGGCAACAGTGGCCTTCCTTTCGGGCCAGTAATGATATATAGCTTCGGCCTTCGAGGGACATGCGATAGAAGCCGTGCTAGTCGACGTGTTCCTCGAGCGCGACGTAACGCCTCTCCAATTCGGCACGCACCGCGCCGGGTGGCCGCCGAGCCCGCCGGGAATCGGCCCCACCTCGAGTTCGAGGCCGACCGACCTGGTCCGCGATCTCGTCATGCCCGGGATCGGCTCCGTGCAGGCGGACGTGCTCCAGCACCAGTGACTCCCACATGTCCTTCTTGCCCGCGGGGAACCTCAGGTAGTGGCGCAGGATCGCCTCCCAGTCCAGCCCGTCGACACCATCCGCCGCAGCGTCCACCTCCCGGGCCAGGATCGTGGCAACCGCCGTCGATGCGAACCGCGCCAACCTCCGGGTCTCCTCGTGGAGCGGGACGCTCTGGTCGGTGTCCTTGGACATCAGGGTGTGCTGGCCGATCCGCTCACCGCTCGCGCCGTTGTCGGAGCGGATATCGAAGGCGTTTCCCGGCCCGTACTCGTCGGCGGTATCGAACTGCCGGCTCTGATTGCGGCTCTCGTCGATCTCGCGCTGACCTCGGGCAAGCAAGCCGATGAGGAACCCGCCCACGCCAGGCGTCCACGCGCCGAAGCCCGCCAACCGCGTGTCGATGTCGATCGCCCGGCGCCATGCCGCCTCCGCGTGCGCATTGAGGTAGCCGGCATTGCGGAGAGCGGCGATGCCGATCTGGTAGCGACCGGAGACGAGTTGCGCGCGATGCTCCTTCAGTTGCCGCCGCAGGAAGCCTTCGTCCCTGCCCATCCGCGACCGGAACCCCGTGTCGAGTACGCACCTGATCAGCACCAGAGGGGCCTCCCCCACTCGGCCGCGGGCGTCCTCGGCCCCGTCGAGCGGAAGGCCGTCGAGCGGAAGGCCGTCGAGCGGAAGGCTCGAGTCCGGGCCGTCGGCAACTCGGAGGGCGGACTCCAGGCTCTCCAGCGCTATCGACAGCGTGTGGAACAGGTCCTCCTGGCCGGAGGCTGCCGTGTACAGGTGGTCGAGCGCCAATGCCGACGTGTCCGGATCCAGTGCGTTCGCTGCCACGTACGACGGGTAGCGGAGGCGCCGCAGATGAGTGCGCACCTGGTACTCCTCGCTCGGTCGCGGGCGCTCGGCGGCCGGATCGCCCGCCTCGCCGTCATCGCCCGGAAGGTACCTGGCGCCGACATTGGCCGCGAACCACGCGCAGTACTCGTCGTCGGGCTCCACCGGGCTACGGCCCCTGCGAAGGCTGTGCCACAGGTGCAGCTCCAGGTAGTTCGAGTGAAAGAAGTAGTCCTCGATCCCGTGCAGGACCTTGCCGAGCCGTACCAGGACATCGTGCCTTCGGGGGTCGGCGGAGGAAAGGTCGCGCCGGGCCTTCCAGTCCTCCTCCAGCCCGGCGAGCGCCTCGGCCAGATAGTCGACGTACTCCTCGAGGTAGTTCGCCAAGCCGCGCGCCCCCGGCTCGTAGCGGGGATCCGCGCGCGGTAGGTCGCTGCCGGGCGGGTGCGGAGGCGAGTCGCAGTGCTCGTGCGGGAAGTACTGCGTGTAATAGGCGTCGAAGATCCGGCCGAGTTCGGCAGGCGGAAGCCCCTCGAAACAACGCCCTCGGGGTAGCACGAGTGACCTCCAGAAGGCGGCCCGCGGCACGTCATCGGCGAACAGAACCTGGGTGACGCCCTCGACAACCGCGCCGAAGTACGACGCCAGGCTGCTCTGGCCCCGGTTCGCCGAGTCACGAGAGCCGAGCAACTCACGGGCCCATCCGTCCAGGTCGATGCCGAGGTCGAGGATCGCCTCGACCAAACGCGGACCGAACACCGGGATCAGACCGAGCCCCTTGAGCGGTCCAGTGCCCTTGGCTTGGGTCCGGACCGTGCCCCTGACCAGCAGGTGCCCGAGCGGATCGCGGAACTGGCTGACGTCGGTCAGGTAGTTGCCGAGCGCGAGGCAGAGATAGTCCTCGTCGGGCCGGATCCCCAGCAGGGCCTTCGTGACGTGATCGGAGATCTCGGCATGCCGGCGCAGGTCACCCATCGGCGCGACCTCCCACTGCCCCGGCGACGCCGCTATCCGAACAGATCACCGTGCTCATCGACCCGAGACAGGACCTGCTCGAACGTGAATTGCTCCATGCCGAACTCGTCCTCGGCGCCGGCCTCGACCTCGTCCCACGACACCGGCGTGGCGACGGTCGGACGTTCACGACCGCGCAGGGAGTACGGCGCCACCGTGGTCTTGGCATCGGCGTTCTGTGACCAGTCCACGAACACCCGGCCCGGGCGCCTGGCCTTAGCCATCCGAGCGGTGACCAATCCGGCGTGTTCGGTTTGCAACTCCTCGGCAATCTCCTTGGCCAACGCCGACGACGACTCGGCGCCGCCGAGGTCCTCGGGCGCCTCCAGCGTGGCGTACAGATGGAGGCCCTTGCTGCCGCTGGTCACGGCACGACCGGACATGCCCCGCCGGGCCAGCGCGGCCCGGACCAGCAACGCGACCTGACAGCATTCGTGGAGGCCGGCCGGCTCCCCCGGGTCCAGATCGACCACCAGGCGGTTCGGCGGGCAGACCTCGTCGGCGTGATCCACGGTCCACTGATGCACATGCAGCTCCAGCGCCGCCAGGTTGGCCAGCCAGGTCAGCGTGGCGAGGTTCTCGACGATCGGGAACCTCAGCTCGCCGGGGCCTCGGGGCTCTTCGTCGGAACCCCACCGCGACCCGGAGGTCGGCACGGTGACCGTGCGCACCCACGACGGCGTGCCGGCGGGCACGTTCTTCTCGAAGAAGCTCTGCTTCTCGACACCGTTCGGCCACCGGATCCGGGTGGCGGCTCGCCCGGCCAGGTATGGCAGGATCACCGGCGCGATCCGGGCGTAGTAGTCAATCACCTCGCCCTTCGTGGTGCCGGTCCTCGGGTAGAGCACCTTGTTCAGGTTGGTCAGCTTGAGCCGTCGGCCCTCGACATCGACAACGACCTGGCTCACGTGCGCGGAATCAGCGCCGCTCATCGCCGTCCTCCCGCCTCGACTACCAGGTCCGGTGGAGTCAGGTCGGCACGGAGACCGACGTACGCGGGTTGCCGGAGGCGGTGGCCCCTGGACAGGCCGAGCGCCTCCACGTCCACCACCAGGACCGGCTCGATCCATCGGGTGCCCGAGGCATCGGGCTTGGGCACCTCGGTCGTGAACGGACTGGTGCTCCGGCCGAGCGGCGCGACCAGCGCCCGCAGCATCGGACCGACCTTGCCCGCGATCCCGCTGCCGACCCGGCCACGATAGGCCAACCCGTCGCCGGTGGGCTCGCCGACCAGCAGGGCTCCGAGCCGATCGGCGGAGTCGGTCTCCAGCCGCCAGCCGCCGACGACGTAGGAGGCGCGCCGCCGGTGCGGGAACTTCAACCAGTTCCTGCTTCGCACACCCGGTTCATAGCGTGAGTCGAGCCGCTTGCTGACGATCCCCTCCAGGCCCTGGCTGCGGGTGGCGGCCCACAGCGACTGTCCGTCGGAGTATGTGTCCGGCACCTGCCAGGACACATCGTGCAGTTCCAGCGCCTCGAGCAGCCTCCGGCGCGTGGACAGGGGTTCGCCGATCACCTCTCGATCGGCCACTCGCAGCAGATCGAAGACCAGCAGGGTCACGGGGTTGGCGGTCGCCAACTGGTCGGCGCGACGGGGATCGGACACGTGCATTCGTTCGGCGAGCGCTCCAAAGCTGGGCGCACCATCGGCGATCGCAACCACCTCGCCGTCGAGCAGCACGCTCTCGGCGGGCGGGCGAGACAGCTCGCGCAGTTCGGGGAACGACACGGTCACGTCGTTCTCGTTGCGAGACCACACCCGGATTGGCCGCCCCACGCCGCCGGCCTCGACCAGTGCCCGCATGCCGTCCCACTTGACCTCGTGGCTCCAGAGCCGGGCGCTGCCGTCGGGGCTCGGCACGCGATCCCCCTTGGTCGCCAGCATCGGTCGCATGGGCCCATCCTCTCTCAGCGGACCCCCCAGGTGTGCCGATCGGGGTGCGGAAACGCGGGTGAGGGTCGATACTGATGTGTCTGCGGCGATCATCTGCGGACCCGCCGTGAGAGGAGGACCCATGCGAGCGATCTGGAAGGGCGCGGTCTCGTTCGGGCTGGTCAGCGTGCCGGTCAAGCTGTATGCCGCGACCGAGAGCCACGACGTCGCCTTCCGGCAGGTGCACGCCAAGGACGGCGGCCGCATCCGGTACCGGCGGATCTGCGCCATCGACGGCGAAGAGGTGGAATACGCCGACATCGCCAAGGGATACGAGACCGAGGACGGCGAGATGGTGGTGCTGACCGAGGAGGATCTGGCTGCCCTGCCGTCGAGTTCGAGTCGCGAGATCGCGGTGGAGCAGTTCGTGCCCTCCGAGCAGATCGACCCCATGCTGCTGGAGAAGTCCTACTACCTGGAGCCCGAGAAATCCGGTGCGAAGCCCTACGCGCTACTGCGCCAGGCGCTGCTCGAGGCGGACCGGATGGCGGTCGTGACGGTCGCGTTGCGCCAGCGGACCAGCGTGGCGGTGCTGCGCGTCAAGGACGACGTGATCGTCATGCAGACGATGATGTGGCCCGACGAGATCCGGGTGCCGGACTTCACCGTCGAACCCGGTGCGGTCAAGGACGCCGAGGTGGCGATGGCCCGGATGCTGGTCGAGACCCTGGCCGGCGACTTCGACCCCGCCGCGTTCGAAGACGACTACGCGAGCGCCGTCGACGCCCTCGTGCAGGCCAAGGTCGCCGGTGGCGACGTCAAGAAGACCGCGACCTCGACGAAGTCGTCCGGGGAGGTCGTCGACCTGCTGGCGGCCCTGCAGCGTTCAGTCGAAGCCGCCAAGTCCGCACGTGGCGAGGCGCCCGCGGAAGCGGCGGCGGAGGAGCCGGCGACGAAGCCGACCCGGGCCAGGACCCGGAAGAAGGCCGGCTAGGAATGCGAAGGAGCACCTTGCCGAAGTGCGACGCGCGGGTCTCCGCGCAGGCGTAGCACTCGCTCAGTGCGCTTCTGCGCGATGTCTTTCGGTGCCACCCGGAATGTTCGGCGGCACTCGGCGGCCTGCCCGCGCTCGGCTACGTCGGTGATGGCTGGCATCGTGGAACACTTGTAGGCGGATTGTCACCCGCAAAGGACCAACAACATGACTCTAGCCACGTCGCCCCTCGATCGTTCGGTGTCGAGTTCGACGACGTATGACATCCCACGGCTGCTCCAGCTCGCCAGGACGGGCGGACTACGGGTGCCCGCGTTTCAGCGCTCGTTCGTGTGGGATGCCGCCGACGTGAGGAAGCTCTTCGACAGCATCTATCGAGGCTTTCCGATCGGAACGCTTCTGCTGTGGCGTCACGACGTCAAGCCCGGAAACGTCACCTTCGGCGGGGTTGTGATCGAGGCGCTGGCGGCCCCGGACGGCCTCATGGTCGTTGACGGCCAGCAGCGAATAACGGCACTCGTGGCCGCGTTGACACCAGGTGCGAGAGGACGTGACGAGCGATTCGAGGTGTTCTTCGACCTCGCCAAGCGGCGATTCGTCGGAGCCAATCGCGGGATGCCACCGCCTCGGTCCATTCCTGTCCGGGAAGCACTCGAGTCACGCAACCTCCTAGCCTGGCAACGAGAACACGGAGACGAGCTCGAGGACGGCGACAACGAATTGGCTGATGAGTTGAGCGCAGCGCTGCGCCAGTACCAGATTCCGGCCTACATCGTGGAACACGACGACGAACGTCTCTTGCGCGAAGTGTTCGACCGCGTCAACAGCGCCGGCAAGCCGATCACCCGGGCGCAGGTCTTTCACGCGCTGTTCGCGAATGAAGCGGAGTCCGGCAGCCCGGCGACGGTCGTCGAGGAGTTGCGGCGCACGGGGTTCGGCGAGGTACCCGAGAGTCGAGTCGTGCAGAGTCTCCTGGCAATGCGGGGAGGTGACGTCCAACGTGACATCCACGACGAATTTTTCGACGACGAGGATCGCGATGACTGGTACGAGCTGACCCAGCGAGCACTGGAGCGCGGTGTTCGTTTCCTTCAGGCTCAAGGAGTCGTGCATCAACTCTTGATGCCCTCCGGCTTCCCGCTCCCCGTGCTGGCGGCGTTCTTCCACCTCCACCCCGAGCCCGAACCCGCCGTCGAGAAGCTCATGGCCCGGTGGCTGTGGCGAGGGTGGGTCCATGGATTCGGCCGCGAAAGCGGTCAGACGCCCGCGCTGCGACGAGCCGTTCGGTCGATCAATCCCAAGAAGCGGGAACCTCATCTCGCTCCTGACGATTTCACCGCCGTTCGGCTACTTCTGGAGCACGTGACGGACCACGAGATCCCTACGTTGGGGTTGACCACCTTTCGAACCGACAAGGCCACGGCTCGGCTCGCGTTGATCAGGCTCGCGGCCCTAGGTCCAATGGATCCGACCGGCAGTCGAATCGACGTAGCGAATGCCCTCGAAGAGCACGGTGTCGACGCGGTCGGCGAGCTGATCCCCGGACACCGGTCCGAAATCGGCTCCAGGGGATTCTGGCTGCCGGACTGGCCCTCGGTGTCAGGACACGAGAGCGACGCTGTGCTCGCCAGCCATGCGATCCCTACCGAGGCCGCCGTGAACCTCCGGGCCGGAGACATGGCCGGCTTCCTGGCAGCGCGCGGGCGCTATATCGAAAATCTCACCCTCGACCAGGTCAACGGCAGGTTGGCCACCGGAATGCGATCGCAGCCACCGCTGTCCAGCTTGTTGGTTCCGGACCCGGACTCGCCGTGATGACGGTTCACGCACTGTTGGTCCAGTTGCAGCGGCCCTCGGCAGTGTCCGGGGACGCGGATTGGGTCGATGTCGGACTGCTTCAACAACGCGACAACACCAACTGGTTTGAAGCCTTCGACTCCTACTGGGATCTGCCAGGTCGTCCAGTCTTGGGCCCGGTCTTCGAGGATCATCCACGAGACTGGAGACCCACGACTCGGGTGGCGCTTCCACACTGGTTCTCGCACTTGTTGCCCGAGGGGCGGCTTCGTCAGGCGGTCGCGTCGGCAGCAGGAGTCAGCAGGTCAAACGAGCTACAGCTTCTGGCTACGCTTGGGGCCGATGACCTGCCCGGGGCGATTCGGGTCCTGCCATGGGACCGAGAACTCGGCTCGGAGGTACCCGAACCAGCGGTCGGCGAGCGCCGTGCTCCGGAGGTCGACCCGGTACTGAAGTTCAGTCTGGCCGGCCTTCAGATGAAGTTCTCGGTGCACCAGGACGAGCGCGGCCTCACCGCGCCAGTTGCGGGCACGGCTGGGAACGTCATCCTCAAACTGCCGGATCCACGAGTCGGGTATGAAGGGATACCGGAAGCGGAGTTCGCGGCGATGCGGCTCGCGAGAGCGGCCGGGCTTCGCGTTCCCGATGTCGAACTTGTCCGCGCCGATCAGGTGAAGGGGCTCGAACGCTGGGCAGGGGCCGGTGACCGACTTTCGTTCGCGGTGACACGCTTCGATCGAGGTGACGGTGGACTCCGGGTACATGTCGAAGAGTTCGCCCAGATTCGCAACATCCCGTCGGCTCGCGAACGAGCAAAATACGACTCCGCGAACTTCGAGACCGTCGCGAATGTGTCGGCTCGACTGGCAGGCGTCGACACCGTTGGCGAAGTCATCGACCGCATCGTCCTCAATGTCCTCGTCGGCAACGGTGACGCCCACCTCAAGAACTGGGCCATGACCTACCCGGACGGCATGAACCCGGCGCTGAGCCCGCTGTACGACGTCCTCCCGACGGTCTTGTACGTCGAGAACGACAACCTCGGTCTCAACCTCAACGGATCGAAGCGGTTCGGTGACGTGACGGCGGCGAGCTTTGCTCGCATGGGTGGGGTGACGGACTATGGCGCTGAGGCTGCCATAGCCCGGGCAATGACAGCCACCGAAAGGGTCGTCGAGGCGTGGCCCGTCCTGGAGGACTTGCTCCCTGGTGACCAGGCACGACGACTGCGTCGACGACTCGCGCAATTGCCGCTCGCCAGGAGTTGAGGCTAGCTACTCGGCCAGCAAGCCCTTGACCGCGCGGAGCGCGACCGACATCCGGGCCAGATCCGCACTATCGTCGGCACAGATCTCGGAAACCGTCTCGATCGCCCGGCTGACCCGGGCCGCCCGTCCGCCCGCCCAGGCCGCTATCCGGTCCTCGACCAGGATCGCGGACGCAGCCGCCCCGCCTTTGCCCTTGCCCTTGCCCTTGCCCTTGCCGGGGGGATCCACGCGCAGTACGTCGTGGGTCAGCTGGCTGTGGACGTCGTACAGTTCCTCGCGCAAGGCCGCGCGAGCCATCGTCTGCCACCGGTCGTCGCGGGGCAACGCGATGATCCGGCCCAGCACGTCCGGCAGCCCCAGATGTTCACCGATCGCGAAGTGCGTGCGAGCGACCTGCTCGGCGGGAAGCCGGTGGCGCGTCGCGTTGTCGACGATCCCGAGCAACATGTATCCCGGGGACAGCGCGGCCGCTCGCGCGGCGAGGCCGGGCGGAGCGCCTCGCTCGACGAGACGGTCACGGCGGTGCTCGTACGACGAGAGCTCCCGACCGGTCATCAAGTCGGCGAGCCGCGGCAACGTATGCCGCACCGCCGTCTCGAAGTAGCCGACTACCGCCCGGCCGTCCAGCGGAGCCCGGCGCCGAGTCACCAGCCAGCGCGAGGCGCGTTCGATGAGCGTGCGCATCTCGATCCGGAGCCGGGTCTGCACCGCCGCGTCGATTCGGTTGTCCAGCGCCGACAACTCGTCGTTCCAGGCGCGCGACCCGAAGATCTGTCGGGCCACCAGATTGGCGGCGGTGAGTTCCACCGCCGATGCCCCGGTCTCGCCGCCCAGCCTGGCGAGGAAGGTCATCCCGGCCCCGTTGACCAGATCGTTGACCACCTGGGTCACCACGATCTCGCGGCGCAGCGGATGCGCCAGCATCTGGTCGCGGTACCGACGCCGCATCGCGGTCGGGAAATAGCCGAACAGCTGGTCTTCGAGGAACGGATCGTCGGGCAGGCCGGAGGCCACGAGTTGCTGGGCCAGCACGATCTTGGTCCACGCCATCACAACGGACAGCTCCGGCCCGGTGAGCCCCCGTGACCGTTCGAGCCGATCCCGGATCTCCTTGACCGTCGGCAGCCCCTCCAGCTTGCGGTCGATCACCTTGTCGCGTTCGAACGCCGTGATCATCTCGGCATGCACATGCAGCAGGTCGGGCGCGTTCGCGGCGGCGTTCGCCAACGCGACGTTGTGCTCGTAGTTGTCGCGCAGCACCAGCTCGCCGACCTCCTCGGTCATCTTCGCCAGCAGCGAGTTCCGCCGCACCGGACTCAGCGCACCATCGGAGACCACGCGATCGAGCAGGATCTTGATGTTGACCTCGTGGTCGGAGGTGTCGACTCCGGCGGAGTTGTCGATGAAGTCGGTGTTGATCCGGCCCGCCGTACCGGCAGCGTCCGGGCCGCGAGCCCCCGCGGAGGCGTACTCGATGCGACCGAGCTGAGTGAGCCCGAGGTTGCCGCCTTCCGCGACGCAACGCGCTCGCACCTGCGACCCGTCGATGCGGATCGCGTCGTTGGACTTGTCCCCGGCGTCGGCGTGGGTCTCGGTGCCGGCCTTGACGTAGGTGCCGATGCCACCGTTCCACAGCAGGTCCACCGGCGCGTGCAGGATGACCTTCATCAACTCGGTCGGGGTCAGCGAGGTGACGTCCTCGTCGATGCCGAGGGCGTGCCGCATCTGGGAGGTGATGGCGACCGACTTGGCGGACCGGCTGAACACCCCGCCACCGGCCGAGATCGAGTCCGGGTCGTAGTCGGTCCACGAGGACCGCGGCAGGCCGAACAGCCGCTTGCGCTCGGCATAGGACGCCGCGGCGTCCGGGTCGGGGTCGACGAAGATGTCTCGATGATCGAAGGCGGCCACCAGCCGGATGTGCTCAGAGCACAGCATGCCGTTGCCGAAGACGTCGCCCGACATGTCACCGACGCCGACGCAGGTGATGTCTTCGGCCTGACAGTCAACGCCCATCTCCCGGAAGTGCCGCCGTACCGACACCCAGGCGCCGCGGGCCGTGATGCCCATCTGCTTGTGGTCGTAGCCGACGGAGCCGCCCGACGCGAAGGCATCGCCCAACCAGAACCCGTGCGCCACGGAGATCTCGTTGGCGATGTCGGAGAAGGTCGCGGTGCCCTTGTCGGCCGCCACCACGAGATAGGCGTCGTCACCGTCGTGGCGAATCACCTCGGGCGGCGGCACGGCCCTTCCGTCGACCAGATTGTCGGTCAAGTCGAGCAATGAGGAGACGAACAGCCGATAGCACTCCTTGCCCTCGGCCAGCCAGGCCTCCCGGTCGCCCGGGTCCGGGAGTTGTTTGCAGACGAACCCGCCCTTGGCCCCGACCGGCACGATGACCGTGTTCTTGACCATCTGCGCCTTGACCAGGCCGAGCACCTCCGTGCGGAAGTCGTCGCGACGATCCGACCAGCGCAAACCGCCTCGAGCGACCGCTCCGAAACGGAGGTGGACGCCCTCTACCCGAGGCGAGTAGACGAAGATCTCGTAGGCCGGCCGCGGTCGCGGCAGGTCCGGCAGGTTCGCCGGATCGAGCTTGAAGGACAGGGTCGCCGCGGCTGCCTCGCCGGTCTCTCGGGTGGCGCCGGCGGGGCGCCGATAGTAGTTCGTGCGCAACGTCCCCGACACATGGGCGCGGTAAGACCGCAGGATGCGGTCGTGATCCAGACTGACCACGTCGTCCAGCGCGCGATCGATCTTGGCCTCGAGTCGCTTCATGGCGCTCTCGCGAGCGGGTGCGCCGATCTCCGGATCGAACCGCGCCTCGAAGAGTTCGACGATCAGCCGGGCGAGATCGACGTTGCCGGTCAGCGCCTCGACGATGTAGTCGGTCGAGTACGGCGTCCCCCCTTGTCTCATGTACTTCGCGTAGCCGCGCAACACGCTGATCTGCCGCCAGCCGAGTCCTGCCACCAGCACCAGGGAATTGAACCCGTCGACTTCGACGCGACCGTCCCAGGCCGCATGGAACGCCTCGACGAAGCGCGGCTCCGAGCCGCGCGGACTCCACGATCCGCAGCGCAGGCCGAAGTCGTACACGTGGGACGGCCGAGGTAGATTCTCGAGCTCGTACGGCCGCTCGTCGGTCACCTCGACACCCATCGAACTTAGAATCGGCAGCACCCGCGACAGGGACACCGGCTCACCCACCCGGTAGAGCTTGAACCGCACCTCGCCGTCGCCGGTCTTCGTGTACACCGACACCGCGATGCCGTCAGCACCGTCGATGGCTTCCAACCGGGTGAGGTCGACCGCCGCGATGGCCGCGGTGAAGTCCTCCTTGTACGCCTCGGGGAACGAATTGAGGTAGAGCCGGGTCAGCCGAGGAGCCTGTCGCGAGTGGTCCTCCTCGCCGAACTGCGCGGTCACGGCGGCGCCGAAGTCGTCCTTCCACGACCGTGCGGCCTCGGACAGTTCGGACTCGAGCCGTTCCTGATCGAAGGCTCCGATGAACTCACCGTCGGGCGGGCGGGCCACGAAGTGCACCTGTGCCATCAGGGACTCGTTCATCCGCACCGAGAACTCGACCGACTCCGCACCCAGGGAGTCGGTGAGAATGGCGGCCAGCTTCTCCCGGACGCCGGTGTTGTATTGATCCTGCGGCAGATAGATCAGGCACGACACGTACCGCCCGTGGCGGTCGCGCCGAGTGAAGAGCCGGAGTTGCCGGCGCTCACGAGTCAGCATGACCTGCTCGGCGATCGGCACCAGTTCCTCGACGGAGGTGTAGAACAGTTCGTCACGAGGATAGTTCTCGAGGACGTTGAGCATGGCCTTGCCCGAGTGTGAGGTCTCGACGAATCCGACCGTCGCCAGCACATCGTGGACCTTCTCGCGCAGCAACGGGATCCGCTTCACCGACTCGGTATAGGCGGCCGCGCTGAACAGGCCCAGGAATCTCCGTTCGCCGACGACCTGCCCGGAGTCGCCGAAGATCGTGATGGCGACATAGTCCAGGTAGGACGGCCGGTGCACGGTCGACCTGACATTGGCCTTCGCGAGCGCCAGCAGCCGAGTTTCCCGAGCGTCCCCCGTGCGGATCGGTGGCGCGAACGTGTCGACCGGGCCACCCAGCCGCGGGTCGTTGCGGAGCACGCCGAGTCCGCTGCCGGGTACGGCGGCCATCGCCGGCCCGCTTCCACTGTCCCGGCGGTACTCGCGATAGCCGAGGAAGACGAAGTGGTCCTCGGCCAGCCACCGGAGGAACTCGACCGCGATCGACACCTCCTCGTCGGGCAATCCCGGTGGCGGACGGCCCTTCACCTCCTCGACCGCGGCGACCAGGCGGGCGCGCATCCGCTGCCAGTCGTCGTAGGCATCCTTGACGTCGCGCAACGCCGACTGGACGGCTTCCTCGACCGCTGCCGTGTCCGCCGGTGCGACGACACGGTCGATTTCGACGTGCATCCACGACTCACGGGTCCAGCCGCGGGTGGGCGAGGACGCGGTGGCGGAGTCGTCGGCCGGCACGTTGAGGCCGGTGAGTTCGCCATTCAGCTTCCGCTCGACCTCGAACTGGGGGTGGATGATGAGGTGCACCGTGTGGTCGAGCTTGCCCAGCGCCATCGTGATCGAGTCCACCAGGAACGGCATGTCGTCGGTGACGATCTCGACCACCGAATGCCGGCCGGCCGACCAACCGTCGCCGTCGGCGCGTGGAGTCGAAACCCGCACCCGCGCCGTACCCTGCGGACGCTGTGCGGCCAGGCTCAGATGAGAGGCCAGGGCGCCGAACAGATCCGCTCCCGCGCGATCCGCGATGTCGTCGACGGACACGTGCAGGTAGTAGGAATCGAGGAGGGCGGCGACGGTCGCTCCCGGCGGCATCCGCCGGGACCTCCGTGACACCGGTCCCGCCGCTGTGGCGGCTTCGGAGAGCAATGCGGCCTTGGCGGTTTCCGTGGTGGACGGCACCCCACAGACACTAGAACCAGGATCGCTGGTCGACCAAGCGCGACGCGGCCGGCAAGCAGGGCATGATTGACCTCATGCGACTGGAGCATCACGCGACCTATCCCGCCAGCCCTGCCGAGGTCTATGCGCTCTTCGGCGACGTCAGCCTGCGGGAGGAGATCTCCCGAAGGCAGGGAGCCTTGCGAACCACGGTCGGCGCGTCCGACGGCTGGGCCGAGGGAGCCGGCCGGATGACCGTCGCGCAGGTGTTGCCGACCGATCAACTTCCGGAACTCGCCAGGAAGTTCGTCGGTGCCGAGATCACGCTCGAGCGCATCGAGAACTGGCAGGCCGGCACCACGGCCCAGCTCGATATCACGATCCCCGGACAGCCCGGCTCGATGGCGGCAACCCTGGCCCTTGCCGAGCATGCGAGCGGAAGTGGCCGGGAAGGCACCTCGGTGAGCATCGACGGGGAGGTGACGGTGTCGATCCCGTTCGTCGGCGGCAAAATCGAAGCCGCCGTCGCCGGCGTACTCCGCAAGGCGCTCGAGATCGAGTCGGAGGTCATTTGCGCGCACCTCTAGCCGCATGGTGAGGTTGGACCTGTGACAGACGGGGTAGTCATGGCTCACGGGATCGGGACCGTGGAAGACCTGCCGTTACCCCGATCGCTGACCATCGCCGGCGCCGCCGTCGCCGTACTGCTGTCCTTCGTCGTGCTGGCCTACGCGTGGCGCGCACCCCGATTCGGCTCCGCGCCGGCCCGCCCCGCGCCTGGGTGGCTGGCCGCGCTGATCGACCACCCGCTCCGCCGGGGTGCCTGCCAGGCATTCGGCATGTTGGTGTTCAGCTTCGCCCTGATGTGCGCGGCATTCGGCAACGACAGCCTCAACAACCCCTTCTTCGGGATGCTCTACGTCTTCGCATGGGTAGCGCCGGTGCCGCTGTCCTTGATCTTCGGGCCGTTCTGGCGAGCGGTCAGCCCCATGCGCACCATCCATGGAGCGTTGGTGCGCGCGGTCGGTGTCGCGCCCGGCGAGGGACTCTTCGCCTACCCGAGCCGGCTCGGGTACTGGCCGGCGGCACTAGGGCTCTTCGCCTTCGTCTGGATGGAGCTGGTGTACCCGGACAACACCGAACTCGGGCCCTTGCGCCTGTGGTTCACCATCTACGTCGCGGCGATGCTGATGGGCAGCGCGATGTTCGGTGATCGATTCCTCGCGCATGCCGACCCTTTCGAGGTCTACTCGTCGCTGGTCGCCAAGCTCTCCCCCTGGGGGCGCGACGGCTCCGGCCGCCTGGTGATGCGCTCGCCGCTCGCCAACCTGCACACCCTCGAGCCGAAACCCGGCCTGCTGGCCGTGGTCGGCGTGCTCCTGGGGAGCACCGCCTTCGACTCGTTCACGAGCACGAGCTACTGGGCCGACCTCGTCGGCGCCAGCACCATCTCGGCGACCCTGCTCGCCAACGGCATCCTGATCGCGTTCTGCGCCGGAGTGCCGGGGCTCATCGCGATCGGAGCAATGCTCGGATCCGTGCCCACGGAGTCGAGGGGTTCCCGAATCGACCTACCCGGTCAGTTCGCGCCGTCGATCGTACCCATCATCGTGGGCTACATCTTCGCCCACTACTTCACGTTCCTGGTGCACGCCGGACAGGACACCCTGATCAAGATGAGCGACCCGTTCGAGACCGGTGCCAACTGGTTCGGCACCGCGGACCGCAGGATCGGCTACTGGCTCCAGTTCCACCCGACCCTGGTCGCCAGCCTCAAGGTCGCCGGCGTCGTGATCGGCCACGTCGTGGCGGTCGTGGCCGCGCACGACCGCGCGCTCACGGTGCTCTCGAAGAGTCACCGGATCCTCGGCCAACTGGCGTTGCTGGTGGTCATGGTGTTCTTCACCGGGTCCGGGCTATTCCTCCTGTTCTCGTCCTGACCGACCGGCTCGTTCGCGGCGGCCACGGGCCCGGCGGGCCATCGGTCGATCGGGATATATCTCATCGGTGACCCTACTGAGAGCACGGCGCAGCGGTCCGTCGCCGAGCAGGCTTCCCGAGGCGACCGCGCGGTCGGTAGAGGCGGTGTCGTCCGGCAAGAAGTGCACCGGCGACCCCGGGGCGAACTCGCCGACCATCGCGGCAATCGCGCGTTCCGACCACCCCAGCGACGGGCGCATCCGGTTGATCAGCACGCGGAGGCGTGCGGCCGGCGCGACATGCGAGACCGCGACCAGGCTCCTGGCCAGTCGTGAGATTCGCACCGGATCGGGACCACCGACCACGACCACCTCGTCCGCGCTGGCCAACGCCTCCAATGTCATCTGGTTGCGGCCCGCGCGCCCGCCGAGCGGGCTCGGCCCGAAATCGCCCGGCCTGAATTCACGGGGCCTGAATTCACGGGGCCCGAATCCATGGGGTCCGCAATCACCGGAGTCGTCCTCGACGCTGAAGCCGGTGTCGACGAGCACCTCGCCGGCGGCTCGGGCGGCGGAACACAGTTCCTCGACAGCGCCCGCGCGCACCTCTGTCCATCGGTCCGGTCGCGGAAGGCCGGTGACGATCGACAATTGTCTGGTCACCGATAGTTGGACGGCCGCGAGGTGCGAGTCCAGATCGCCCGAGGCGCTGAGTCGCGCGCCGGCGAGAACGCCCGACACCTCGTCGAGCACGCCGAGATAGTGGGCGACCGCGCCGCCCCAGGGATCGGCATCGATCAGCGTCGTACGCCGGCCTCGGCGATCCAGCTCGGCAGCGATGCCCAGCGCGACCGTGGTGCGACCCGGCCCGCCGCCCGTGCCCCAGACCGCCACGACCCGGCCCGGTGGGACCATGTTCGGTGGGACCAGGTCCGGTCCCGGACCGCGTTCGACGGCCTCAGCACCGCCTGCGGAACCGGCGGGATCACGCCCCCGCGGTTCATCCTCGGCGCGGCACAGGTCGGCCAGCCGAGACAGGTCGGAGTCGTCGAGATGCTGAGAGATTCCGATCCGGCGGGCGCGCGCGGCCGACGCGGCCGCGGCCGCCAGGGGGTACACCGCGATCACCCGCACTCGGTGTGTGCGGAGATGATCGGTGGCGGCCACGTCGAGACCCGGGACATCCATGGCCACCACGGCGACATCGGCTTGGCCGGTGGTGGCGGTCGCCATGAGGTCGCTGACGTCGACACATCGCTTCAACACCACCATGTCGCGTTCGCGATCGAGCGCCCTCAGCGCTACCGACTCCCACTCCGCGCCACCGGCGAGCACGAGCACGCACCGCACCGCGCTACCCCTGCCGAGTGACGATGATCTGGCCGGCCGCGGCTGCGCCCAGGGCCCCGGGTAGGCCGCCTGCCTGCTCCGGCGGAACCCCGATCACGAGCTGCCGCCGCTCTCCGCCACCGAACCCGTCGCTGGCGCGGGGTGCCTCGATGACCACGACTGCCGCCAGAATCAGGTCCGCGTCCTTCTTCTTCGACGCATCAGGAGCGGCGACCCAGACGTCGACGATCGACCCGGCACCGACCGACGGCGGCAACTGCTCGGACTGCACGCTCAACGGAACCTCCACTATCCCCGAGTCCGAGGACTGGCCCAGCGCAGATCGTGCGACGAGTTCGCCGGCCCCGATAGTGCGGGTGGCCCGGGTCCCGGCCACGATCGGCCTGGTCGCCACCAGGTAGCGATCCAGGGCTCCGGCGTCGGCGAAGCGCACATCGCGCGTCGTGAGCACCTCGTCGGTCACCGGATCACCGGGGTGGACATCGGTCTCGGCGACCCACACTGCGGTGGTGCGCTCCGCGTCGGCGAGGAGCCGATACCCGCCGATCACCGAGCCGGCCACCATGGCCAGCCCGATCCATAGCCGCGGATCGCGCCAGCCCGGCCGGGTATCGCGGACCGCGGTCCGGGGCTGGCCCTTCGGGCCTAGCAACGCCTGTGGCGTCGATCCGAGCAAAGACATCACGGGCAACATCATGCCGGTCCTCTGAGAGGTCCACACCTCGTTGTCCACAAGCCCGACCGCGCGTGCTTGCTCTGGCCACGATTGGTGAGAGAGTGGGAGCATGACGGCTTCCCCCCGGTTCCTGACTCTGTCGGAGGTAGCGGAGATCATGAACACCTCGACATCGCAGGTCTACGCGCTCGTCCGACGCGGCGACCTCCCCGCCATCAAGATGGGAGGCCGTGGCCAGTGGCGGGTGGAGAAGGACCGGTTGGAGGACTTCATCGCCCAGATGTACGACGACACCCGCCGCTTCGTCGAAGCCCACCCGTTCACCGAGAGCGACGCCACGGGCGACGAAGCGTTCGCCGAAGACTAATCGCCGACCCGTCCCTTAGTAGCGGCCGACCCGTCGCCAAGTAGCGACGATGCGACGGCCTGGATTCATCTCGTTGAGTGTGATCGACCACTGCTCGCGAATTTGGGACGGGTCGATCGCGATTCCGGGACGGGTCGGCCGCTACTCGGGGACGGGTCGGCGGGTCAACCGACTTCCGAGTCCAAAGTGATGTCGACCTGCCGCTTCGCGTCATCGCGAATCAGCGTCAGCCGTAACGTCTCGCCCGGCTGGTGGGTTCGCAAGGTAACGATCAGCTCGATCCCGTCGAAGACCTGTTTGTCGTCGACCGCGGTGATGAGGTCACCGGGCTCAAGGCCGGATGCCGCGGCGGGGGATCCCGGAATCACTTCGTCGACCAGGGCTCCTTGATCCTCGCCCCGCCCCGTGCGGACCTTGGCTCCGATCACGGGATAGCGGGCCTTGCCGGTGGCGAGAATCTGCCGGGCTGTGGTCCGCACCTGTTCGACCGGGATCGCGAACCCGACCCCGATGTTGCCCGCTTCGCCTTCCGCGACGGATCCGTTGGTGGCAAGCGCGGAGTTGACGCCGACCACCTGCCCGCGCAGGTTCACCAGCGGCCCTCCCGAGTTGCCGGGATTGATCGCCGCGTCGGTCTGTACCGCGTTGATATAGGACGACTCGTTGCCGGCGTCCCCGGTGGTCACCGGACGATCGAGCGCGCTGACTATTCCGGCGGTGACGGTGGAGCTGAGCCCCAGAGGTGAGCCGATCGCTACCACGCCATCTCCCACCCGGAGCGCCCGTGAGCGACCCAACGCCGCCGGTGCCAGCCCAGTGGGTTCCGCAACCCGCAACACGGCCAGGTCGTAGACCGGGCTGCGGCCGACAACGGTAGCCGGATAACTGGCCCCCTGGTGATCGATCACCCGGATCTCGTCATCATCGGCTGCCGCGCCTTCGACCACGTGATTGTTCGTGACGACGTGCCCCTTGCCGTCGAGAACGAAGCCGGAACCGGTTGACGAGTTCGCGGCGCCTCGTTGTCCTGCCGAAATCTGCACCGTACTCGGCAACAGTTGCCGCGCGACCGCCGCAATCGAAGTGTTGTCGAACTCGAGGGGAGGCGCCGCCGGCTCCTCGTCCTCCGCCGGTGACATCGTCGTACTCCTGATCGGTTCGAGTTCTCCTGGTTCACCGATGGTGCGTACGACGAATCCACCACCGATACCGCCCAGGAGGCCGGCCACCGCGGCGACGACGGCGAGCGCGATCACCGGTGGGCCTCGACGCGTGGCCGGGGCGGCCGGAGGGACCGATGGCTCCGGTTGCTGTTGAGACCCGAAGAACTGATCCATGGTCGGCGGGCCCGAAGAAGGAGGAGGCCAGGACGGCGCAGGCACCGGGCCCGGCGATACAAGTCGGCCGATGTCGTCGAACTGCTGGCCGTCCGACTGTGTGGGGTCCTGGTCGTTCACGCGACGGCGCCGGGGGCTGATGACATATCGCTATTTCACCGCATGGACCGCCAGCCGAGCGAAATGGTGCCCAGATCGGACCCCGCGCACGGCTGCCATACTCGCAACGGGGATCGTCGGCGACACCGATGACGGTAGCGGATCGGCCGACTGGGTCGGCGCGGGAAACGACTCCGATGGTTCACCGAAGTCGGTGACTGGTAGCGGCGTGCTCGGGTCGTCGGTGTCGAAGTCGCTCAGGTTCAGCGCCATCAACGCGAGCAGCGCCATACCGACCGCGCCCGCGCCGACAAAGGCGCCCAGCATTCGGAGTTGAGCCCGCCGGGCCTGCTCGACGGCGACCGTCGGGGAGGTGGACTCCAGAGAAGAGATCGCACCGAGAAGTGAACCCTTGAGGTACGCCGGCACGTAGTCGTTGCCCCGAGCCAAGCCCGCCAGTTGCGTCTTCAGTCTGCCTTCGCGTTCGACGAGATCGCGGCAGGCGTAGCACAGATGCACATGCTGCCAGGCGCGCTCCGCCTCCGCCTGACTGAGTTGGCCGTCGAGCAAGGCACTCACCCGGCGACCCAGGTGGACAATCATGCAGGCTCCCTGTCAGAAACCGTGTCATCGAGAATGGGACCGGCATACCGGCTGTGCCCCTCGCGAGGCGCTCGGTGGGCCAATGCCGAACGCAGCATCGTCCGGCCACGGTGGATTCGCGACCGCACCGTGCCGAGCTTCGCCCCGAGGACGTCGGCGATCTCATCGTAGGTCAGACCCTCGACATCGCACAGCACCACTGCCGCTCGGAAGTCAGGTGGCAACGCCGCCAGGGCGACCTCGACATCGTCGTCGAAACCACGATCGGCGATGGCCGACGCCGGCTCCGCCTCTGTCCCGGCCAGGTACGCCGCACGCACATCGGTGAGGGCGTCGAAGCGGATCCGCTGCTTACGGCGGGCCTGATCCAAGAACAGATTCGTCGTGATCCGGTGCAACCAGCCCTCGAAGGTCCCCGGAGCGTAAGTCGCCAGCGAGCGGAACACCCGAACGAAGACCTCTTGCGTCAGATCCTCGGCATCCGGGTGATTCCCGGTCAGGCGATAGGCGAGCCGGTATACGCGATCGGAGTGTTGCTCGACGATCTCATCCCAGGTCGGAACCAGTCCGGCGCGGTCACTCTCAGCAGAGCGAGGGCTGTCGCCACCCGCGCTATCGGCGATCTTCATCGCAACCTCCTGTCCTGACCGGAACTCCCCAGAGCCGCCGCTCGTCGATCTCGCTTCCGTTCTCAGGCTAGGCACCCCAGCTGAGAACAGCCTGTGAACACTGCCATGTGTGCATTGCCTTTCACTGTTACTTCGCGTCGCGGCCCGGAAAGGATGCCGTCGACGAACGACCAATATCCGTCGTCCTCCGCGGCATCGACCGGCCGCCCGGTCCGATCTAGCCTGACAACGATGTGGGCATCGCGAACGTTCCCGGCCCCGTCTCGGAATCGCCGAGCCCGTCGTCGGGCCGGCTTGGCCGCTGACCGGAGATCCACGCGATACTCTCGCCACATGGCGAACCCGTCCCCCATCACACCTCAGAGTTGGGCCTACGCCGAGTCCTACACCGCCGAGGACGACGTCGTGGCCGCGGCGCGCGCGCGAGCCGAGGAGGTCGGCGTCGTCCCGATCGGATCCGGTGGCGGCGCGGCGCTGCGTTTTCTCACCGCGGCGATCGAGGCCCGCGCCGTGGTAGAGATCGGCACCGGCACCGGCGTGTCCGGCATCTGGCTCCTGCGCGGTATGCGCTCCGACGGGGTCCTGACCACCGTCGATGTGGAGGCAGAGCATCAGCGGCTTGCCAAGATGAGTTTCAAGGAAGCCGGGTTCGCGCCGCCGCGGGTGCGCGCCATTGCCGGGCGAGCCCTCGAAGTACTGCCTCGGCTTACCGACGGTCACTACGACCTGATCTTCTGCGACGGTGACAAACGAGAGTATGCCGCCTATCTCGATGAGGCACTGCGGCTGCTTCGACCCGGTGGATTGGTGGCCTTCGACAACGCGCTTTGGCACAACAAGGTCGCCGACCCCGCGCAACGCGATCCCGAGACCACCGCGATTCGCGACGTCGGCCGTGCGGTGGCCGACCGCGACTCGCTCATCTCGACATTGTTGCCGGTAGGCGACGGGCTCCTGGTGGCCAGGAAGGAATGGGCTCCCTAGTGACCAGCACGGCGGCCCGCATCGTGCGGAGCGGCCGTCCTTACGGTCACCGTTCGATCAGCGATCAGCGATCGGCGATGCCGGCCAGTGGATCGGGTCGACCCAGCCAGGCCAGCAACGCCCGGGCGCCGAAGCCGGTCGGTCCGGGCGTCCATTCGCCCCCAATCGATTCGGAGTCGGTCCACGCATCGCCGACCGAGGCGATATCGAGATGCGCCCATGGCACGTCGCCGACGAAACGCTGGAGGAACAGCGCGGCCATGATCGCTCCCGGGCCGGACGGCGCGTTGTCGGCGTCAGCCACCTTCGAGACGAGTTTGTCCCGGTACTCCTCGCACAACGGAAGCCGCCACATCGGTTCGCCGGAGGCTTCCCCGGCGGCATGGATCGCCGAAGCAAGCACGTCGTCGTTCGAGAAGAGACCCGCGAGCCGCTGTCCCAGAGCGATCTTGACAGCACCGGTCAAGGTCGCCACGTCGACGATCGCCGACGGCGCGAGACGAGAGACCGCGTAGGCCAGCGCATCGGCGAGCACCAGTCTTCCCTCGGCATCGGTATTGGTAACCTCACTGGTTCGCCCGCCGTAGTGGCGTACGACGTCTCCGGGTCGCATCGCCGAGGCGGAGATGGCGTTTTCGGCAGCGGGGATCAGCCCCGTGACGCGCACCGCGCACCCCACGGCCGCGAGGGCGCCCAGCACGGCGATGACGACACCGCCGCCGGTCATGTCCCGCTTCATCGCCAACATCGCCTCGCCCGGCTTGACGGACAGCCCCCCGGAGTCGAAGGTGATGCCCTTGCCGACCAGGACCACTCGCGGCGGTCGCTTGCGCGAACGGTGCCCGGCGGGCTCGTAATCCAGACGTATCAACCGCGGCGGGCTGTCGGAAGCCTGGCCGACACCGCAGATTCCTCCGAATCCCTGCCGGCGAAGGTCCGCCTCCGACCAAACCCGCACGGCTAGACCGGCGGCCTCCGCGGTCTGCTCGGCCCGCTCCGCCAACCAGGCCGGCGTCTTGACATTGGCGGGGACCGTCGCGAGCCACCGGGACTGCCACGCCGCTCCGGCGATCGCTCGCGCGCGCACCACCTCGGCCACCACGCTCTCGGGTTCGCTCATCCCGGCTAGAACGACGTGCCCGACCGGCCGCGCCGGCGGGGTCTGACCGCGCCGGTGGAACCCGAACGAACCCAGGACCATGCCGATCACCAACTCGCGCAGCAGGTGCGACTCCAGGCCGACCCCCAGTGTCGTGACCAGCCGCGACCGATCCCGGACCGCTCGAGCCAGCGTGGCGGCCGCCCGGCGTATCTCGGTCGCGGTCTGCTCACCGACGCCGACCAAGACCAGCAGCACCGCTGCCTGGTCGTCGCCGGCTCCGGAGCGGAGCCCGACCGCGGTGGCCACCTCGCCGGCCTTGCCGTCGAGCGCGGCAGCCTCCGCCACCGCGACCAGATCGACATTCCACGACCGGGAGATCTCGTCCGCACCCGGCCCCAGGACGACACCGGAGTGATCCGTAGCCGGGAGAACCGGCAGCGCGATCGCGGCGACATCGCCGAGGTCGTCGACTGATCCGGCGCTGAGCGAGAACTCCGGTGGTGAAACCTGGTCGGGAGCAGTCGCTATCGCGAGCTTCTCGTCACCCGTTGTCAGCCGACGACTTCCTTCAGCGCTTCCTCAAGGGCGGCTGCCTCATCGGCATTGAGTTCGACCACGAGTCGTCCTCCGCCTTCGAGAGGCACCCGCATCACCAGGCCGCGTCCTTCTTTGGTGACCTCCAGCGGACCATCGCCCGTCCTCGGCTTCATGGCCGCCATGCATGCACCCTCTTCCTCATGAATACGTGAAACCGGCCGACTTGTCTCTTGACCGGCCTGCACCATTATCCCCCATCGGTGGTCATGTCGTCTCCCCGGCGGCTCCCGAAGTTCGGCTCGAATATGGTCGAAGCGCAACGGCACCGGCCTCCGTCGGCCCGGACACCGACGGCATCACCGCCGACCGCCAAGTACTCGCAGCAGCGCCCGGGGGGCTTGGACGGTCATGCGGTGTCGGCTCGGACGAGAGCCGTACTCGACCGTCAACGCGGCGCCGGAGAACCTGGCGTTGTACCAGCCGGTCATCGTTCCGTGACAGAGCCCGCCGCAGTCCAGCGACGTCTTCGGCAATCCAAGGGCTCGCGCCAGACGGCGGGCGAAGCGAGGTCGTTTGGTATCCACGTCCACTCCGTACAACGGCTGATGGAAGCTGACGACCCTCCGCGGCCTGATCTCTCGGAGGAACCGCATCAGCGCCTCGGTCTCGGGTTCCGATGCCGGCCTGCCTCCGGACTCGTAGCGGCCGTCGAGGTCGGCCCAGCGATACGGATAGTTACGGTTCAGGTCGACTCCAGCCGCGTTCTTCCTGGTCCCGGCGCGATAGCCGTCGGGGTTGTACATCGGCACCACCCACAAATCGATGCCGGTGATCGGAGGACCGTCTCGCAGCGCCGTCAGGATCAGCCTGGTTCGGCGCTCGTCGCCATGCATGGTCGAGATCAGGACATACTTCCGGGTTCCGGGCTCCCCCAGGCGCCAGGCCCGGATCGGGCGGCCCTGACGAGAGCGACCGAGGACCCGACGCTCCACCACGGCCGGCCGGATCTTGCCGGCGGCTTCGCTGGCCGCAGGACGGACCCGGGCGACGGACACGCCGTACGCCGGCGGGGAGCAGGCGAGCAGCGCGATCGCCACGGCCAGCCCGATCAGTCGACGCCGTACCCGGTCTCCGCTGCCCGTCATGTCGTCGTACCTTCTCATGGTGCCTGCCTCCTGATCGCTGTCGGCGCCGAGTCTCGGACGCGGGCCTTCGGACGCGGTCGAACGTGCCAGCAACAACCCCAGCGATACCTCAGTCACACCACAACAGTGGTGTAGGCCCAGGTGAAGTAGCTGACGATGGCCACCAAGGTAAGCGTGGCCAGTACCAACCCGAGGCCGGCGCGCTGGGATCTCGTGGAGAAGTCGGCTCCACGCGGCGGGCGTTTGACCGCGAACCGCAGACCCAGCAGCGCGGTGATCCACCAGAAGAAGAGCCCGATCACGCCCACCAGTGAACCCACCGAGGTCTGTCCCGGAAAGATCAGGAAGACGAACCAGAGCGAACAGGCCAGCCCGGCCGCGGCGGCATAGGCGCGCACCATGCCGCTGGGCTTCCCGTAGCTCGCCCGGCCCTGCGGTGGCCGCGTGCTGATCACCCGCCACCGGAAACGCGAGGTGAAGGCGATCAGCGCGGCCACGCCCGTCAGCGCGTAGACGATGAACTGGGCCTGCACGGAGGCAGTGTGCCCCTAGCCGGCCCCGCTGGCCAAGTCCGTAGCGGCTCGTCGGGCTAATCTCCGGTATGAACACCGCACAGTCCGGCGACTCCCCCGGCACCGACCTCCGCGGCACCCGGATCAGCCGGTTTCCGGGAGTCGACGAGTGGGCCAGGTTCGACGGTCCGGCCGGGACCCTGCCGGTCGACACCGCGGTTCGGGCGATCTCGGACTATCTCGGTTCCGCTAGCGTGGCCAATCTCGGCGGAACTTTCGTCGCGAGCACGACAAGCGATGCGGTCGTTGCCGAGGCCCGGGACGCGGTAGCCGTGCTGGTCGGCGCGAGGGCCGACGAGGTGGTCTTCGGTCCGTCAACCACGACACTGATGTTCGCGTTCACCCGGGCACTCTCCCGGCACTGGCGTCCGGGCGACCGGATCGTCTGCACGCAGCTGGATCACGACTCCAACGTCCGGCCCTGGGAGTTAGCCGCCCGCGATGTCGGCGCCGAGGTGGCGATGCTCCCGGTGGATCCGGTCGACGGGACACTGGACGTGGAACCACTGCGCGCGCTGTGCGCTGACGGGCGCGCCCGATGGCTGGCGATCTCCGGCGCGTCCAACTTGATCGGCTACGTGCCCGACCTTCCACGCGCGATCGCCATCGCCCGGGAGTACGACGTGCGAGTGCTCGTCGACGGGGTGGCCCGAGTTCCTCACCTCCCCACGGACCTGGCCGGACTCGACATCGACGTGATGTCGACCTCACCGTACAAGTGGTACGGCCCACATGCCGGGGCCCTGATCGTCCGCAACGGCCTGCTGTCCGATGTCGAGCCCTACCGAGTCCGCCCCGCCGACTACCCTGGCCCATCCCGGTGGGAGACCGGGACCGCTCAGGTCGAGGTGCTGGCCGGCGTCGCGGCCGCGGCCCGTTACCTCATCGAGCAACCGGTAGCCGAGGCCGGCATGACCGAGCACGCATTGTGCCTTCGTCTGGTAGACGACTTGCGAGCCATCCCCGGAATCCGGATTCATGGTCCGGGCTGCGACGCCGCCTGGTCTCCGACGATCTCTTTCTCCGTAGCCGGACGGCATCCGGACCAGGTGGCGCGATCACTGGCCGCGAAGCGGATCGCCGTATGGAGCGGTGACAACTATGCCTGCGAACTTGTCGACGCCATGGGCCTGCGCGCTCAAGGCGGCGTGGTCCGCGCCGGCATCAGTCGCTACACCACGAACGAGGACATCGATCGCCTGCTCGCGGCCCTTCGCTGAGGCGTCACAAAAGCCGGCCGAGGCGTCACAAAGCAACGCTTGAGTGACCCATGGGCGCGCATTTCTGACGCCTCGCTGTGCTTTGTGACGCCTCAGCGGGGGTCGATGGAGGTCGGGGTGTCCTCGGCCTCCCTCTCGATCTGGGTGGCCAGCCGGTCGAGCAGGGCATCGACCTCCGACATCCGGTAGCCGCGGAAGGCGAGCGAGAAGCGCACCTGGGACAGGTCCTTCGCGGTCAGCGGGCCACGGCGCGGCACCAGTGCGTCCGGCCGGTCGTCGTACGCCGGCGCCAACGGCTCGCCCCGGCCGGCGGCGACCACGGCGATCCCGCCCAGCGCGAGCACGACCAGGATCGCGAAGACCCACCACATCACGACTTGTGCGCCTCCTTCATGGCTTCGACAGCCTCATCGACGTCGTCGGTCAGCAGGATCTGGTCGATGTCGGTCTGGCTGACCTTGCCCGCCACCAGCACGGATTCCCGCAGCCAGTCGAGCAGGCCGCGCCAGTAGTCGACGCCGATCAACACCACCGGGAACGACGTCACCTTGCGAGTCTGTCGCAAGGTGAGCGCTTCGAAGAGTTCGTCGAGCGTGCCCAGACCGCCCGGCAGCACGACGAAGCCCGACGAGTACTTCACGAACATCGTCTTTCGGGCGAAGAAATACCGGAAGTTGATCCCGATGTCGACCCACGGGTTGATGCCCTCCTCGAACGGCAGCTCGATGCCGAGGCCGACGCTGACCCCACCGGCCTCACTGGCGCCCTTGTTGGCGGCCTCCATGGCGCCCGGTCCCCCGCCCGTGATCACCGCGAAGCCGGCCTCGACGAGGTCGCGGCCGAGTTGCTCGCCGATCGCGTAGAACCGATCCTCCGGTGGCGTGCGGGCAGATCCGAACACGCCGATCGCCGGGCCGAGTTCGGCCAACGCACCGAACCCCTCGATGAATTCGGCCTGGATGCGCAGTACCCGCCAGGGGTCGGCATGGACCCAGTCCGCCGCGCCACGACTGTCCAGGAGCCGCTGATCGGACGTGCTCCCGTCGACCTGGCGTCCTCGCAGCAGCACCGGCCCCTTGCGCTTGGAGCCCGCCCTGGCCTCGTGATCGGTTGCCGAGTTATCCAATCCGGGTTCCTTCCTGGTCTGCGCCGAGCCAACGGCGCAGCGTTCGTTCGCAGGTGATGATGTCATCCATCCGGACATGTTCGTCGGCGTGATGGGCCAGCATCGGATCGCCAGGCCCGTAGTTCACCGCCGGCACCCCGAGGCCCGCGAAGAGTGCCACATCGGTCCACCCGAACTTGGGGTTGACGACTCCGCCCGCGCTGCGCACGAACTCTCGCGCCGCCGGGCTGTCCAAACCCGGCCGCGCACCCGCCGCGACATCGGTGACGGTGACGTCGTACGGCTCGAAGAACTCCCGCACGTACGCCTCGGCCTCCGCCGGGATCCGGTCCGGCGCGAAGCGATAGTTGACGCCGACCACGCACTCGTCGGGAATCACGTTCCCCGCCACGCCTCCGGCGATGCCGACGGCGTTGAGTCCCTCCCGATAGGTGAGGCCGTCGACGACGGGCTCGCGGGCCTGGTAAGACGTCAACCGGTTCAAGATCTCGCCGGCGGCGTGGATCGCGTTCGATCCTCGCCAACTGCGCGCGGAGTGCGCACGAACGCCCCGAGTCCGTATCTCGGCACGGAGAGTTCCCTGGCAGCCGGCTTCGATCACGGCGTCCGACGGTTCCATCAGGATCGCGAAGTCGGCCTCGAGCAAGTCCGGCGCGGCGGCGGCCAGCAACCCGAGTCCGTTGTACTCCGACTCGATCTCTTCGGCTTCGTACCACACATAAGTCACGTCGCGATTCGGCTCGGCGACGCCGGCCGCGAGCCGAAGCATCACCGCGTCACCGCCCTTCATGTCGCAGGTGCCCAGCCCGTACAGAATCCGGCTCGTGTCGTCGCGACGCGAGGGGAAGTTCCCGTTGACCGGGACCGTATCGAGGTGACCGGCGATGAGCACCCGTTCGGCCAGGCCGAAATCGGTGCGGGCGACGACGGTGTTTCCGTGCCGGGACAGACGAAGATGGGCGATACCCGACACCGCGCCAGCGACCGCGTCGGCGATCACCTGCTCGTGCCGGCTCACCGACGCGATGTCGACCAACTGCTCGGTCAACCTCACGACGTCGGCATCGAGATCGAGGACCGGGGCACCCATGGACACCATCCAATCATCCGGTCGATCATCCGTCCGATCATCCGGGACATCGGCGGTAGCCGGCCATCGCCGACCGAACCGCGGTGCCGGCGCGCGCACCGGCTCGTCCAGGGCCCTACGACTCGCGCTCGGTGACCGACACCGTGAACTCCGCCGATCGCGCCGGCACGCTGGCGAGCGAGGAGGCCAGCGTCTCGCCCGCGATCAGGTCGCGATGGGCGGCGACGGCCCGCTCGACCGACTCGTCTCCGGAAACCTCCAGAGCAATGCGGGCGGAGATGTCCAAACCCGCGTCCTTGCGGGCCTGCTGAACCGCGCGGATGATGTCGCGAGCCAGTCCCTCGCGCTCCAGGTCCGGCGTCACGTCGGTGTCGAGTACGACGAAACCACCGCTCGGGAGCATCGCGGTCGCGATTCCGGGAGCGGAGTTCCCGGACGTCGTCTCCACCGTGAACTCGCCATCGAGCAGCGCCAGTCCGCCCGCGATCACGGTGCCGTCCGCGGCCATGGACCAGTCGCCGTTCTTCGCCGCCTTGATCGCGGTCTGGACCTCCTTGCCGAGTCGCGGTCCGGCGGCCCGGGCGTTGACGGCCAGCCGTTGCTCGACGCCGAAGACGGCGGCTTCCTCGGCGGACTCGTCGAGCAACCGCACCTCACGCACGTTGAGCTCCTCGGCGACGATCTGCGCGAAGTCCGTCAGCGTCGTCGAGCCCGGAACGACCACCGTGAGCGCGGACAGCGGCAATCTGGTCCGGAGCCGCGCGGCCTTGCGCAGTGCCAGGCCCGCGGAGCACACCTCGCGCACGACGTCCATGCTCCGGACCAGGTCGTCGTCGGCCGGCAGCGAGACGGCCTCCGGCCAGTCGGTCAGATGCACCGACCGATCGCCGACGAGGCCTCGCCAGATCTCCTCGGCGATCAGCGGCAGCAGCGGAGCGACGACCCGGCAGACGACCTCGAGCACGGTGTAGAGGGTGTCGAACGCGGCCTCGTCCACCACCCCGTCCGCGGCCCAGAAGCGCGGACGGGATCGCCGGATGTACCAGTTGGTCAGCACCTCCACGAAGCGTTGGGTCGCCTCGCAGGCGGACGCGATCTCGTAGCGGTCCAGGTGGCCGGTGATCTCGGTGACGTACGCCGACGCCTTGGCCAGCACGTAGCGGTCCATCGGATGCGCCGAGTCGGTACGCCACCTGGCCTCGTACCCCGGCCCGGCCGCTCCGCCGACACCGTTGGCATAGAGGCTGAAGAAGTACCAACTGTTCCACAGCGGGATCAGCACGTGCCGCACGGAGTCGCGAATGCCCTGCTCGGTGACGATCAGGTTGCCGCCGCGAAGGATCGGTGAGGACATCAGGAACCACCGCATGGCATCGGCGCCGTCGCGGTCGAAGACGTCGTAGACGTCGGGATAGTTGCGCAGGCTCTTGGACATCTTGTTGCCGTCCGAGCCCAGCACGATGCCGTGACTGAGGCAGGTCGAGAAGGCCGGCTTGTCGAACAGCGCGCAGGCCAGCACGTGCATCGTGTAGAACCAACCACGGGTCTGACCGATGTACTCGACGATGAAGTCGCCCGGGAAGTGGCCGCCGGCGGCGTGGCCGTCCGGACCGGCGACGCCGGTGAACCAGGTCTCGTTCTCGAACGGATAGTGCACCTGCGCGAACGGCATCGAGCCGGACTCGAACCAGCAGTCGAAGACGTCGCTCACCCGGCGCATCGTCGATCCGCCGTGCTCCGGTGACCGCGGATCGTCGGGGTTGGGCCGGGTCAGCTCGTCGATGAACGGCCGGTGCAGATCAACCGGCCCCGACGAATTCAGCACCGCGCCGAAATCGCGCTCCAGCTCGTCCAGCGAGCCGTACACGTCGACCCGCGGGTAGGCGGGATCGTCGGACTTCCAGACCGGGATCGGGCTGCCCCAGAAACGGTTGCGGCTGATCGACCACGGCCGGGTGTTCTCCAGCCACTTGCCGAACTGCCCGTCCTTCACGTGGTCGGGGACCCAACAGATGCCGGCGTTGATCTTGAGCATGCGATCCCGGATCTTCCGGGTGTCCACGAACCAGGAGGACACGGCCATGTAGATCAGCGGCTGCCGGCACCGCCAGCAGTGCGGGTAGGGGTGATCGTAGGTCTCGCGGCGCAGCAGTACGGTCCCCGAGGTCACCGACCCCCGCCCGCGTGCCAGGTCCTCGATGATCCGCGCGTTGGCGTCGAAGACGTGCACCCCGGCGTAGTCCGAGACCGGATGGGTGAAGCGGCCGTCCTTGCCGACCGGAACCACGGGTTCGATGCCCTCACGGTCCGTGACGACCTTGTCGTCCTCACCGAACGCACCGGCGGTGTGGACCAGGCCGGTGCCGTCGGTGGTGTTCACGAACTCGGCCTCCACCAGTCGGAAGGCCCGCTCGTGACCGAGGTAGTACGACATCGGCGGGGTGTAGCCCACGCCGACCAATTCGCGACCCGTGAATCGCCGGACGACCTCGAACTCGCCCCCTGGATCGGTGGCCGCGTCCCGGCCGTTCGTCGCCAGCTCCCTCGCGTACGCCGGCAATCGCGCCTCCGCGAGCAGGTAGCGCTCCGGTACGCCGGTCGGGCCGGCCGACTCCACGACCACGTAGTCGATGTCGGGGTGCACCATGATCGCCAGGTTCGCGGCCAGCGTCCATGGGGTGGTGGTCCACACCAGGGCCAGCGCGCCGTCCAGCCCCAGGGCCCCCGCCGAGGATCCGGCAATCCGCATGCCGACCGTCACCGCCGGGTCCTGCCGGCTCTGATAGACGTCCTCGTCCATCCGGAGTTCGTGGTTGGACAACGGGGTCTCGTCGTTCCAGCAGTACGGCAGCACCCGGAAGTCCTCGTAGACCAGGCCCTTGTCGTGCAAGGTCTTGAAGGCCCACAGGACCGACTCCATGAAGTCCGGGTCGAGCGTCTTGTAGTCGTTGTCGAAGTCGACCCAGCGCGCCTGCCGGGTGACGTACTCGCGCCACTCGGCGGTGTAGGCCAGCACGGACCGCCGGCATTCCGCGTTGAACTTCTCGATGCCGAGGTCCAGGATCTCGCTGGTGGTCTTGATGCCGAGCTGACTCATCGCCTCCAGCTCCGCGGGAAGCCCATGGGTATCCCAGCCGAACCGGCGCTCCACCCGGCGTCCGCGCATCGTCTGATAGCGCGGGACCACGTCCTTCACGTACCCGGTGAGCAGGTGCCCGTAGTGCGGAAGCCCGTTGGCGAACGGCGGCCCGTCGTAGAAGACGAACTCCTCCGATCCGGTCTCGGTCGGATCGCGTCGCTCCACGCTGGCCCGGAAGGTGTCGTCGGCGGCCCAGTACGCCAGCACCGCCTCCTCGATCTCCGGGAACGCGGGGGACGCGGGTACGCCGGACGCGCCGGTATGGGAGACCTTCGGGTAGGCCATCGCGGTCCAACTCCTTCGTCGTCGTCTCGTCGGCTCGATGGTGGATCGAGCCGAAACCCACGAGGACGACGCCCGTTCGCGGAGCCGCGGTACCACCTCGCTTGCCGACCCGGGTGTCGCGAGGCCGGCGCGCGACCTGCTTGACCACCTGGTCGACCGCTCGTTGAGGGCTGTGACGGGCCTACCCGTCCGGGTCTAGTGAGTCACTGCCGTCGCGACCGCACGCTGCCGTCAGGGACCGTTCTTCCGGAGGCTCGCCGCTGATGACGGCTCGGACGCCTGTCCGGCCAGGATAGGGCGATCACGCTCTCATCGCCAAGCCATCGACCCGGCAGTTGACCTTCGACACGCCGGAAATCTGACCAGATAACTGACGGGTCGGCACAGTCGGGGCTTTGTGGCGGATTCGGGAGTCTCCGTAGACTCATCGGCATCATGATCGCTGACCCCACCGCTCCCCCATCCAGCGCCTGGGGCGACGGCCTCGCGACCGTGGACGCCGACGGCGCCGTGCTCGACGTCTGGTTCCCCAGTCCTGCCCTCGGCTCACCGAACACGCTGGACGCGCCGGCCAAGTTGACCACGCTCGCCGGGGGCGACGCCGCCGGACTCGACGGAGCGCGCGGAGTGCGGCGGGAAGTACGCCGCGTGGTCGTCGACGACCTGTCCGCCGATCCGGCCGGCGCCGAGGACGCCTGGCTTCGACTGCACCTGCTCTCGCACCGGCTGGCGCGGCCCCACGGGATCTCGATGGCCGGCGTCTTCGGGCTGCTCGCCAACGTGGCCTGGACCAACCTCGGCCCCTGTGCGGTGGCGGGCTTCGAAGAGACCCGGGCGCGACTGATGGCCACCGGAGAGCGGGTGACGGTGTACGGCGTCGACAAGTTCCCGCGGATGGTCGACTACGTGGTCCCGACCGGAGTTCGCATCGCCGACGCCGACCGGGTCCGGCTGGGCGCGCACCTGGCGTCCGGCACCACCGTCATGCACGAGGGCTTCGTGAACTTCAACGCAGGCACCCTGGGCGCGTCGATGGTGGAGGGGCGCATCTCCGCGGGCGTCGTGGTCGGCGACGGCTCGGATATCGGCGGCGGGGCGTCCATCATGGGCACCCTCTCGGGTGGCGGCCAGGAGATCATCAGCATCGGCGAACGCTGCCTGCTCGGCGCCAACGCCGGGATCGGGATCTCGCTCGGAAACGACTGCGTGGTGGAGGCGGGTTGCTACGTCACCGCGGGCACCAAGGTCACCGTGCTCTCCGGATCCGGATCCGGACCCGAGTCCGGGCCGAACCCTGATCCGACCTCTGGGCCGAACTCTGGGCCGAACTCTGGGACCGTGGTGAAGGCCAGCTCGCTGTCGGGCGCGAGCAACATCCTGTTCCGCCGCAATTCCGTCAGCGGCGCGGTCGAGGCGATCGGCCGGCACGGCCAGGGCATCGCGCTGAACACCGCCCTCCACGCCCATCAGTGAGCGATCCGGCCATGCGTCGCACCGGATGTCTGCTGGGCGTGGTGGCTCTGAGCCTCGCCGCCGCCGGCATCTATGCGGCGATCCGGCTCGGCGCGGACCTCCCGGCCGGCCTGCGAGCCGAACGCTGCACGGCCACGGTCGGCGAGACCACCGTGAGACTGGAGACCGAGCAGGCCGAGAACTCCGCGCTGATCGCCGCGATCTCGATCGAGCGGGGCATGCCCGCCCGAGCGGCGTCGATCGCCCTCGCGACGGCGTACCAGGAGTCGAAGCTCTACAACATCGACTTCGGCGACCGTGACTCGATCGGGTTGTTCCAACAGCGACCGTCCCAGGGCTGGGGGGAACGGAGGCAACTGCTCAATCGGCGGTACGCCATCAACGCCTTCTACGACGCCCTGGAGCGCGTCGAGGGCTACCAGAAGATGCCGATCACCCGGGCCGCCCAACTCGTGCAACGGTCGGCATATCCCGATGCCTACGCCGACCACGCCGCCGACGGCCGAGCCCTCGCTTCCGCGCTGACCGGCGAGACCCGGCCGGGCGCCTTCACCTGTATCGCCCGGCACTCCGCGGCTGCGGACGAGGGCGACGAGGAGGCGACCTCACTGGACGCCGCCGGCCTCACCGCGCGGGCCGCCGCGGTGCGCCGAGACCTGGGACGCGCCTTCGGCCGGGACCTCCCACTGGGCGGCTTCGCGCCCGGCGGGGTCACCAGCGGCCACATGCCAGGCTCGGCACACTACGAAGGACGCGCGATCGACGTGACGGTCCGCCCGGTCAACGCCGAGAGCAACCGGCGCGGCTGGGCGATCGCCTCCTACCTGGTGGCCAACGCGAACCGGCTGGAGATTCAGACGGTCATCTTCGACGATCGGATCTGGACCGCCGGCAACTCCTCGGTCCGGGGGTGGCGCGACTACCGGCCGCCGGACGGCGTGTCGGGTGACGACGTCGTGATCGAGCACCGCGACCACGTGCACGTCGACGTCGTCTGACCCCCGGTCTAACTCAGCCGGGAGCCGACCTCGGCCACCCGCTCGTCGGTCGCGGTGAAGGCGATCCGGACGTGTCGCGACCCGGCGACCCCGTAGAAGGACCCCGGGGCAACCAGGATCCCGCGGTCGGCCAACCACGAGACGGTGGCCCAGCAGCCCTCGCCACGGGTAGCCCACAGGTAGAGCGACGCCTCCGAGTGGTCGATCCGGAAACCGGCGGACTCGAATGCCGAGCGCAGTACCTTGCGGCGCGCGGCGTACCGCGCGTGCTGCTCGGCGACGTGCGCGTCGTCGCCGAGCGCGACGGCCATCGCATGCTGCTGGGGCACCGGCATCATCAGGCCCAGGTTCTTGCGGACGGCCGTCAGCTCGCCGACCAGATCCGGATCCCCGGCCACGAACGCGCAACGGTAGCCGGCCAGATTGGAGCGCTTCGACAGGGACTGGACACCGAGCAGGCCGGCCACGGAGCCTCCGTTGACATCCGGATGCAGGACCGAGACCGGCTCGGCGTCCCACGCGCACTCCAGGTAGCACTCGTCGGAGACCACGATCGTGCCGCGCTCCCGGCACCACTCGACTACTTTGCGAAGGTGCTCGGTCGGCAACACCCGGCCGGTGGGATTCGACGGCGAGTTGAGCCACAGCAGCGCCGGGCGTTCAGGGCCCAGCGCGACCAGAGAGTCGGTCGCCAGCACTCGGGCACCGGCCAGGGCGGCACCCACCTGGTAGGTCGGGTAGGCGAGCTCCGGGAGGACGACCAGGTCACCGGGCCCCACGCCGAGCTGCACCGCCAGGCTCGAGACGAGTTCCTTCGAGCCGACCACGGGCAACACCCCGTCCGTGCCGAGCCCGGTCACCCCGAAACCACGAGCCAGCCAGTCCACGGCCGCGCGACGCAGTTCGGGCAGGCCGACGGTGACCGGGTATCCCGGCGCGTCGGCAGCTCCGGACAACGCCTCCCGGACCACCTCCGGCGTGGGATCGACCGGCGTCCCGATCGAGAGGTCGACGACACCGCCGGGATGGGCCCGCGCGGCCTCGGCGTACGGGGCCAGCGCGTCCCAGGGAAAGTCGGGAAGGCGGGTGGAGAGTGCGCGGTGGTGTCGAGAGGCTTGCTCCTCGACCACCGGCTACTCGTCGTGTTCTTGCGGTGGCAACGCCTCGACCAGCGGGTGGTCGGCGTCGATCACACCCATCTTCGCGGCGCCACCGGGTGAGCCGATGTCGTCGAAGAAGTGCACGTTGGCGTCGTAGAAGGTCTTCCACTGCTCCGGCGTGTCGTCCTCGTAGTAGATGGCCTCCACCGGGCATACCGGCTCGCAGGCACCACAGTCGACGCATTCGTCGGGGTGGATGTACAGCATCCGCTTGCCTTCGTAGATGCAGTCGACGGGACATTCGTCGACGCAGGCGCGATCCTTGAGGTCGACGCACGGCTGGGCGATGACGTAAGTCACCAGATCCTCCTGGGGCACTCGGCACGGTCTAGCAGTGCAAGCCTAGTGCCGTGGCCGGACTTCGGCTGCACGGCACTACCATCCGAAACGTGTCGCTGCCACCGTCTCGCTCCGGAAAGCACCTGTTGGGCCCCCACGTCGTCGGTCAGCGGGTGGTGATCAGGCGACGACTCGACAGGTCGGCAGCACACCCAGGCTCCCCGCCGAACACCCCGTCGGTCGCCCGGGCGATCAGCCCGTCGATGACCGACGTGCTCGGGGTCTGCGTCTCCTGGAGTGACGATCGCGCCGTCCTGCGCCGAGAAGACGGAGAGCTGGTCGAAATACCGCTGACCGAGATCGTCACCGGCAAGCCGGTCCCGCCTCGCCCGGCGATCAGGCACCGGGTGCCTCCCGGGACCGCGCAACGCCATGCGCTGGCCCTATTCCCCGAACTCGTCACCGAGCCGCTCGGGGGTTGGCTGCTGCGAAGCTCGCCGACCAGCGGTGCCAGGCGCGCCAACTCCGTGCTGGCGATGGCCGGGGATCACGATCCGCCCGCGCCGCCCGGGGCGATCGATCGCGCCCGGGACTGGTACGCCGCGCGCGGGCGCCGCCCGATCGCGGCGGTGCGGCCGGGCTCGGCGGAAGAGGCACGGTTCGCCGAAGCCGGCTGGGGGCCGGAGAGCGACGAGGCCGACTCGCACTTCCTGGTGGCGGGAGTGGCGCACGCGTTGCGCGGCACCCGCCGCGGTTCGCCTACCTCGGAGGTCCGGCTCGACGAGCGCGACGGCATGGTGACCGCCGAGGTACCCGGAGTCGGATCCGGCATGGCGGGGTATGCCGACGACTGGTTGGGACTGCGCGGCATCGAGGTGTCGCCGGAGCACCGGCGGCAGGGCGCCGGATCGGCGATCGTCGTCGCGCTGCTGGCCTGGGGGGCGGAGCGCGGCGCGCGCACGGCGTACCTCCAGGTGCTGGGCGACAACACCCCCGCTCTCGAGCTGTACCAACGGCTCGGCTTCAGCTCGCACCACCGCTACCGCTATCTGGCCGTCGAGTAGCGGTCCGCGACCTCTATCGGCTGAGTCGGCTGGCCGGCGCGCCGGCCGTGGTCAGGGGGCAGGATCGTCGGGGGGCTCGCAGATCACCTTGTCGGCGGGCACATAGGTGGTCCTATCGGTCTCCTTCTTGACGATCTTGCTCTGTCCGGGCTTGCGCCAGTAGCGGGTCACGTCGATCTGGAAGCCGCCGGACCCACCATTCGGCACGCAGTCCTCCTCCTTGATCGTGCGCTCTCCCGGCGAGGTCAGGTTGTACCGAGCGCTGGCGGAGGTGGTCACGTCCCAGACCTTGGTGGACCAGATGCTGACCACGACGACCCCGGACGAGGACGGCGTCGCCTTGGTGACGCCGGCCTGGACCAGCACGCCGTACTTGGTGGTGTTCTTGAACTTGAGGTCCTTCGAGCCCCACGCCACCGTCGCTTCGCGACCCGGCGGATAGCGATCGATGAAGAACGAGTGCGGGTAGTGCTCCACGTCCGCCAGCCCCGCGAAGTACGCCGCGTTGTAGGTCGTCGTGGCGATCTGGGAGACCCCGCCGCCGAGGTCCTCGGAGAAGATCCCGTCCTTGATGATGAAGCCCTTCGTGAAGCCGTTGGCCACGGTCCGCTCGCCGACGGTGGCGTTGAGCGAGAAGGTCTCACCGGGCTTCACCAGGGTGTTGTTGATCAACGAGGCGGCGCGCGGGATGTTGACGTTGCGGTAGGGGGCGTACGGGTAGTACGTCGTGAAGCTGGCCACCTTGCGCCGCACTCCGAGCTTCTGGGCGTCCTCGGTGCTGAATGCGGCCTCCTGCTCGGTGGCCTTGACGTCGACCACCCGGTTGTCCGTCGACGCCGCCGCCTGGACCAGGGCCGCCTCCATCGAGGCCGCGGAGTAGCGCACCCCGGCCTTGGCCTTGATCACCTTAGGACGGCCGCCGACCAGCCGCACGGTCGCGTCGACCGGCGCCCCCGGCTTGCCGATCTTCTTCCGGGCGTAGGTCGCGAGTTCGTCGGCCCGCGCGGTCGGCTTCAGGACACCGTCCTTCGCGGTCAGGGAGAGCAACGGCAAGAACTGGGCTCGCCGCAATACCAGCGACTTCTCACCGAAGCGCAAGGTCACCGGGCCGGTCAGCGCCGGCGCCGCGAAGGTCTTGACCGCATTGTCCACGTCCGCTTTGTTGACGTCGGGCGGGGCATCCTTGAGATCGAGATCGATGTCGGCGTCCGGGTCGAGATACCCCTGGCGAACGGCCTGCGCGGCGACCTCCTTGTCCAGTTCGCGACCGTCTTTCGGTGTGGTCACCTGATAATCGTTGCCCTTGAACTTCACCGCGCCCTCGGTCGCCGGCGAGGCCACCTTAGCCGAGAGGTCATCGAGGACGGCCGTCAGCTTCGGCCTGTCCACGGTGATCACGGCCTTGCTGTCCGCCCCGCCGGTGTAGTGCCGCCACAGGCTCGTCGGAGACGCGGTCGTGGGCGGGATCGCCCGGATCGAAGCACGGTAGTCGATCGCCAGCCCCGCCGTCGCCGGATCGATCTCCTGTGACTGACGTTCGATGGCGATATCGAACGGCTCGGTCGCTCGGGTGCCCAGGCCGGCCCGCAGCGCTCGCTCGGCCTCGGCCGGCGCTTTGCCACCGACCTCCACTCCGGAGATCGTCGTGCCACGCGGCAGCCGGTCGACCGCGAGCGCGTAGAGCGCGGCGTAGGCGCCGGCGACGAGAAGCAGGAGGCCGGCGATGGCGAGCAGACCGGCCTTGCGGCGGCGGCGAGATGGCTTGGCCGGCTCCGGCTCGGCACGCGCAGGCTCGGTCTCGGCGACGACGAGCCGCGACGGCAACGGGGCCGTGGCGCCACCGATGCCGCTCGTCGACGGCAGCGGGCGAGGACGGCTCAGCGACACCTCCGGTATCGAGTCGGTCTCGTCGAGGTCCGGGTCCGGGTCGTCGCCGGCCAACGGGCCGTCCGCGAGATCGGCGTCACTCCCCCTCTCGTCGGCCTCGTCGGCCTCGTAGGTCTCGTCAACCTGGTCGACCTGGTCGACCTCATCGATCCCGTCGACGGAGTCGGCAGGGGGCCGGCCGATCACCTCCCGGAGATCGTCGATCACCACCGGAGGGCGTTCGGCGGTGTCGTCGTCGAGGTCGCCCTCGACCGCTCGGGCGGGCGACCCGGACGAGCCCGGAGTCCGCGGCGGCGCCGGTGTGCCGGGGCGGAACGCGCTCGGCGTCATCCGCTGTCCGGCGACCTTGACCGGAGTCCAGCGAGCGACGGGCTCGGAACCGTCGTCGACCGGCTGGGTCGCCGACCGGCCCTCCGCACGGCTCACCGCCTCCGCGACGGCCTCGAAGACCGAGGGATGAACGCCGTTGGCGGCCTCCTGAACGGCCGGCTCGGCCGTTGCCGCTTCGGCTGCTACCGCCTCGACAGCCACCCCGTCACCGCCGCCCTCGCCGGCCCCCACCGAATCGGGCCCTTTCGCGCCGTCCACATCGGCTCCGACCGGACTCGCTTCGAGCGTACCGCGCTCGGTGTCGATGGCCGGCGAGGTATCCGACGACCCGTTGAGCCAGAAACGGCGCGGCGCGGCAACGTCACCAGCCGAATACGCACGCGGCGTCATCCGGCGTCCTTCGACCTTCACTGACGGCCCACCTCAACACCACCAAAGTCTCGCGTGCGCGGCAACGAATAGGTCCGCCAAGCTCGTTTCACGCCTGCATCCTAGGCAAAACGGGAACCTTATCGGCACTTTTGCCCTTGAAGTCCACTGTCCAGTGGACGTTTCCGGCCGTGCTTACGAGATTCCGGCGAACAGATCGGTCTCGACACCGGCCCCCTGGTCATTCACCGCCGTACCCTTCACGATCCGGAAGTGCTCTTCCCCCAGCACTCGTTCGCCGAGATTGCGGGTCAGCGCGAAGAAGGCGGAATCGTCGGTGACCTGGGTCCGGTGCGCGCGCAGCGCGCGATTCTTCGCGTCGGCATAGTCACCCGCGTCGATCACCGTCGACAGCAGGTGTTCCGGCACCACGAAGTGCGGAAGCGGCCCGTCGGGGTCCAAGCCCGCGAACGCCGTGGTGTTCCCAGCCTCTCGGAGCGCCCGCAGCCCGGCGCGCATCCGGGATTCGGCGACGGCACCCCAGTAGATCTTGGTGACATCCCACGAGTCGCCCAGGTCGAGGCGGTACGACGGGACCGCGGCGAGCTGGGCGGCGTACATCGCCACCCGATGCGCCTGGATGTGATCGGGGTGCCCGTATCCCCCGAACTGGTCATAGGTCACCAGGACCTGTGGCCGGACCTCCCGGATCACGGTCACCAGGTGATCGGCGGCCGCGGTCAGATCGGCGTGCCAGAACGCGTTGGGCGGGGCGTCCTCCCCGGCGATCGCGTAGCCGTCCGGATGCCAGGCCATGCCGGAATCGCGGTAGGTGCCGAAACCACCCAGGAAGCGGTGATCGGTCACGCCCAGGATCGCCATGGCCTCGGCGAGTTCGGTTCGGCGATGTTCACCGAGGCTGTCGTCCCGGTCCCAGGCCAGGTGCGCCAGTTCGGGCACCAGCACCTCACCACGCTCGCCCGCGGTGCAGGTCACCAGTGTGACGCCTCGCCCCTCGGCCACGTACTTGGCCATCGTCGCACCCTGGTTGATCGTCTCGTCGTCCGGATGCGCGTGCACCAGCAGCAACCGCTGCGAGGCAATCGGCGTGGAGGAGCTCATGCCGGCCAGGATACGCAGTGCGAACGCGGTCGATGACGGTAGTCTCGCGGCTGTGTCACAGACACCACCCGGGCCGCCGCCTAGACCGCCATCAGGGCCACCCGCGGACCCGCGGCAGCCGTCGATCCACGGCGTCCACCTGCACCGGACCGACGAAAATGTCCGCGAGATCGCCGCGTTCGCCGACCTGACCGGAGCCGCGGTCGGCCTGGACGGCGTGCTGGACGATCTCAACCGGCAGGGCCGCGAGTCCCGGGGCTATTTCGGCCGGGCCGTCTCCCGGGCGTTCACCTGGGATGCCGAGGACCGGGCCACCGGCAGGTGGTATCCCCAGGGCATCACCACGTCGGCGGACGCCTCGGACACCGAGGACATCGCCGGCCGCCGGATCCTCGCCACCACCTGGTACTCCAAGCAACCCGACGGCATCCACCAGGGCGCCCGGATCAGCTTCTGGGACCTCGACCTATTGCGGTATCGGCATGTGCTGCTCGTCGTGCCCCGGCTGACCGACGAGGGCCGACTGGAGCTGTCGCCGTTGAAGGTGCACGCGGGCGGGATCGTGTGGCTCGGCCCCTACCTGCACATCGCGGCGACCGCCCGGGGATTCATGACCTGCCGGGTCGACGACATCATCCGGATTCCCGACACCGTCGCGGTTCGCGACGCCCGGCGCCTGGCCGCCGAGCAGGGCCGGGTGTCGACCTACGCCTATCGATATGTCCTCCCGGTGCGATTCCAGTACCAGGGCCGGGCGGACGACGGCTATCCGAAGCTGCGCTACTCGTTCCTGTCGCTGGATCGTTCGGCCGATCCACCCGAGCTGATCACCGGCGAGTACGGCGGCGGCGAGCTCTCCACTCGGCTCGCGCACTATCGGCTGGATCCGCGGACCCAGCTTCCCGAGACCCTGGATCAGGGGGGATGCCGGCCGGCGACGTTGGAGGATCACGGCGTACGGCGCATGCAGGGCATCGCCTTCGTCCGCGGGCGCTATTACGCCTCGGTAAGCCACGGACCGTTCCTCCCCGGCTCGGTGTATACGGGCCGGCCCGGCGACTTCCGCGGCCACCACCTGGCGATGCCGTTCGGACCCGAGGACATCAGCTATTGGCCGTCGACCGACCAGCTGTGGTCACTGTCGGAGTTCCCCCGCCGCCGCTGGATCTTCTCGATGCGCCGGGACTGGTTCGACCCCTAACGTCGACCCGGCAGTTATCTGGCCAAACTTGCGGCGTGTCGACAGACAACTGCCGGATCAGTCAGGCACCTGGCCCCGCCCCCACGAGCCTCCAAACCCGTGAGACTCGACACCGGCGGGCGTGTAGAGCCACGCGCGGTTGATCCCCGTCGATTCACCGTCCGTCCCGCCGGTCAGGCCGCCGAACGCGAACAGCCGCTCCCCCGCCCACACGCTCGCCACTCCGTTGACCGGCGCCTGGGCCGGACGCGGCAGGATGCTCCACCGCCCCTGGACCTGGTCGTAGACCAGCCCGTCGGCGGCGGCGAACCTCTCGGTGGCCGCGCTCACTCGAAGGACCCGGTTTCCACCGTCGTCGTTTGGCTGCTCCTCCAGGTAGCGCCACGCCCTGGTCCAGGGGCGACGCGCCGTCTCGAGGGAGATGCCGCCGGCGAATCGGACGCTGTCCGCGCTGACGATCGGCATTCGCTCCAGATGCACGACCCGTTCGCCGGCCGAGGTCCAGCAACAGGCCAGCGCCGACTGGGAACTCTCGGGAAATCGCGACCAGGTTCCGTCGGCGTACAAGGCGGCGTGCACGGCCCCGACGACCAGCGGATTCCCTGGTGCCGCCCGAGCGTCGCCACCGATCACCACCAAGCCGGCGTCCGTCGTGACCAGCGCCCGCCGCTCCAACAGCGGGCGATTCGGATCCGCCGGGAGCCGGGACCACGTCCCTCGGGCGACATCGAGTGCATGGATCGGAGCGCCCGGCGCGGCGTCTACGGCGTACAGCGTTTGGTCGGTGGCCGCGACGCTGTACGGCGTCGAACCCGAAGGCAGCGCATCGACCTCTCGCCAGGAGTCGCGCCCCACGTCGTAGGCCCACCACTCCTGGTCGCGGGAGATGACCCAGCTCGCACCCACCTGGAGCGCCGACCAGTCCGTCGACACACCCACGGGCGCGTCCGCGATCGCTCGCCAACGGCCGGTGTCCGGATCGTAGGCCGCCCCGTCCCGCGACTCCGGACAGGTGCCGCTCACGCAGTCGCCGCTGACACCGCCGAGGACGATCACCTCGGACCCGGTCCAGGTGATCGCGGACTGCCAGCGCGGCGACAGCGGCGCGGGCGGCAACTCCTCCCAGCGGCCGACGGCACTCCGGCCCGCATCCCGCCCGGCGTGCTCTCGGGCGCTCGTCTCGGGACTCACCGGGCCGGGAGTGCCCGGGTCACGTCCGGCGCGGACCGCCGGTACGGCGATCGCCGCGACCAGCAGCGCGGCGGCACCGGCAGCGAGGAGCAACGAGCGGGTACCGGTCCGCCGCCGCCTCCTCGCGGCCGCGAGCGCACGGTCTCCGATCTCCCTCAGCTCCGGGGCGGGCAACTCGCGCGGCTCCCACTCGGCGACCCGGCGCAACAGCCACCGCACCCGCTCGTCGACGTCGTCGACCGCCTCCGAGCGCATCCGTTGCTCGGCCGAGGCCAAATCGGCGACCACCAGCCGCGCTCGCCTGCCCAGGTAGTCGGCGATCTCCTCGGCGTCCAGTTCGTCCCGGACCCGCAACAGCAACGCGGCGCGCTGGGGGCCGGTCAACCGCGAGGCCGCGGCCCAGGTGGCGCGGTCTCGCTCGATCTCGTCCGAGCCGCTCGCGTCATCCGGCAGAAAGGGCGCCGCGGTCCCCGGTTGTCCGGACGCGGCAGCGGCGTGCCGCAGCGCTGCGCGGAGAACACCCGGCTCCGCGAACTCCAACCCGCGCCGCCGCCCCGCCACACTCGCCAGGCCCTCGATCGCGACCGCCCGCGCGCGACGGTCGTCTCCGGCAACGAAGAACACCGACTTGTATACCCGTGGCCAGGACGCGGCGAGGAAGTCCTCGAACGCCACCGCGGCCGGCATCGCAGAGTCGGACATCTCGGACCTCCCTCATCCGAGGGTAGCCGGGCACCGTCATACCAATCGATGGCGAACACTTCAGTCGTCGGCCACACCCCATCACGTGGCACCGTCGGGCATGGCCGGGGCGTAGAACACGTTGTCGAGCCGCGTAGCGACCGCGGCGGCGTACTCGGCGATCTCAGCACCGGCGCCGCGGTAGCCGGACGCGAACACCTCGGACTCGACCACCCGCTGCGCCGCCACGGTGCCCGCCATGATCAGGGAGAGTACGGCGTGCTCGCGCACGCAGTCGTCGCTCATCTCGTCCAGACCCTCGCGACCGACGCTTGCGAGACCGCCGGTCATCCACGCGGCGAGCAGCACATCCCGGGCAACCGGAACAGCGAACCACACCGCGACCTGACCGACCTCCGCATCACCAGTCACCGGATCCTGCCGCAACGTCGACGCCCTCACCTCAGAACCACCGGCCACGAACATCACCGCCGACCCACACTCACTCGATCTGGCCGCCGACGGAACCGAGAACGCCTCAACACACATCGAAACTCCGTTCTTGACCGAGGAACGAACCGACGCCACCCAGGTGCCCTGACATGTGTTGCTGCCACCTACGCCGTAGGCAACGGTGCAGCTCATCGCCGCACGCTTACTTCCGAGCGATGGGTATCACTCACATTAGATACGTATTTAACAGAGGTCAATACCCGCGGCCGAACCGAATCAGATCCGTGCGTAAACTGGCGACTGGACTACCGTGGAAGGCGATAGCCATGAACGAGCCGCTCTATCGCCAGGTGGCGCGCGAGCTTCGTGCCGCGATCCAGAGTGGCACATATACCTCTGGCTCAGTGCTACCTCGACAGCGCGACCTCGCCGCGGAGCGCGGCGTATCGACATCGGTCATCCGGCAAGCCGTGGCCGTCCTGGAAGCCGAGGGGATTCTCCGACCGACGCGAAGACGGGGCACCGTCGTACGCGAGCGCCCCGTGCAGCTCGCACTCGCCCGATACTCGGGCAGCTTGAGCGCTGAGGCAGCTCATGGCCCCTGGGAAGCGACCCTTGCCGACCAGGGCCTGGACGGTCGTACGGAACTCGTGCGGGTGTCCCGCGAGTCCGCGGACGACGCGCTTGCCGTCGCCTGCGACCTTCCGGTCGGCGCACCTGTCGTGCACCGCCGGCGACACATGTGGCTCGGCAACCGGATCGTCCAACTCCAAGATTCGTGGCTCCCCGCCGACCTGGTGGACGGCACACCGCTGAGCCAGGGCAGCAAGCTTCAAGGCGGCACCTACGCAAGCCTTGCCGCGCACGGCATGCCACCGAGCCATGTGACCGAGGTCATCTCCGCACGCGGCGCCACCACGACAGAAGCCAACCTGATGCAGAGCCCGACAGCATCTCCCGTGATCGTCGTCGAACGCACGACCCGCAGCGCTACCCGCCCGCTCGAATTCTTGCGAACCGTCGCGCTGGCCGAGAGCGTACGCATCAGCTACGACGACCTACCCCTCTTACCTTCGTGAGAGTCTTGCGGCCGTACAGGGACGGGCCGCTGACGGTCGCCGCAGATCGAGGGCGAGGCCGAGCTAAGGACTCGCCGCTATTCAGCCCGCGTAGACGCCCGGTTCACACCTTGAAGCGGAACGATGAGGCGGGGTCTCGGAGGTCGTTTGGTCATCGTCGATCGGTGCCGGAAAGCGGGCCTTGACCTGGGCATTAGCGTTCTCGGTGTCGTTGGACATCGCCGGCGCTCCTCGGTCTCGGCCGTACTTCTTGCGGACTGCGCGCTACCCGTCGGCCCTCTCGGTCACCGTCGACTCGATGACCAATGGATCCCGCGCGGTGCTCACGATGGCGAGCACGTTGACGCGTTCCTCGCCTACGCGGTAGACAACGATATAGGGGAAGCGCTTCACGAGTATTCGACGGTAGGCGTCGAAGAGTATCGCGCCCGACTCTGGGAACATCTTCAAGCGTTCGACCTGCTCGTTAAGCCTGGCCTCGAACCGCTCCGGAAGGACTACGTCGAAATCGCGGTAGTGCGCGTAGATCTCAGCGAGGTCGACTTCGACGGCCGGATGGAAGACGACTGGCAGCTGTGTCACACCTATCGAGCGGCGAGCCGCGTCTTGAGTTCGTCCCAGGTCAACCCGATGGACGGATCAGCGTCCAACTCGGCCGCCCGTGACCGGATCGTCGCCTTGTCCTCATCGCTGATCGCGATGGGCACCGACTCCACGGTGCTCTCTATGTAGTCCACGAGCTCCAAGCGCTCGTCGAGGCTCATAGCCTCGATGGCTGACTGAAGAGCGGGATTCACCATGGGTTCAGCGTACCCACACCTCCTTCACGTCGGTCACTATGATCCCTCCCCACCCACCCCAATCGACCCGTACGGCATTGACATGGCCGCAATGGAGCCCGGCGAAGATCGCCGGGAAGAGCACCGGAGTCCCCCCACTGGGTCGGTGCGGTACGGGCCGCAATGGAGTCCGGCGGAGATCGCCGGGAAGAGCTCGTCGTCGGCGGCGGGGTCGGCGCCCTCGGTGGGGGTGCCGCAATGGAGCCCGGCGGAGATCGCCGGGAACAGGTCGGGTGTGTGGCGAGTTGTGTCACCCGGTCAACGCCGCAATGGAGCCCGGCGGAGATCCAGGGCTCCGGAAAGGTCGCTTGAGGGGTCTGTGACCTGGGCATACGTGTGGTTGTGACGGCGTGGCGACTGTGACGGATGAGGCCTGTGGGGCTGGGATTGGAGTTCCTACACAACAACTCCAGCCGGAAGGCCTC
>JBOFLE010000164.1:0-1876 GCA_051657705.1 Nocardioides sp. | reverse complement strand
AGGTCGTCCAGCAGTGCCCGGACCTCTGGACGGTCGAGGAGGATCAGCCGATGCGGTCCGGCGATGCCGATCTGCAGGTGATCGGCATCGCGGCGTACCACCGGCACGCCAGGACGCAGCATCGGGTAGCGAGGAGTGTTCGGCGGCATGGGGCGAGGCTGGCACAGCGTTGTCTCCGGCGCGCGCGCTCATCCACAGGCCGCTGGGGCCGGCCTCCGCGGGCGGCGGCTCGACCATGCGAAAGACAGCGCCCGTCCCGACCTCAGGGTCCGGGACGGGCGCCGCCGTCGAGTTCGTGGTGGTCTGGCTTTCGGTTCAGACGCGACCGAGGATCCGGTTGAGGTTCGTGCTGCACACGGGACAGACGGCCTTGGCCATCTTCGTGCCCTTGTCGTTGACCTTGATCTCGCCCACGGCCTGCCGCTTCTCCTTGCACTTCACGCAGTAGAACTCGCCGCTCCAGGTCTCCGCCATGACGGCCTCCTTGCCTTGTCTTCATTCGGTCGTCGCGACGGGGGAAGTCAGGGAAGCCCGTCGGAGTACGGCGCATGATGGGCCGTACCGCTGAAAACCCTACGTCACGCCCGCTCGAACACCGTGGAGGAGGGCTGTTTACCGCCCCGGCGCGTCGCCCGTGCCGGTCGGTCACCCGATCCGGGGAGGCGAGCCTCGGCCACGGGAAAGGGCATGGAAAGGCATGGAAAGGGCCCCGCGGCCGAAGTCCGACGCTTGCCTTCCCCTGCGAGCGTCGGGCTACCGGCACGAGGGGCCCGATCTGAAGCACACGCTAGAAGCCCGTTCTTCTCTTGGTCAATCCACGACAGCGAAGGCTTGTGGAAAAGCTGTGGACAAACTTGGGGAGAACGAAGAGAAGCCGTGGAGGGTCACCGATTTCACTGGGATCTGGCTGTGGACATCGTGCCTCGACGCCGGCCGTGTCGGCGACCTCCGGCTCGTTGACCGGCCACAATCGTCGTGCACCGGTTGTGGACAGAAGAAAGTCGGCTACGTTCCGGCTCGGAGAACGTCTACGGTCGGTGGGGACGGACCGACAGGCAGCGCAGCCAGAGGAGGTAGGAGTGTCCGCACAGATGAAGTCGTACGCCGCGGGGCCGGTGGCCGCACTGCGACGGATCGCCTTCCTGCTTGAGAGGTCCCGCGAAGACACCTACAAGATCAAGGCGTTCCGTGCTGCCGCGGCGGCGATCCTCCCGCTCGCGGAGGCGGAGGTGATCCAGCACGCCGAGTCGGGCACCTTGACCACGATTCCCGGTGTCGGCAAGAGCACGGCGGCAGTGATCAACGAGGCCACGCGAGGTGTCATGCCGGCGCGATTGGCCGAGCTCGAGCAGCGGTACGCCGGTCCGCTGGCGCCCGGTGGTCGCGACCTGCGCGCGAAGCTGCGAGGCGATCTGCATTCGCATTCCGACTGGTCCGACGGTGGTTCGCCGATCGAGGAGATGGCGATGACAGCCATCGAGCTAGGGCACGAGTACCTGGTGCTGACCGACCACTCGCCTCGTCTCACCGTCGCCCGCGGGCTCAGCCCCGAGCGGCTGTCGCGTCAACTCGAGGTTGTTGACGCGGTCAATCGGCACCTGGGTGAGGGGGGCTTCACCCTGCTGAAGGGGATCGAGGTCGACATTCTCGACGACGGGAGCCTGGATCAGACGGACGAACTCCTGGACCGGCTGGACGTGCGGGTAGCGAGCGTGCACTCCAAACTGGCGATGGAACCCGACGCGATGACCAGGCGCATGATCGCGGCGATCCGCAACCGGCACACGAACGTATTGGGCCACTGCACCGGCCGCCTGGTCACCGGCAACCGCGGTACTCGCGCGGGGAGCCGGTTCGACGCCGCCGCGGTGTTCGC
>JBOFLE010000163.1:0-1526 GCA_051657705.1 Nocardioides sp. | reverse complement strand
GCGCCCCGCAGCAGGGGACGGACCTGGGCTCGACCATGGGCTGGAAACATTTCGAGGGCAGTGACGCTGAGCGTCACTGCCCTCGATCCTGAGAGGGGGCCGGGGGGATGGCACCGGGACCAGATAAGTGGGGGGATGTATGGTCCGCTTCTCAGGAGCTTTGGAAGTCTGTGAGTCCTATCGCCGTAGCATTGTGTTGTGCCAGACAGCCTCAGCGCCGGCCGGGCCGGCGGTCACCGCGAGGAATCCGAGGCTGACGAGGACTGCTGCCACCGTTGTTGCTGACCGGCGTACCAACGTCATCTTCCCTCGCTGTTCTTGAGATCTTCTGGGCTGTTCCGAGAACTATTCTCCGGCACATCCGTGAATGTGAAAGGGAAATGCTGGTTCAGAAACTTGCAATGCAACTTTCTGCAATCCGCGCGCCCTGGCACGGCCCGCATGACTACGGTAACGCTAAACGACTGTTCAATCAGGATTGGGCCCCGCGCGCCCTCCGCAGGTCGTCGCCGAGGGGTCGTCGAGAGTCATTTGTGCCGAGTCGGCGACCCTGGCAACGGCCTCGAACGGCTGACGAGAGCCCCACGTGGCAAGTAGGGGTGGCAAGCCACTTGCCAGGTGGTACCCCGGCAAGTGGCCCCACGTCTGTGACATCTTCCGCGGAGGCGGCGGGATTTGAACCCGCGAGAGGGAGTTACCCTCAACCCGCTTAGCAGGCGGGCGCCATAAACCGGACTAGGCGACGCCTCCTCACAGCGCGAGTAAGGCTACAAGCCCTCGTCCCGTCGTACCAATCTCTCGCCGGAGTCCCTCGCTGGAGGAGCCTGGATCATGGCGCGGGCGGACTCATGCCCGCCGATGAGATCCCCGGGCCGCTGTCAACCTCGCCCGCACGTCGGCCGCGAAGTCGTCCCGATCACCAGCCAGGGCCGCCACCGGGATCGTCGTCGACCGGCCGTCGGAGAGCCGCAGCACGAGGCAGGTGACGCCCCGGACCTGCGCGCTGGCAGCCTCCTGAACCTCGCCCCACCGGGCTCGCTTGACGCCCGGCCGCCGGAGCAGCCTCACCTGATAACCCTCGTCGGTCAACCGCACGACGAACAGCAACCGGGTCAGCACCAGAACGAGCGTCACGATCAACACGAGGCCGGCGACCGCCGTCACGACGACGACGCTCGTCGGAGCGGACAGCACCACCGCCATAGCGGTCACCAAGGCGACCAGCCCACCGATGACGATGCTGGTCGCGCCGATCAGTCGGGCCACCAGGCCCGGTGCCAGTCGATAGGTCGAGATCACCACCCGATTGAACAAGAACCACGCGAGTCCGCCAAAGCCCCGCGGACACTAGACTGGCCCGGGTCCGGCCGGGCTTTCGCGCCATCGGCCGGACACGGAGGGGTGCCGGAGTGGCCGATCGGAACCGCCTTGAAAGCGGTCGCTGGCAGTGATGTCAGCCGCGGGTTCGAATCCCGCCCCCTCTGCTCACCGGCGTGCCACCCGGCCTACAACAACGCGTGCGTGCG
>JBOFLE010000162.1:0-2051 GCA_051657705.1 Nocardioides sp. | reverse complement strand
TAAAGTTGTGATAGTGGCCGGAATATTGTTACGATTCAGTGTGGTCATGGAGCGGAGGGAGTATAGTACGGGACTACTATACCCACCTCACAAGGTTTGAAAATCCTCGTGTCCGGGGTTCAAATCCCCGTCCTGGCATATTTAAAGCAAAAAGAACCCCTAACCAGCTGGTTGAGGGGCTTTTTTGTGACCATCGTCAAAACTCAGCTTCGAAGTAGTCTTGCTTTACGTCATAGGCAGGATTCCAGCCCTGCTCAATAGACTCTCTTGCTTCTGGCACGTAGTGACATACAGCTTCAGTCATGTTCAGCGCTATCTCACGGGCTATTTCAGCGCTCGTACCAACGTTGTTGGGATGCCGCAAAGCTAGTTGTATCTGAGATATCAGGATATATAGCCGAGCGGGGGTACTGGCCATATCAATAATCTCTGTGCAGTTGCCAAGCTTTACCCAAAAGTCTTCTTTGCTCATTGGACGATCCGGACTACTTCGTCCGAGGCTTGCAGGTCAGAAATTGCGCCCAAAAGCTGATGCAGAGGGAAGACAAAGCGACAGACATATTCTCCGTCTTCTGGATAATAAACAGCCAAGAGATCCTTTGCACTATTCAATCGAAGCAGTACTTCGACGCCATGATTCAAGGCTGAGTCAAAACAGTCAATTTGGCAGGCTTCGCTTATTTTGGTGGGCATTGCTATCTCTCTTGAGTGGTTGCTTGAGTCCGCAACTAATCATCGGTTCCTTGGGCTTTCCGGGATTAGTCGCTAACGGTAGAATGATGGTTACGGGGTTGTGACAGTTGAGCTTTTTAGGCCATTTTTAGGCCAGGTGGAGATCGAGCCGCCAGAATGCCCCGCATGGTTACGGATAATTCAGCAGAAAAAATAGAGACTGAGCTGATAGCTATTGACGAAGATGACAGACTTGTTCTCATAAGCGTTCACGATTGGATTAAGTTGCTCAGAGCGGCAGCGCTGAGAGAATTGAGAGAGAAAAAGAAGATTCAGAATTCAGGCACTTCTATCTCTCTTGAGCGCGAAACATAATACTTCAACAAAGTATCTGTAGAGACTCTGCAAAGGTAGCTGACGTCCTTTATTTCCATGTGTTTCACAGCTTCTGTTATAAACGTGTGCCTCATGTTGTACTGGGGTAAATAGAAGGCGACGTGACCGGTTGCAACAAGTCCTTCAACAATGGGCCGCCAGTGGTCAGTTTGAAAATTGTGGTAGTTGAACCGGGGTGATAGGGGGCCGTGAAAAACAAATTCGTGGCGATCGCACGGAAATGGCTTGATGGATCTCAACAGAGTTTTCAGCCGCGCGTTGCAGGGAAATCGGGTAGTCAGATAATTTTTGGTGTGCTGGGTGATGCCAACGTCAATGGGGGTCGCCTCATAGATAAGGATTTCTGAGAAGTCGGCTGCGATGTGTTTCCAGCGCAGCGCATAGGATTCTTCGGGGCGGCACCCTGTCCAAAACCCAAACTTCACCCACGGCGCATAAAAGGCGTTGTGAGATTCAAAGGTTCGGATGATTAGGTCGCGCTCTGGCACCGTGAACGCGGCCCATGAGCTTTGGCTAGGGCGCTGCTTTGGCATGTACCGCATGACGCTTTCAAACGGGTTGCTAGGGAGCCAGCCCCGAAAGACGGCCCAGCGCGTCGCGGCCTGTAGCTGCACGATGGTGCGTCGCGCCGTTTCGTGTGAGTAGGTGTCTAGCAGGTAGTCGCGCACCTGGTCGCCGGTGGTGAGGTCTGGGGCTGTTGATTTCATGGTTTGCAAGCGTTTGGTAATGCGGTGGTAGTCGCGAGCGATGGTCGAAGGGGCAACTTGCGGGCGGCGGTGTTCGACGTATTCGCCCCATATGGTTTGGAGCTGGGCCACGGTGATCGGGCGCAGCGTCATTTTGAGATCGCAAGCTCAGCAACATCAATCGACTGAGTTACGCGCCAGTCCTTATGAGTCACTACAGCGATGTCATTATCGATGGATTCAATCGTCAATTTCTTTCGCCCACAGACCCGAAATCGAAGCGAATTTGAGCCTGTG
>JBOFLE010000161.1:0-5437 GCA_051657705.1 Nocardioides sp. | reverse complement strand
TACCACCGCTCGACCGGGAGCTCCCGGGTGTAGCCCATCCCCCCGTGGATCTGCAGCATCCGGTCAACGATCTCGTTGGCCTTGATTCCACCGTACAACTTGGCCACCGACTGCGCCTGGCGCGAATCGATGCCCCAGTCAGCCCCCCGGTCGACCTGCCAGGCCGCCGCGAGAACCAGCCACCGCAAGGCTTCTATCTCGACGGCGGAGTCGGCGATCATCCACTGGATGGCCTGCCGCTGGGCGATCGGCTCGCCGAAGGTCACCCGGTTCCGCGCATGTTCCATCGCCATCTCCACCAGCCGCTCGCAGGCGCCGAGCGCCCGCGCGGGCAGCAGGTAGCGACCCTTGCCGATCCACCGCATGGCGAGTTCGAAGCCCTTGCCGACCTCGCCGAGCACAGCGGCATCCGGCACGCGGACGTCCGCGAAGGACAAGGCGGCCGGGCCCCATTGGCCCATGGTGTCGATCGGATGCGATGTCCACCCCCGCTCCCGGTCGACCAGGAAACAGGTCACGCCACCGTCGGCACCCAGGGCCTGATCGGTGACGGCGAAGATCATGCAGTAGTCGGCCTCGTGACCGCCGGTGATGAACGTCTTCTCGCCGTTGATCACCCAGTCGGCGCCCTGCTTGACCGCCCCGGTCCGGATCGCCCGCGCGTCCGAACCGGCCCCGGGCTCGGTGATCGCGAAGCAGCTCGTGCGGTCTCCCTCGATGGTCGGCACCAGGTACGCCGCGCGCTGCTCCTCATTGGCGTCATACAGGATGTTGTCGGCATCTCCGGCGAAACCGAAGGGCAGGAAGCTGCGTCCGAGTTCGACCTCGACCAGCGCCGTCATCACCGCGCCGAGACCCATTCCGCCGTACTCCTCGGGGGTGTTGACACCGAAGAACCCGGCTGCGCGCGCCTTCGCCTGGAGCTGCTCGCGCTGGCCGGGCTCGAAGGCGCGCTCGCCGCGCCGTTCCCGGGCCAGCGCCTCGGCTTCCAGGGGCAGGATCTCGCGATCGACGAAGACCCGCACCCAGTCCCGGACCTCGCGCTCCTCCTGGCTCAGGCTCAGGTCCATCGATCCGTCCTATCGATCCAGATAGCGGCGCGCCGAACGGACCAACGCGACCGCGAGTTCCCGGCGCCCGGCGCGCGAACTCATCCAAGCGGCATCGCCGGCGTTGCGCATGTTGCCGGACTCGACCACCACGGTCGGGACATCGGCCCAGTTCAGGGTGCCCAGGTCACCCCTGAAGTCCAGGCCGTCACCGCCCGCGACATAGTCGGCACGAGTGAATCCACGGCGTAGCAGCGTGCCTCGGACGGTCCTGGCCAGCCGCCGCGAGGGCTGGTAGATGTCGGTCGTCCAGCCGGCACGGTTCGTCGGCGCGATCACATGGAAGCCGCGGCCCGCCGGCGGCCCGCCGTCCGCATGGATGCTGATCTTGAGGTCGGCGTCGATCTTGTTACCTGCGCGGCCGCGTACGTCGACACACGGGCCCCAGCGGTCATCGGCATCGGCCCGGCGAGTCATCACCACCCGGGCGCCCAGCCGCACCAGGCGCTTGCGCGCCCGCAGCGCGACTCGAAAGTTGAACGCGGACTCGGGAAAGCCGGCATTGGTGGCGGTGCCGGTGGTGTTGCACGGCTTGCTGAAGCCTCCGGTGTCCACCAGCCGGTTGACCTGGTCGGGAAAGTTGCGGTTGCCCCGCTGATGCCCCGGATCGAGCACGATGGTGACACCGTCGAGCGGCAACCCCGCCGCCCGCGGCGCGGCGGCCGGACCGCTTGCCACCACGGCGGCCCCCGGCGGCTTCGGGGAACGGGTCTCACCCGTGGCACCCACGCCGATCGCGTCCGGCGGGCTCGCCGCGCATCCGACCAGGAGAACCATCAGCACGCCGGCCAGCAGACGCCCGGACGGGCCGGCCGGTCGACCGGATCGGGTCGTTCGATCCGCCGGTCCCACGCTGGGCGGAGACACCATCGCCCGATTCTAGATCAGCGACCACCGTGGAGCGCGGCGACCGTTCGCCCGATCGCATTTTCCACCGCGGCCTCGGTGAGCCCCTAGGCTGGGATCATGACCGAAGCGACCACCTGGCTGGTGACCGGCGGGGCCGGCTACATCGGGGCACACGTCGTCCGTGCCTTCGTCGACCAGGGCCTCGCGCCCGTGATCGTGGACGACTTCTCGAGCGGTCACCCGGGCTTCGTGCCGGACGGCCTGCCGTTGGTGCACGGCTCGATCCTCGACGAAGAACTCCTGGCGAAGACGATGACCGAACACGGCGTGACCGGGGTGATGCACGTCGCCGGGTACAAGTACGCCGGAGTCTCGGTACAACGCCCGCTGCACACCTACGAGCAGAACGTCACCGGCACCGCCCGGCTGCTCGCGGCGATGGAGACCTGCAACGTGGAGCGGGTGGTCTTCTCCTCGAGCGCGGCGACCTACGGCACCCCGACCACGGAGATCGTGACCGAGGAGAGCCCGACGAATCCCGAGTCGCCGTACGGCGAGTCGAAGCTCATCGGCGAGTGGTTACTGCGTGACCAAGCCCGGGTCAACGGGTTGCGGCACACCTCGTTGCGGTACTTCAACGTGGTCGGTTCCGGCACACCGGAGCTTCGCGACACCAGCCCGCACAACCTGTTCCCGCTGGTGTTGGAGGCCCTGATCGAGGGCCGGACCCCGCGTGTCAACGGCACCGACTACCCGACCCCCGACGGCACCTGCGTCCGGGACTACGTGCATGTCGCGGATCTGGCGATCTCGCACGTGGCCGCCGCCCGTGCCCTGGACGAGGGTCGGCCGCTGGAGCCGGTCTACAACCTGGGCAGCGGCACCGGGGTGTCGGTCGCGGAGATCATGGCGTCGATGGCGCGGGTGACCGGCATCGACTTCACCCCGGAGATCCACCCGCGCCGCCCCGGCGACCCCGCCCGCATCGTGGCTCTCGGCGACCTGGCCGCCCGCGACCTCGACTGGCAGATGCGGCACACCCTCGACGACATGGTGCGCAGCGCCTGGGAGGCCCGCCAACACGCCAAGTGACGGATAATCCGCCACCTTGGGCACCAGAATCCCGCGGAAACCGGTGCCGAACGCGGCGGACTATCTCGCTAGCGGCGAAGATCTTCGAGTGCGGGCTTCACGTCGCAGACGAAGATCAGGGTGGCGATGGTGAAGATCAGCTGAATCAGTCCATGCGGTCTGGGGTGATACGGATCGGCCCAGAGATACAGCGCCGCGGTCAGGAACGAGAACACCAGGATCAAGACCCACAGCAGCTTGGTCAGTTTGTCGGCGGCCGGGTAGGACTCGGTCGAGAAGCGAACCGCGTGGAACAGCGCATAGGCCTTGAGCGCGACCAACGCGACTGCGAGCGCGATCAAGAACCAGATCTCGACATTGACGATGAACAGTTCGGTCCGGCTGTGGAAACCGTAACCGCGAGGCATGGGCGACATAGTGCTCCCAACTCTAGCCGTGCGGTTCCAGTTCTCGGGCCAGCTTGGCGGCTAGCGTGTGGCGGTGGCCTTGGGCCCCGTCTTCGCGACCGTCTTCGTGCCCGTCTTCGAGCCGGACCCGGCTTCCGCCTTCGGCGCGGGTTTCCGGGTAGCGGCGGTCCGGGACCTCGGGGTCGCCTTGGAGGTTGCCTTGGGAGTCGTCTTCGCGGTCGCCTTGGCCTTGGTCGCGGGCGCTTCGGCCGGTTCGTCGGCGGGAGCGGTCTCGGTCCGCAGCTTGGTGACGATCTGCTCGCCGCGCTTGCTGAAGTCCGCGTACGCCGAGTTCGCGGTCGCCCGGCTGGCGTCCATCAGGCTCCGCGCCCGATCCATCGAGCCCACGGCCCTGGCGAAGGTCTCCTTGGCAGTCTCCACCGATGCGTTCACCGACGTGGTGACCGATCTGGGTACCGTCACCGTGGCGACATCCCGCACCCGCCCGACCGCGGCTTCGGCCAGCCCGACACCGGCGTACACCGTGCGCTTGGCCCGGTCCGCGGCGTAGTCCGGAACCCGGACATCCTTGATGCGATCCTGCACTCGCCCGGAGACGCTCAGCGCGATCTGCTCGGAGCGCTCCCTGAGGTTGGTGAGGTTCTTCGTGATCGTGCTCATTTCTTCCCCTCCACTTGTGTTGATTCGGTCTGTGTTGACTCGGTGGGTGTTGATTCGGTAAGTGCCGGCTCCGCCCCGGCAGAAGCCGCGTCTTGACCCCGGGAGGCCGGAGCGTTCACCGCGAGGAACGACGCATAGATGTCGAGCAGGGAGTCCTTCTGCCGCTCGGTCAGCCGGGCATCGCCCAACACGGCCAGCTCCACCGAACCGGCCTCGCCGACGTCGGGGTCCAGGATCCCGGCCCGCTGATAGAGCTGTTCGGCCGAGATCCGGAGACCCTTGGCGATCTGCTGCAGCACCTCGGCCGAGGGCTTGCGCAGACCCCTCTCGATCTGACTGAGGTACGGGTTGGAGACACCCGCGCGATCGGCGAGCTGCCGGAGCGTGAGTTCCGCGTCGATCCGTTGCTGCTTGAGATAGTCCCCCAAGGAGCCGACGGTCTTGGCCACCGTTTCCCGAACCATGCGAACAGTATGCTTGCAAAAGCAAGCAGAATCAAATCGTCGTCGGTCCCGATGGCTTGCCAGAATGCTCCCGTGAGCGTAGCCAACCCGCCCGAGGCCATTCCTTCGCGCCCCCTGCCGCAGCACTGCCCCACCCCACGCGAGCTGGACGATCTGGAACTGTTGCTCTCGGGGGCATTCGCCCCGATCAGTCGCTTCGACGAACCGGGCAGCCCGATCACCCTCGAACTCCCCGCCCAGCTCCTCGGCCTAGCGGTCGAACTCGTCGACCCCGAGGGCCTGCCGCTGGCCCGGGTCGAGCCGGCTACGGACACAACGGCCGGGCCTCGCGCGGTCACCCCCCTGGCCGCGCCGCAGTACGGACCCTTCCGCCGGCTGCACCTGACTCCGATCCAGGCCCGGCAACGATACGGAGAGCATGCCTTCGTCCCCGTCGACGATGCCCTGACCCGCTCCCAACTCGACGCGCTGGCGACGGCCGGCCCGGTGGTCCTGGTGGCCCTGACCGGAGCAGGCACCGCCGAGCTGTCCAGCGTGGCCCTGATCAAGGCGACCCTGACGGCCGCGGACCTGCTCCCGGACGCCGAGGTGATCGCGGTGCCGCTGGCCAGTCGCGGCGAGCCCGGGCCCGACCGCGATCTCGCCGACCGGGTCATGGCGAACTATGCGGGACCCGGCCGGGTGCTGAGCCTGCCGGCGCCCGGCGGCTCGACCGACGGTCACGAGCAACCCGGATATCCCGATCCGATCGCCGCGATCGTCGCATTCGATCGACCGCCGCCCGACGAGCGAGGACTGGTGTTGTTCTTCACCGGCCTGTCCGGCAGCGGCAAGTCCACGGTCGCCCGGGCCGTGA
>JBOFLE010000160.1:0-1876 GCA_051657705.1 Nocardioides sp. | reverse complement strand
TACGCCGCGTTCCGGCTTCCCGGCGAGCCGCCCGGAGCGCTGGAGTCCCAGTCGACGGTGCTGCTGTACCGCACCGATCGGTGGGCGAAGGTGGCCGGCGGGCGGATCCGGCTGGTCGACGAAGGGCCGCGGGTGGCCGATCCGGGTCGCGCGGCCACCTGGGTGACTGTCGAGGAGACGAAGCCCCCGGGCGATGCCGCGCCCGACCGGCCGGCCCGGCGGGTCTCGGTGATCTCGGTGCACCACATGGTCAATCCGGCCGAGATCGGGCCCGATCGCGCGCTGCGGCGCGAGCTGTACGCCGAGGGGATGCGACGGCTGAGGGATCTGATCGCCCGGCTCTCGGCGACCACTCCGGTGATCGTGGCGGGCGACTTCAACTCGCCGTACGCCGCGAACGATCCGTGGGGCCCGCGAGTCAGTCTGGGCGCCATCGGGATGCGGTGCTCGTTCGACGCTCTCGGGCCGGCGCCGACTCATGACAACGGTACGACCATCGACTACGTCTTCTACTTCTCGGCGCAGACCTCGACCGTTGCGCAACGCACGGCGGCGCTGAACTCCGATCACCGAGCGCTGATCGTACGACTGCGGGGTCCGCCGAACGACTGAAGGCTTAGGGCTTTCTTAACACTTCCCTGACTCAGCCGGGCGAACTCGATGGTTATTCTCGCCGGAGTCATAGGTCGATGAGGTATCCCTTCAACCCGCCTGGGGGACTTGGTGGCACAACTGGTCAGACTAGCCGTCATCGGCGCGCTCACCTTCACCTGCTTTGCCTTCGGCGCCTCCCCGAGTGCCAGCGGCAAGGGGTTCGACCGGAGCTTCAGTGGCAAGGCGATCACGATTGCCCATGCCAACATCAAGTCCGGACTCTCCCGGGAAGCTTTCAAGGCCGACCTGGGGCGCACGATGGCCTCGCGGCCGGACTTCGTGTCGCTCAACGAGGTGTTCGGTCGCAAGCGCGCGGACATGTGGCCCCGGCAGTACGGCCTGATGCGGCTGCCCCGCATCGGCAACCTCTGGGAGACGCGATCGACCGCCGTCATGTGGCGCAAGGATCGCTGGACCAAGGTCAACGGCGGCCGGGAGCGGCTCGTCGATCACGGCCCGCGCCGCAACGACTGGGGCCGGTCCGCGACGTGGGTCACCCTCCAGGAGTCCGTCGACGGCGGTGCGGAGGGTCAGCGGGTGTCGGTGATCTCGGCCCACCACATGATGAATCCCAAGAGATTCGGTCCCAACACCGGCTACCGGCAGCACCTGTATGCCAAGGGCATGGTCCGGCTGCGAGCGCTCGTCGAACGGCTGTCCGACAAGGGCCCGGTCCTGGTCGCCGGAGACTTCAACACCTCCTGGCGTCAGAACGATCCCTGGGGTCCCACCCGGATGCTCGGTCCGGTCGGCATGAAGTCCTCCTTCGACTTCAAGGGCGCCGCGCCGACCCACGACGGCGGCGGCACTGTCGACTTCACGTTCTTCAAGGCGCGGCAGCTCGAGGTCACCCGGCAGTACACCCGCCCGTTGCAGTCCGATCATCGGGCCTTGATCGTCCGCCTCAAGGTCAAGGCCGACAAGGAGTGGGCTCGATAAGCGCCGCGCGGAGATGAGTGGCGCTACTCATCTCCCCCTCTCGGGCCGCCGCTAGGTTGGACGGCATGTGGCTGGCGACCGATCGATTCCAGACCTTCGGCGGCTCCCATCAAACGGCGCTCGCGGTGCTGGTCGTCGGCGCCGTCGCACTCGTTGCCGTCTCCCGGGTGAGTCCCGGCAGAGCGGAGGGTCTCGGCCGGGGGTTGGCCGTGGCGATCGTGGTGGTGACGGCACCGCTCCAGGTGCTGTATCTGACCCCCGGGTACTGGGATCTCGGCAAGTC
>JBOFLE010000159.1:0-1290 GCA_051657705.1 Nocardioides sp. | reverse complement strand
TTCACCCTAGCGTGACGAAGCCATGCGATCTGTTCGGTCCAGGACCTCTCCGGGAATCGCGTCCGGCGCGCCGCAGGGCTATCCGGCCGGTCGTGTACCGTCTCTGCCAAGTAACTCTTCCCCCGGATGGAGGTGCCGTGGCCCTCGATGAGGAGCGGAGCAGTGCCACCGCCCGGCGGATGCTGGTGGGGGCGCGGCTCAAGCGGATGCGCGAGGCCCGTGGCATCAGCCGGGAGACGGCGGGATTCACGATTCGTGCCTCTGAATCGAAGATGAGCCGACTTGAGCTGGGAAAAGTCTCGTTCAAGGATCGCGACGTGGCGGACCTGCTGGTGCTATACGGCATCAAGGACCCCGACGAGCGGGACGAGATCGTGCGGATGGCCCAGCAGGCGAGCCAGCCCGGGTGGTGGCGGGCCTATGAAGATGTCCTTCCGGGCTGGTTCGACAGCTATGTCGGCCTGGAGGAGGCGGCGGCTACTATTCGGACCTACGAGATCCAGTTCATTCCCGGCCTGTTCCAGACCCCGGAGTATGTCCGGGCGGTGATCGAGGCGGCGCTGCCGCCGCCGGCGCCGCATGAGGTGGACCGTGCGGTCGATCTACGGTTGGCCCGGCAGCGCTTGCTCGACCGCGCTCAGGCTCCGCACATCTGGGCGGTCATCGACGAGGCGGCATTGCGTCGGCCGATCGGCTCGCCGGCGGTCGTCAAGGGGCAGTTGGTTCACCTCCTCGATCTGACGGACCGCCCCCACCTCACGCTGCAGGTCGTCCCGACGCACTCCGGCGCCCATGCCGTCGCCGGCGGGGCATTCACGTTGCTGCGGTTCGGCGATCTCGAACTGCCCGACACGGTGTACCTCGAACAGCTGCTCAACGCCGTCTACGTCGACCGCCCCGAGCATGTCGAGCGCTACGCCGCGCTGATGGACCGCCTGAGCGCCGAGGCGCTGACGCCGCAGGACACCATCGGCCTGTTGCACGACCTCGTCGCCGACAGCTGAGCCGACCCTCCGCGCGCCGTCTTCTCCGGTGTACGACACCCCGAACGACACCCCGACGGCAGGCTCCTTGCCTGACTGTTCAGTACCCGCTAGATTTGCATCTGCACATGCAGATGACCGCGCAGACGCCCTCCCCCGCTGCGATCTTGTTTGTCGAATCGGAAAGGAGGCCGGGAGATATGAACCCGGTATACAACGGAATTTCGGGAAGCGAGTTGCCTGCTCTGAGGTGGATCAAGAGCCGCCGTAGCGCACAACAGGGCAACTGTGTGGAGTTCGCCGCGTT
>JBOFLE010000158.1:0-7524 GCA_051657705.1 Nocardioides sp. | reverse complement strand
TTATCACGATGTCCGGCTGCCGGAGACACTGGGGCTTCGAGCGGACTGTCTGCGTCTGGTCGTACCACCCGATGCGGTCATCACCGATCGCTCCGCGGCCTGGTTGCACGGCGCGCCCGGCGCGCTGGCTCCGAACAGCCACGTGCGGATACCGGAGGTAGAAGTATTTCGTTCGCCCGGATACCGACTCAAACGGCATGGAAGTGCGCGAAGCGGCGAGCGGTCACTGGATCCCCGCGACGTCACCGTGGTCGAGGGGCTCAAGGTGACAACCACGTTGCGTACGGCCTGTGACGTCGGTCGCCTCCTTCATCGAGACCAGGCTCTGGCGGCGATGGATGCTCTCCACTCCCTAGGCCTCTTCGGAATCGGCGAACTGATCGCCGAACTACGCCGATTCCGAGGCTTTCGGGGCATCGTTCAGTGTCGCGTCCTGGCCCCGCTCGTTGACGGCCGAGCGCAGTCACCGGGTGAGAGTGCAGCCCGCCTGCGATGGTTGGACGCGGGCCTGCCGCGCCCGGAACTCCAGGTTCCGTTGACCGGCCCCGCGGGTTTCGATCTCTACGTCGATCTGGGCTTGCCGTGCTGCGGCCTCGGCGTGGAGTACGACGGCCACGCGTTCCACGGCGACGACCGAACGGATCACGACCAGACGAGGCGGCGATGGCTGCTCCAGGCGCACGGCTGGCGGATCGTCGTGCTCAGGCGCCAAAACGTCTTCGGTCTACGGCAGGACGCCATCGAGTTGATCCGAAAAGCGGCACGCGACAACCCGAATTCATGCCTCGCTCATCGATTCTCGCCTGAACTCGCTACTAATCGACGGATCGACCGCTAGTAAGGGACGGGTCGGCGGGGGAGCTCTCCAACTCGCCCGCATGGTGGTGGGCCTCCTCGAGTTCGGCCCGCGTCGGCTTCTGGACGTTGTCGGCGAACATCAGCAGTGACAGGCGATGCCGGATCCCACGGCCGACGCCACTGGGGGACGCGACGCCGTTGGCGTCGACCTCGGCATCCAGCGCGGGGTCCGGGTCGCGGTCGCGCGCGGTCAGCGTATAGGCCTTCTCCGGACTCAGCGGAAGGTGACGTTCACTGTAGGCACCGTCGGGCGAGCGCATGATGATCCCGGTCTCGTATCCGTGCAACAGGTTCGCCTGGTCATGCCGCTGCAGCGAGATGCACCAGCGTCGAGTCAGGAAGAACGCCAGGATCGGGCCGACGAAGACCGCGACCCGCATGAAGTAGGTGATCTGGTTGATGCTCAAGTCGAACCTGATGGCGATCAGGTCGTTGCCACCGGCGGCCCACAACAGCCCGTAGAAGGTCATCAGCGCGACGAACATCGCGGTGCGGGTAGGGGCGTTGCGCGGTCGCTGGAGCAAGTGGTGCTCGCGCTTGTCGCGGGTGATCCAAGATTCCAGGAACGGCAGCAGCATCAAGAAGGTGAATGCCAGGCCAGGCAGCAAGATGATCGGCACGAACACGTTCCATGAGAACGTATGGCCGAACGCATGGGTCTCCCAGCCCGGCATGACCCGGAGCGCCCCGTCGGGCCATCCCATGTACCAGTCGGGCTGCGAGCCCGCGGTCACCTGTGACGGGTTGTACGGGCCGAACTTCCACACCGGGTTGATCGCGACCAGGGCGCCGAGGAATGCGCACACACCGAACACGATGAAGAAGAAGCCGCCCGCCTTGGCCGCATATACCGGAAGCATCGGGTAGCCCACCACGTTCTTCTCGGTGCGTCCGGGTCCGGGCCACTGGGTGTGCTTGTGGTAGACCAACAGCAGCATATGCGCGGCCACGAGCGCCAAGAGCAGGCCCGGGATCAGCAAGACATGGATGGTGTAGAGCCGGGGAATGATGGACTCGCCCGGGAACTCTCCGTCGAACAAGAAGAACGAGAGGTATGTCCCCACTATTGGGATCGACTTGACGAATCCGTCGGCGGCGCGGATACCCGTGCCGGACAGCAGATCGTCGGGTAGCGAGTATCCGGTGAAGCCCTCCAGGGTGCCGAGCAACAACAACAGGCAACCGATCACCCAGTTCAATTCCCGGGGCTTGCGATAGGCGCCGGTGAATGCCACCCGCAGCAGGTGGATCATCATCGAGGCGATGAAGATCGATGCGGCCCAATGATGCATCTGACGAACCAGCAGACCACCGCGGATGTCGAAGGAGATCCGCAGACTCGACGCGTAGGCCTCGGACATCTCGACGCCGCGGAGCTGGTTGTACGACCCGTCGTACTTGACCTCGCCCATGCTGGGCACGAACCAGAACGTGAGGAACACGCCCGTAACGAGCAGGACGACGAAGCTCCATAATGCGATCTCGCCCAACATGAACGACCAGTGATCGGGGAAGACCTTGCGGATGTTCTTCTTGAGCGCACCGGCGATGCCGGTGCGCTCATCTACCCAGGTCGCGACCTCGCCGGCGCGGCCCGGCTTGCGTGCGGTACGCGCGGTGTTCTGGTTGCTGTCGGCGACGGTGCTCAGATCAGGTCGATCGTCCAGCTGACTCATTCGGAATCACGCTCCCAGAAGCTCGGGCCTACCGGTTCGTCGAAATCCGACTGTGCGGCCAAGTATCCGTCCTCGTCCACCATCAAAGGTAGCTGAGGAAGCGCGCGATTGGCCGGGCCGAAGGTCACCTTGGCCGAGTCGGACAGGTCGAACGTGGACTGGTGGCAGGGACACAGCACGCTCTGTGTGGTTCTCTCGTACAACGAGATCGGGCAACCGACGTGAGTGCAGATCTTCGAGTAGGCGCAGATCCCGTCGACGGTCCAGTCCTCTCGCCCCTCGGCCGCCTTGATCAATTCGGGCTCCATCCGCACCATGATCACGGTGCTCTTGGCCTTCGCGATCTGGCGTTCCACGCCCTCGACCACCGGTTCGCCGTCCTCGTTCTTCTCGAACAGGACGGCCGGCGCGCAATTGACCAGGTCGCCGATCTCCAGATCCGCCGGCCGGATCAGTTCGACCTCCTCGCGACCGTCCTTGGCAACTCGCATCCCCCGCGTCCACAGGGTGCTATTGAGCTTGTCACCGGGAAGCGGCCCGAGATCCCGCAGGGTGATGATCGGCGCGACTCCGACCAGGCCCAGGGCGCCGAGCAGTGTGTTGCGGATCAACGGACGGCGTGCGATGCCGGACTCGTCGCCACCCTGCGCGAGCGCGGCGAGCGCGGCGACGCGGTCGCTCTCGGAGGATGCGGCCGGATGGCGTATCTCGACGATCTCGTGATCGGCCATCAGCTTGCGGGCCCATTGGATGATCCCCGCACCGAGGAACAGGAACATGCCGGCGAGGGACATTCCGAGGGCGAGGTTGGAGGCGCCGAGATTTCCGAAGGTGTCCTGTGAGTCGCCGACCTCGATACCGACGTAGGAGACCACGAACAACACGCTGCACACCATCGAGAGCACGAAGAGAGCCGCGATCTGCCGTTCGGCGCGCTTCTCAGCCCGTGGGTCGATGTCGGTGGGACGCCACTGGTGCTCGTCGATCCCGGGATCGCTGATCGGATCGCCGTCGGCCCGGTCGACCTCACGGTGGTCGAGATTTCGTTCGATGGTCACGGTTGCACCTTCTTCTTGCTCGAACGTGCGGTGTGTGCGGCGATCCACACGGCGAAGGCGACCAACGCGCCGATACCCAGCACCCAGGCGGCCAGGCCCTCGCCGACCGGCCCCGTGGCGTCAAGGCCGAAACCACCGTACTCCGGAGTCTCCTCGATGGACTGCAGGTAGGCGATGACGTCGCGCTTGTCCTCCGGTGACAGGTTGCCGTTGGAGAACGTCGGCATGGTCTGGGGTCCGGTCAGCAGGGCTTCGTAGACGTGGACCGGCTCGACGCCGCGCAGGGCCGGCGCAAAGCCTCCGCGCGGCATTGCGCCGCCGGCGCCGGCGAAATTGTGACAGGCGGTGCAGTTGGTGAAGAAGATCTGGCCACCGCGCGAGATCGCTTCTTCTTTCTCCTTCTCGCTGAGTCCGTCGAGGCTGTAGTCGGCCGGATCGGGGATCGCCGGGCCGGGGCCGAGGGAGGCGACGTAGGCCGACATGGCCAGGGTCTCCTCCTCGTCGTACTGCGGGGGCTTGCGGACTGCCTGGGCTCCGGGCTGGGCCAGCGGCATCCGTCCGGTGCCAACCTGAAAGTGCGTGCTGGCAGCGCCGACCCCGACCAGGGAGGGCCCGATGAGCTGGCCACGCACCGACTTGATGCCTTCGCCGTTCTTGCCGTGACAGAAGGCGCAACCGACCAGGAAGAGATCACGCCCCTGCTCGACTAGTTCCTGGTCGGTTTCGGTGCGTTGTGCCTGCGCGGGGGCCACGAGGGTGTAGATGCCGCCGCTGAGCAGCAACCCGACGACGATCAACACCAGACCGGCGCCGCGGGCGCGGCGGAAGTGGGAGAGCCGGCCGGCGGCCCGGTTCGCTATGCGGTTCACGATGCGCAACGGAGTTCCTATTTGATCAAGTAGATGGCCGCGAACAGCGCCACCCAGACGACGTCGACGAAGTGCCAGTAGTAGGACACCACGATGGCGCTGACGGCCTGCTCGTGGGTGAACCTTCTCGCGAGGTAGGTGCGGCCCAACACGAACAGGAAGGCGATCAGTCCACCGGTCACGTGGATGCCGTGAAAGCCCGTCGCCAGGTAGAACACCGTGCCGTACGCCGACGAGGGGATCGTCAATCCTTCGTGGACCAACTCGGCGTACTCGAATGCCTGCCCGCCGATGAACGTGGCGCCCATCAGATAGGTCGCGATGAACCAGCGGCGCAACCCCCGGACGTCGCCACGCTCTGCCGCGAACACGCCCATCTGGCAGGTAGCGGACGAGGCGACCAGGATGACCGTGTTGACCGTCGAGAACGGGATGTTGAGCAACTCGGTCTCCTGTGCCCACAGTTCGGGGCTGACCGAGCGGATGGTGAAGTATGCCGCGAACAAGGCCGCGAAGAACATCAGCTCGCTGGACAACCAGATGATCGTGCCGACGCTGACCATGCTCGGCCGGTCGTGTTGTCCGTGCAGCCGGGAAGCCGGGATCGCCGCCACTGTCGTCACCCGCTCATTATTGACCCGCCGGGTCCGCCAGGTCACGGCGCCCCCCTGCCGGGGCCGTGTGACCTTCGTCGCCTATCGTGGGATAGGTGTCGCCCTTCACGCCCGCCAGCTTGTTGGGTGCCTGGGAGTTCAACCCCCTGCTGTTCGGTTGCGCGTTGATCGTGTTGGCTCTCTATGCCAGGGCCTTGCGGGTGTTGCAGGCACGCGGAGATCACTGGCCGATGAGCAGGAGTCTCGCCTTCGTGGCCGGTGTTTGGCTGTTCTTGGCGGCGACTTCCTCGGGGATCGCGGCCTACGACACGATCCTGCTCAGCGTGCACATGGCGCAGCACATGATGCTGTCGATGCTGGTGCCGGTCCTGCTCGCGCTGGGTGCGCCGGTCACCCTCGCCCTGCGCACGCTTTCGGCACGCCCGCGTCGCGCGCTGACGGTGGTGCTGCACGCTCGCGTGGCGCGTGTGCTCACGTTCGCGCCGCTCACGTTGGCGCTGTACATCCTGTCTCCGTGGTTGTTGTACTTCACCGGTTGGTACGAGGCGAGCCTGCGATCGGAACTGATTCACGAGGCGACACACGTGCACTTGGTCGTCATCGGATCGTTGTTCATGTGGCCGTTGATCGGCACGGACCCGGTCCCCGGGCGCGTCGGCTATCCCTTTCGGCTTCTGATGGTGCTGCTGACCTTGCCGTTTCACGCCTTCCTCGGCGTCACAATCATGGGCTCTACCGAGAATGGGGCCGGTCGGGACGGAAACGGCGCGCTCCTGGCCTGGGACTGGTACGCCGGTCTCCGCACCGGGCCGATGGCGGAGTGGCTGCCGACGATCGCCGCCGACCAGCGGCTCGCCGGAGGCATCCTGTGGGCGGCCGGGGACCTGATCGGCGCCGTATTGTTCGCCGTATTGTTCGCCCAGTGGTGGCGAGCGTCCGGTCGGGAAGCGCGACGGATCGATCGCGGCCTGGACCTGGCCGAGCGCCGGGCCCGGACGGGCGGCGGCCCGACGGTGGACTCCCGGTAACATTTCCGCCGTGAGCGACACCACCGATCCGCAGTCCGTGCCCGAGCCGCTCAGGGTCCTGGTGTACAGCGACGATGCCAACACGCGTGCCCAGGTCATTCTTGCGCTCGGCAAGCGTCCGCACCCCGACTTGCCCTCGTTGACGTATGCCGAGGTGGCGACCGAGCCGGTGGTCATCCAGAACATGGACGCAGGCGGTATCGCGTTGGCGATCCTGGACGGCGAGGCGGCGCCCGCCGGTGGTCTTGGCATCGCCAAGCAGCTCAAGGACGAGATCTTCGACTGTCCGCCGATCCTGGTGTTGACCGGCCGGCCACAGGATGCCTGGCTGGCAACCTGGTCGCGAGCCGAGGCCGCCGTGCCGCATCCGATCGATCCCATCCAACTCGCCGAGAGCGTGATCGCTTTGCTCCGATCGCGAGTGTCCACCGCGTGAGCGAGCATTCCGGGTGCACCTGGCCGGACATCGTGACCAGTCTGGTCAGCGGCGACAATCTCACCGGTCCGCAAACGGCCTGGGCGATGCACACGATCCTGGTCGGTGACGCGACCGCCGCACAGATCGCCGGGTTCGCGGTTGCCCTGCGATCCAAGGGCGAGACCGTCGCCGAGGTCTCGGGTTTGATCGACGCGATGTACGAGCACTCGACCCCGATCTCGGTGCCGGGTCGACTGCTCGACGTGGTCGGCACCGGCGGCGACCGTTCGATGTCGGTGAACATCTCCACGATGGCTGCGATCGTCGCGGCGGCGGCCGGGGCAAGGGTCGTCAAACACGGCAACCGCTCGGCGTCGTCTCAGGCCGGCAGCGCCGACGTGTTGGAGAAGCTCGGGATCCGACTCGATCTCGCACCCGAGCGCGTGGCCGAGGTCGCCGAGGAGGCGGGCATCACGTTCTGCTTCGCGGCGGCGTTTCACCCGGCGCTGCGACACGCGGCGGTTCCTCGCCGAGAGCTCGGGATCGCCACCACATTCAACTTCCTCGGTCCGCTGGCGAACCCGGCCAAGCCGGCCGCGCAGGCGATCGGCTGCGCGGATCCGGCCATGGCGCCGGTGATGGCCGGCGTCTTCGCCCGGCGTGGCGTCGACGCCTGGGTTTTCCGCGGTGACGATGGCCTGGACGAACTGACGACGACCACGACATCCTCGTTGTGGATGGTGCGCAACGGCTGGGTGGAGGAGACCACCATCCATCCGGAGAAGTTGGATCTTCCGGTAGGAACCGCCGAGGCGCTGCGAGGCGGAGACGTCGATTTCAACGCCGATGTCGTCCGCCGGGTGCTGGCGGGCGAACGCGGGCCGGTTCGGGACGCGGTGTTGTTGAACGCGGCGGCCGCGCTCGCGGTCTACCAGGTCGCCGACTCCGATCCGCACGAGAGGCTGCGGCAGACCATGGCGCAAGCGAGCCAGGCGGTTGACAC
>JBOFLE010000157.1:0-2435 GCA_051657705.1 Nocardioides sp. | reverse complement strand
TCGGCGGTCTTCTCCAGTCCGATCGCGGGCACGCCGTCGCTGGTCACGGTCTCGTCGTCGGTCGCGGTGACCGGATCCGCTCCCCCGGGAGGGGTTCCGGTCGAGGTGGCGGTGTTGGTGACCGCACCCGCGTCGGTCTCGGCCTGCGTCATCGTCTTCGTCGCGGTACAGGTCTGGATCTCTCCCGGAGCCAGCCTGGCAGGCGCCGCCGGCGTACAGTCCAGCGCCGACAGGCCCGTCAGACCGGTATCGGAAACCTCCACCTCCGAGAGCGTCACCGTGCCGGTATTCGTGGACGCGAACGTGTAGGCGACCACGTCACCGGCCACATAGGTCGCCGGATCCGCGGTCTTCTCCAGTCCGATCGCGGGCACGCCGTCGCTGGTCACGGTCTCGTCGTCGGTCGCGGTGACCGGATCCGCTCCCCCGGGAGGGGTTCCGGTCGAGGTGGCGGTGTTGGTGACCGCGCCCGCGTCGGTCTCGGCCTGCGTCATCGTCTTCGTCGCGGTACAGGTCTGGATCTCCCCCGGAGCCAGGACCGCGGGAGCCGCCGGCGTACAGTCCAGCGCCGACAGGCCCGTCAGACCGGTATCGGAAACCTCCACCTCCGAGAGCGTCACCGTGCCGGTATTCGTGGTCGCGAACGTGTAGGCGACCACGTCACCGGCCACATAGGTCGCCGGATCCGCGGTCTTGCTCAGCGCCAGGCCCGGCTCCGCGTCCGAGATCACCGTCTCCGCGTCGTCGTCGGTGACCGGCTCGCCACCTCCGGGCCCACCGGGAGGCGGAGTGCCCTCCGCGATCGCGGTATTGGTCACCGAGCCCGCGTCCGCCTCGGCCTGCGTCATCGTCTTGGACGCCGAACACGACAACACCTCGCCGGGCGCGAGCGTGGCCGGAGCGGCGGGCGTACAGTCCAGCGCCGACAACCCGGCCAGGCCGGTATCGGCGATCGCCACCTCCGACAAGGTGACCGAGCCGGCGTTGGTGGCGGCGAAGGTGTAGGTCACCACATCACCGGCCAGGTAGGTCGCCGGGCTCGCGGTCTTGTCCAGGCTGATCGAGCCGGTTCCGGTCGAGGTGACCGTCTCGTCGTCGGTCGCCGTCAGCGGGGCGCCGCCACCCGGGCCGTTCGGCGGGGGCGTGCCGGTGGCGGTCGCGACATTGGTCACCGCGCCCGCGTCGGTCTCGGCCTGGGTCATCGTCTTGGTCGCCGAGCACGTCTGAGACTCTCCCGGCGCCAGGACCGCGGGAGCCGCCGGCACGCACTCCAGCGCCGACAAGCCGGCCAGGCCGGTATCGGCCACCTCGACATCGCTCAGCGTGGTGGTCCCCCCGTTGGTGGTGACGAACTCATACGTCACCACGTCGTCGGCGACGTACGTCGTAGGCGACGCGCTCTTCTCCAGCGTCAGCGCCGAGGTCCCGGCGCCGGTGACGGTCTCGTCATCGGTCGCGGTGACCGGACCCGCCCCGCCCGGGGGCGTGCCGGTCGCGGTCGCGACATTGGTCACCGCACCGGCATCCGTCTCGGCCTGCGTCATCGTCTTGGTCGCCGTGCACTGCAGTGCTTCGCCGGGCGCGAGCGTGGCCGGAGCGGCGGGCGTACAGTCCAGCGCCGACAACCCGGCCAGGCCGGTATCGGCGATCGCCACCTCCGACAAGGTGACCGTGCCCTGATTCGCGGCGAAGAAGGTGTAGGTCACCACATCACCGGCCACATAGGTCGTCGGCGACGCACTCTTCTGCAACGTCAACACCGGCGTCCCGGACGATGTCACCGTCTCGTCGTCGGTCCGCTCGATCGGAGTCGCTCCGCCCGGGGGCGTGCCGGTCGCGGTCGCGACATTAGTCACCGCACCGGCATCCGTCTCGACCTGCGTCATCGTCTTCGTCGCGGTACAGGTCTGGGTCTCCCCCGGCGCCAGAACCGCGGGAGCCGCCGGCACGCACTCCAGCGCCGACAACCCGGCCAGGCCGGTATCGGCCACCGACACCTCCGTCAGCGTCACCGTTCCGGTGTTCGCGGTGGCGAAGGTGTAGGTCACCTCGTCTCCGGCGACGTAGGTCGTCGAGTCGGCGGTCTTGGCGAAGCTCAGGGCGGGCTCGCCGTCGGAGGTGACCGTCTCGTCGTCGGTGGTCTCCACCGGTTCGGCGCCGCCCGGCGGTGTTCCGGTGCTGGTGGCGGTGTTGGTCACGGACCCGGCGTCGACATCCGCCTGCGTCATCGTCTTCGTCGCGGTACAGCTCAACGCCTCGCCCGGCGCGAGCGTGGCGGGGGCGGCGGGAGTGCAGTCCAGCGCCGACAACCCGGCCAGACCGGTATCGGCGATCGACACGTCCGACAGCGTCTGGGTGCCGTTGTTCGTGCTCACGAAGGTATACGTCACGACCTCACCGGCGCCGTACGTGGTCGGGTCGGCGGTCTTCTCCAG
>JBOFLE010000156.1:0-10100 GCA_051657705.1 Nocardioides sp. | reverse complement strand
AACGCAACCACGTCCGCCAGCTCGAGGCACTCGGCTACAGGGTCACTCTAGAACCCGCTGCCTGACCCCCCGGGCAACTACCTTTCCGGCTCCGCCGGAAGCTGCCGCCTGCCCACTCACCGTTCATTTTCGGACTAGTTCTTGCGCGCCGGCCGGTAGGCGAAGCTCACCTTCACGATCCCGTGGTCGCCGGTTCCCTTGCGCCGCAGCTCGGCCGCATCGGTGTCGTTGAGATGGTCGTTGACGATCACCAGGCCGTCGAACAGCCATTGCCGTCGGTAGCTGTTGTCGTAGAACTGCTCGCTGACCAACACATGGTCGAGGGACTCGCGGAGGTCCTCGAACACGTGGGTGTAGTAGACGTCGCGAGTGTCGCGATACTCCTGAAGCGTCTGCCCGGTATAGAGCCCGATGTCGCCGCCGCCTCGGGAGTCCCCGACCAGGTAGCGAGGCTGGTCGGTGATGATGTTGACGGTGTTGCTGTGCTGGCCGTCGTTGAGGTCCCCGAGCACGACCACCGGCGTGACGGTTCCCTTCATGACCTCGGTCAGCATCACCCGGAGCGCGGTAGCCTCCGCGGTCCGCCGGATGGTTGCCAGCGCGGAGCCGATCGCGGTCGCGTGGAACCGGTAGCGGTCCGGCTCCGCGGCGTACCATGGCTCGTTCGTCAGCTGGACCGGCCTCTTGGACTTCAGGTGCGCGACCATGATCCGAGTCGGTGGCGGAGTCTCGCGCGGTGCGACATCGAAGCTGAGCACGGGGCGGGAGAACCCGGTGATCCCGACGTGCATCTCCGGCGCCTGCGGGTCGTCGGTGGTGGACACGAGGTGCATCGCGTCGGGGAAGTCCTCGATCCAGGTCGCCTCACCGCGGAGCAGGCCCTTGCGCACCAGCGCGGCGCAGGTGATCCGGCCGCCGGTCGCCGGCGTCGCCAGCACGTCGTAGTCGTCTTCCAGGTTGGCTCGGGCCAGCGCGTCGAGGATCGCGTCGGCGTGCCACAGCTCCTGCAACCCGACGACGTCGGCGTCCAGCCCGCGTAGCTGATCGCCGGTCCAGGTGACCTTGCGCCGGTACTCGGCCGTCGTCCAGGGCTGCTGGCCGGGATTCATCGCCTTGCCGGGCAATTGCAGGTTGTAGAGATTGAAGGTCGCCATGCTGAACCGATCGAGATCCATCGATTCAGCCTATGGCTCACGCACGTGCCCGTGCACGTCCGCGGGCGAATCGAAGCAAGCCACCGGACCGCGCACCCGCACCGCCACCACATCGCCGGGCGACGGCCCGTCCCCGGAGTTGATCCGGGCCGAGAGGAGGGCGCGGGTCGCCGGGTCCTCGACGACGAGCACCTGGTCGTGGCCGTAGTAACGTCGCTGCACCACCGGCATCCCGGCCGAGGAGCCGGGCGATAGCGTGGACAGCTCGACCTGTTCGGGCCGGATCAGCACGCGCACTCGGCCCGATCGCACGGTGGCCAACGGCAACCTGCCCCATGGCGTCGCGGCCGCGCCGTCGGTGGCTGTCGCGTCGTACAGCGTGCCCGCGCCGAGAAAGCCCGCGATCCAATCGGTGCCGGGCCGTTCGAAGAGTTCCCGCGGCGTGCCCGCCTGAGCGATCGCGCCCTCGCGGATGACGAAGAGTCGTTCGGCCACCGACAGCGCTTCGCCCTGGTCGTGGGTAACGATCAGCGAGGTCGTTCCACTGGCGCGCAGCAATCGAACGACGTCGTCGCGGAGTTCCTCGCGCAGCCCGGCGTCCAGGGCGCCGAATGGCTCGTCGAGCAGCACCACGGCGGGATCCGGTGCCAGCGCCCGCATCAGTGCGACGCGCTGTTTCTGGCCCCCGGAGAGTTCATGTGGCATGCGAAGCACCAACGCGCCCAGGCCCGCGATCGCGATCAGGTCGGACATTCTCGCACGCGCTTCGCCGGAGGGGCGCCGTCCCAGGCCGAAGGAGATGTTCTCGGCGACGCTCAGGTGCGGGAACAACGATCCATGCTGAGGCACCAGGCCGACGCCGCGGGACTCGGGTGGGACCCACGACCGCGGTGAGGAAACCCGGCGATCGCCCAGCCAGATCTCCCCGGCGGTCGGCCGGTGCAGCCCGGCGATCGCACGGAGCAGGGTCGACTTGCCGGACCCGCTGGGCCCGAGGGCCACTCCGACGGTGCCGTCGGAAAGGTCGAGGTCCACCCCCTCGAGGACCGGCGTGCCCGAGAAGCCCGCCGCGAGCCCGTTCACCACCACCCGGGTCATGCCGGTCGTCCTCCCCGCCCCAGCAGGTACGCCGGCAGGGCGGCCAGCATGACGACGGCGAAGGCGTACGGCGCGGCCGCTGCGTAGGCGTTGACGGCGGTGTGGCTCCACATCTGGGTGGCGAGCGTTTCCATGCCGAGCGGCCGTAGCAACAGGGTGGCCGGAAGCTCCTTCATGGCGGTGAGCATCACCAACAACCCTCCGGTCGCCACACCGGGTACCGCCAGCCGTGCGGTGATCGAGAGCCAGACGTGCGCTGGGCGCCGTCCGAGCGACCGGCCGACATCCTCCCATTCCCGAGGGACCCCACCGATCGCGGTCCGCACCGATCCCACCGATTTCGGGAGGAACATGACCGCGTAGGCGAAGGCGAGAGCCAACGACGTCTGGTAGAGCCACGGGGCGAGCCGCAAGGTGACGAACACCATGGCCAGGCCGATCACGATGCCCGGTATCGCGTTGCCGAGATAGGAGACCGACTCGATCCCGGCCACCAGCCGGCCGCGATACCGCGCAGCGAGCGCGCCGATCGGGATCGCCAGGAGCACGGTCAGCAACGCGCCGGCCGCGCTCACCGCCAAGGTCGCAACGGTGGCCTGGCCGAGGTCGGACCAGTCGATCCGAGACCTGGCGGCCTCGGCCATCCGCCGCGACAACGAGAGGGCGGGAACGCCGAGGGACAGCGTTCCGATGGCGCCCAGTGCCAGCATCGGGACAAGGCGAAGGCGTCCGAGATCGGCGAGCGGCGAGCGGCGCCGTTCTCCGATGGCGGGTTGCCGCCGCCGCCACCGGCCCCGGGCGGCGCGTTCGCCGAGCACCAGGGCAACGGCCAGCACCGTCAGCACCAACGCCAGCGTGGCGGCGAGTGCTGGATCGAAGCCGACTCGGTAGGCGCGGTGGATGGCGACCGTGAACGTCGGGTACCGCATGGTGGCGACCGCGCCGAAGTCGGCCAGGGCATAGAGCCCGGCCAGCAGGGCGCCGGCGGCGGCGGCGGGCCAGATCTGCGGCAGCACCGCCACTCGGATGGCCGACAGGGGCGATCGGCCCAAGGTGCGGGCGGCCTCTTCGCAGCTCGGGTCGCTGTGCCGGAGGGCGGCGAGAACGGGTAGCGTCACATAGGGTGCGGAGACCAGGATGAGTGTCACCGCGGCACCGGCGAACCCGTGCAGTCCGGGTGCCAGGTCGCGCCAGGCATACGCGGCGACGTACGAGGGGACCGCCAGCGGGAGGGCGGCGAGGACCTCCCAGAAGTGGGGAACCGGCAACCGGATCCGCGCGATCAGCAGGGCGCTGCTCACGCCGATCAACAGGCACCCGGCGGCGACCACGAGCGCCAGCCCGAGCGAACGGGAGGTCAGCGCCAGGGTGCGGTCGGTGAGCACCATCCCGGCCGCCTCGCCCAACCCGCCTTCGCCGACCCTGACGCCGAGATAGACCAGGGGAGGCGTCACCGCGCTGGCGCACAGCAGCGCCAGCAGCAACAGCCAGGCGGGGGAACGACTCGGGTACATGGGATTCCTCGCTGTGGCTAGATCAGCCCGACCTCGGTGAGCAGTTCGATGGTCTGCTGGAGCCCGTCGAGTTGGCCGAGCGGAATACCAGCACCCTCGCCGAGCTCGGCGAGGGTGGGCAGGCCGGGCGGTCCGGCGACGCCGTCGACCAGCGCGTACTCTCCGGTGTCGGCGACGAATCGGGCCTGGGTCGCCGGGTCGAGCAGGTAGTCGACGAACTCGGTCGCCGGCCCGGATTGCGCCGTGTCCTTCAGCAGCCCCACACCGGCCACGTTGACCAGCGACCCCGCGCTGCCCGGCGGGAGGAACTTCAGCTTGGTTCGGACGTTCTCCTGGCCGACCTCGGCCGCCAGTTCCTTCAGGTAGTAGTGGTTGGTCAGACCGACCGCGACCTCACCGGCTTCCAATCCGTCGAGCATCGTCAGATTGTTCTCGTACACGACCGGTTCGTTCGCCGACAGGTCACGCAGGAACGCCTCGGTCTCGTCCTCGCCGATGGACACCCGCATCGCGGTGACGAACGACTGGAATGAGGCATTGGTCGGCGCGATCGCCACCTTGCCACGCCAACGCGCCTCCGTGAGTTCGAGGACGTCGGCGGGTAGGTCCGCCTCGGCTACCTGGTCCGGGTCGAAGGCGAGCACGCGGACCCGTCCCGTCACTCCGACCCAGTTGCCCGAGGTCGCGGCGTATCGGCCGGGGACCGCCGCGAGCGCATCGCTGGGGATCGGGTCCAGTAGCCCGCGTTTGTCCAAGGCCCCCAACGCCCCCGCGTCCTGGGAGAAGAAGACGTCGGCAGGGGTCTGTTCGCCCTCCTCGAGAAGCTGCGCGGCCATCTCCGCGGTATCGCCGTACCGGACCTCTACCGGGTGTCCGGATTCCTTCCGGAAGTCGTCGATGATGTCGCCGACCAGGGATTCGGAACGGCCGGAGTACACCACCAGTCCGGCCTCCTCCTGGTCTTGCGAGCAGGCGGAGAGCGAGCTGACGAGTGCGACGACGAAGGTCATCACGATGCCCGTCGTGCGCGGGCGGCGGCCGGACAGATTCACACTTCTCCTCGATAGCTAGGACGCCAGGCGGCGGGGCGCTGCTCGACGACGATCGTGAACATCCACCAGACCGCGACACCGAGCCCTAGCGAACACGCCACGGCCAGGGCCGGGCTGCGGTACTCCAGCAGCGGGTACACCTGCCAGTGCGTCAGGTAGATGAACAGGGAACTGCCTGCCAATGCCGCGAGCGGGCGGGTCAGCACCCGCGGCCACGGCACGTGGGGCACCCAGATCAGCAGGACGACGCCGGCCGCGACCAGGAGCGCTCGTTGCGTGGTCGGCATGAGCTCGGCCAGGGGAGCGACCGCGATCGCGGTGAGCGCTGCCCGGACCGAGGCCGAGCGGGTGAGCGCCGCTGCCCAACCGGTGAAGAACAGCCACGCCACGCCGTACCACAGGAAGCGCAGGCCGGGACCGTCGGGAACCGCGACCACGCCGAGCGGAATGAGCGAGGTGATGGCGGCCAGCACGAGTGGCGCGCCGTAGTGCTGACCGCGGCCGGCGAGGAGGAGCGCGATCCCCGACAAGAACAGGTAGAACACCGCCTCGACGAACCATAGATGCCAGTGGTCGCCCCATCGTGCCGAGCCGAGCCAGGTGTTCACCAGGAGTACGTTCTGCCAGGAGTACTGGCCGGAGACGGCCCAGAGGGCCGCGACCCAGATCATGGCCGGTACGGTCAATCGGACGGTGGCCCGGAGGGCGTGCCGCAGGCGGACCGTACGGGCTCGATCGTCCGCGACGAACCGGGCGAAGCTGAAGCCGAGGGCGGCGATGAGCACGTGGGCGCCCCCCATCAGCGTGAAGAGGTTGGCATGGGAGCCCACGATGAGCACGATGGCGACCGCGCGCACCCATACGGAGGTCTCGATTCGCGCCCATCGGCGTGGGCCGGGCGAGCCACGCTCCGCCAGCCGCGCGATGCTCAGCCGGGTCCAATCCGGGGGCAGGGCGCCGACCGCTCGCTCCAGCCGCAGCGAGAGTTCGACATGGCTCAGCGAGTCTCCGTTCAGCGTGGCGAACGACTCTCCGACGTCGATGTCCGGACGCCCGAAGACCACCGCGAAGGCCGCGTGAACCCGCTCCAGATCCGTCCCGCCCGCCGTGACCGGCTCGATCTCGCGACCCATCCGCCGTACCGATTGGTAGTCGGGCTTTCCGTGTGCGGTGCGGGGGAGGGCGTCGACGAGCGCGATACGCAGGAAACCGGGCGGAATGCGGGCGATCTCGAACACCGAGTCGCGCACGCTCTCGATACTGACGGCGCATGCGGCGATCGCCAGTGAGCCGGCGCCGTCCTTGTGGTCGTCCGTGCAGAGGGTGTCGATGCCGCCTTCGGCCAGCCTGCGTTCGAGCTGGTCGAGGTCCACGCGCAGGCCGGCGACCTTCGTCCGGCGAGAGATGCGCCCGACGAGTTCGAATCGACCGAGGGCGTCGATCCGGGCCACGTCGCCGGTTCTCAGCTCATCGACCTCTCGTCCGCGCGCCAGATCCGTCGGTCCTTCGGCGTAGCCGAGCATGACGTTGGGGCCGGAGTAGACCAACTCGCCTTCGGTCGAGTCACCGGCCAGCCGCAACCGCCCGCCGGGAATCGGATGCCCGAGGGACCATGGGGTCTCGAGGGCCGCCGCGCCGCGGAGCACGGCGATCCGCGCGGTTGCCTCGGTCTGGCCGTACATCACCACGAACTCCCAGCCGTCCCGTGCGCCGGACTCGGCCCAGCGGAGTACCTGCGGAGCGGAGACCCGCCCCCCAGCGACTGTGACCCGGCGCAGGCTGGGCAGTCGGGTGGCGAGCCCTCGAGGATCTCCGAGCAGGCTCAAGGTGGCGGGCACCACCGCGAGCGAGGTGACCCCGGCGGCGTCCGCGTTCGCCGCCCAGTCGTGGTCTGTCCCCATCCCCTCGGTGAGCGCGACGGCGGCGCCGATAGTGAGGTGGCTGTGCAGCACCGAAAGTCCGTAGGAGTAGGAGAGCGGCAGGCTGGTCATGCCCACGTCGCTTGGAGTCAGACCGAGGGCGTGGCCGATGGCCGTGGCGTTCGCTTCCACAGATGACCGGGAGAGTCTGATCAACTTGGGCGATCCGGTGGTCCCGGAGCTGCTGAGCAGCAGCGCGAGCTCGTGATGGAGGTCCCCGGTCCCGGCGCCGTGCGAGGTGACGGAGGGGGCGCTGCCGTGTATCTCCAGGCCGGGCCGGTAGTGCTCCCGCCACCGGTCGCGGATGTCGGCGCGACCTGCGGGGGCGAGTAGCACCGGGTGTCCGTCGGCCAGCGCGGCGAGATAGGCCGCGACGGAGTCGGCAGTGGGATGGAGGTCCATCACGATCAGGCGGCGGTGACCGAGCTTCGCTCGCCAGGTGCCGACTCGATCACTCAGCGCGGCGTAGCTGATCACTCCGCGAGACGTGATGAGTGCCGGCCGCTCGCCGTATTCGCCGATGCGTGTGGCGAAGTCGATGCCCGTACGGGACGACGTGCGACGCATCAGATCCGTGGACACGAGAGCACTATATAGGTAAGCCTAACCTATCTTCGACGGTCCCCTCCTCCGGTCCGACTTCGCGGCGCCCACCAGTGGGCGGTCGCGGACCGATACGAAGCAACGCATTTGGCAGTTGCCGGCCCCGCATTTCAGGTACTGTTCGCTGCCAAACGATCGCCGTCACCGTCGGAGCCGCCGTCGCTCACGGGATGGTTCGGGCGATCGGCCGCCAGGAAAGGTAGGAGAGTCGATGACACAGCAGACCACCGCGGCCCGGTTGGGTTCGGCCAGCAAGCTGCGGTTGCTCGACGCCGTCGCCCAGTCCGTCGGGTTCATGGGCCCGGTGTTCTCGATCGCCTTCCTGGTGCCCCTGGTGATGGGCATCACCTCGCAGACCGGCAAAGGCGCCGGTGTCGCCGCTCCGCTGGCAGTGGCGATAGCGGCCGTCGGCGTGCTCGCGCTCGGCTGGATCGTGGCGGCGTACGCCAAGAAGATCCACGCCGCCGGCTCCCTCTACGACTATGTCACGGCCGGGTTCGGCTCCCGGGTCGGCGGCGCCGCCGGCCTGCTCTACTACAGCGGCATCCTGATGCTGGGCGCGGCGATCCTGGTGGTCCTCGGCGGCACCATTCGCGACACTCTCGACGCCGAGTTCGGCACGCCGTTCCTGCCCGAAGTCGTCTGGGATCTGCTGCTGCTGGCGATCGTCGCGGTGATGATCTTCCGGGGGGCTTCGTTGTCGACCCGGTTGCAGCTGGTCCTGGCGGTGGTCTCCATGGTGGTGGTCGGCCTGTTCAGCATTCTGGTGATCATCGATGCCGGCGGGGGCAACAGCCTCGGCACGGCATTCAACCCCGGCGAGGCGCCCGGTGGGATCTCCGGGGTGGCCTTCGGCGTGCTGTACGGCGTGTTGTTGTTCACCGGCTTCGAGACCGCGGCCAACCTCGGCGAGGAGACCGACAATCCCGGCGTCAACATCCCCAAGGCGGTGCTGTACTCGGTGCTGGCGATCGCCGGCTTCTACCTGATCTGCACCTATGCCCAGGTGGTCGGCTTCGGGTTCGATCTGGACGCCTTCGGTGCGGCGGCCGGCGCGCCGCTGTTCGCGCTGGCCGCTCCATCGGCCGGGGGAGTCGGGTCGCTGGGCCTGCTGCGCATCGTCGAGCTCGTGGTCATCCTGGACATGCTGGCCGTGCTCATCGGCTGTGCTACCGCCGGGGCGCGAGGGTTGTTCGCGCTGGCCCGCGACGGCCGGCTGCCGAAGCCGCTGGCCGGCGTGTCCCCCGGCGGCGCGCCGTCGGCCGCCGGCCTTGTGGTGCTGGTGTGCTACGTGGCGGCGATCCTGATCACCGTCGGCACCTCGTGGTGGACGATCCCGGAGTTGCCGCACTACTTCGGCGTCTTCGTCGCCTTGTCCGGCTACGGCTCGTTCGCCATGGCGCTGATCTACCTGCTGATGTGCGCGGGCGCGTTCCGGGGCCTGGCGGACCACCCGAACCCGACCGCGCTCACCGTCGCCTCGGTGGTCGGCATCGTGGTCGTCGGTGGCGCGTTGTTCGGTGCCATGTACCAGGCGCCGGACTTGACGGCCAAGACTCAGTGGGTGGCGTTCGGGCTGCTCGCCCTCGGCCTGCTGCTGCCGGGACGCAGCGCGAGCCACACCGGCTTCGACGAGTTGTCGGTGGCGGACCGAGGACCCCAGAAGCTCTGAGGCAGGGCTCTGCGGGCACGATGGAGGCGTGATCGCACGCTCGATACTGCTGTTCGTGGTCGCCGGCCTCGCCGAGATCGGCGGCGCCTGGCTGGTCTGGCAAGGTGTGCGCGAGCATCGCGGCTGGACCTGGATCGGGGCCGGCGTGATCGCGCTGGGCGCCTACGGATTCGTGGCGACGCTGCAATCCGACCCGCACTTCGGGCGCATCCTCGCGGCCTACGGCGGTGTCTTCGTCGCCGGGTCGCTGGCCTGGGGCGTTGCCGTGGACGGGTTCGAGCCGGACCGCTACGACATCGTCGGCGCGCTGATCTGCCTGGTCGGCGTAGCCGTCATCATGTACGCGCCCCGGGGCCAGGTCGGGTGAGATCCGCGGGACCTGTCTATCGTCGGGGCCTACTATTCGCGGTATGCCCGACCCGGATCCGACGCTGGACCTGACGACCTTCCACGCGCTCAGCTTCGACTGCTACGGCACGCTGATCGACTGGGAGGCCGGTCTTGCCGGAGTGTTGGCCTGGTGGGCGCACGAGCGGGGACTGGCGTTGAGTGGCGACGATCTCCTCACCGCCTACGCGGCACACGAGTCCGCGGTGCAGCAGGAGTCTCCGGTCCGGCTGTATCCGGCGGTGCTCGCGGAAGCGTTCCGGCGTACCGGACGCACCCTCGGCGCGCCGGTGAGCGACGAGTGGGCGCGGCGCCTCGCCGGATCCGTGCCGGAATGGCCGGCCTTCCCGGACTCCGCGGACGCGCTCGCGCGGCTGCGGGCCCACTATGCGTTGATCATCGTCTCCAACGTCGACCGGGCCGGCTTCGCCGGTAGCAACCGGCACCTGCGCGGCGACTTCGCGGCGATCATCACCGCCGAGGATGTCGGGGGCTACAAGCCGGCGGAGAACCACTTCCGGGCGCTCGACGAGACGCTGACCGGGCTCGGCGTACGGCGTGCGGAGCTGCTGCACGTGGCCCAGAGCCTGTTCCACGATCACGTGCCCGCGGCGCGCGAGGGCTTGGCATCCGCCTGGATCAATCGACGTGGTGATCGACCCGGTTGGGGCGCGACCCCGCCGCCGGACGGGTCGTGGAGC
>JBOFLE010000155.1:0-5108 GCA_051657705.1 Nocardioides sp. | reverse complement strand
GTGGTACTGGCCGCTCTGCTGCTCAACGCCAACCGTCCGGTCAGCGTCGAGCGGCTTGTCGACATCCTGTGGGGCGAGTCCCCACCGTCCTCGGCCCGGGTCACGGTGCAGAACTATGTGCGCCGGATCCGGGTTGGGTCGAGCCGGGCCGCCAATGACGAACTGATCGAGACGACCGCCGAGGGGTACCGGGCCGTGGTCGCCTCGGATCAACTGGACCTGCTGCGGTTCGAGGACCTCGTCGGGCGGGCCCGGTCCGCCAGGGCGGTGGACGAGGCCCGGACGGCCGTTACGTGCTATCGCGATGCCTTGTCTTTGTGGACCGGCGAGCCGCTGCCGGATCTGGTGCGCTGGCTGGCGCCCGAGGTGTCCTGGCTGACGGATCTCCATCTGACTGTCGTGGAGGAGTGGGCGGAATTCGAACTCGCCTCCGGCGACGAGATGACCATGGGGCGTGAAAACAGCCGACCCGATCTGGTCGGACAACTGAGCGTCTTCGCTGCCAAGTGGCCGCTGCGTGAGTCATTGCGCTCCCATCTGATGCGAGCCCTGCACGCCGAGGGCCGCACGGCGGACGCGCTGTCGGAGTACGCCAAGGCCCGGACGACCTTGGTCAGCGAGCTCGGTGTCGAGCCGGGCCCGAAGCTGCGGGCCGCTCACCGGGAGGTACTCCGTGGCGGCACCGGCGAACTCGGACAACGGTTGACGCCGTCGCAGTTGCCCAGAGGCATCTCACTCCTTGCCGCTCGTGAGCGTGCGGTGGCCGACCTCGATGCGCTGCTCGACACGGGTAGCTTCGCGGCCGGCGCGATTGCGGTGGTGACCGGGACAGCGGGTGTCGGCAAGACCACGCTCGCGGTGCACTGGGCGCAGCGGATCGCCGATCGCTTCCCGGACGGCAATCTGTTCGTTAACTTGCGCGGCTACGACGTGGTCGGGCTGCCGGTCCGGCCGGAGGAGGCGCTGCGGGGATTCCTCCAGGCACTGGGAGTAGCCGAGGAAGCGGTCCCGAAGAACACCGAGGCAATGGCGGGGCTGTATCGAAGCGTGCTTGCTGATCGCCGGGTGCTGGTCGTGCTCGACAATGCCGCGGACGCCGAGCAGGTGCGGCCGTTGCTCCCTGGCGCGGGGGACTGTGTCACGGTTGTCACCAGCCGAGATCGGCTCCTCTCGCTCACTGTGGTTGACGAGGCGGGTTCGACGCATCTCGAGTTGCTCACCGAGGCGGAGTCGATGTCGCTCCTTCGCGGTCGGCTGGGTGGTGGACGAGTCGAGGCGGAACCGGGAGCCGTCTCCGAGATCGTCGCCCGCTGCGCGGGGCTACCGCTTGCGCTGTCGATCGCGGCCGCCCGTGTCGCGGCCGACCCGCAGTTACCTTTGGCGACATTGGCCGCGCACTTGGCGAACCCCGGCAGATCCTCGCTGGACGTCCTGCGCTTCGGTGACCGCACCACCGAATTGCGGTCGGTCTTGTCCCGGTCCACCGACGTGCTCGATGAGGAAGTGGCGCGGGTCTTCAGGCTGCTCGGACTTCATCCGGGCCCCGACTTCACGGCCGAGTCAACCGCCCACCTCGTGGCACGGAGCCAGCGACAGGCTCACGTTTGGCTCGACGACCTGTGCCGCGCCAGCCTGCTGATCGAGCACCGGCCGGGTCGGTATTCGTTCCACGACCTGCTTCGCTCCCACGCGATGGAGCTGGCCGCCGATCACGAGGCGCTCGAGGAGCAGACCGCCGCCCTACGGCGGTTCTTCGGGCATCTCTTGGACACGGCCAGCATTGCCCTCAACGCGATCTACCCGCCGTGGACCGCCCCGGGTCACCCGGGGTCCCCGTCGGCTGCCAGGACATCGCCTGACGATTGCTCCCAACCGATCGGCTCCGATGAACGCATGGATCCGAACCTCGCGCGCGCATGGCTGAACGAGGAGGACGGAGTCGTCGCTGCCGCGATCCAGAAGGCCGCCGAATGGCCCGGACTCGAGGGCTATGCGTGGCGCCTCGCCAAGGCTCTCACCTACTGCCAGTCCGGGCGTGGATTGCTGGGCGAGGCCATTGCCATCTTGGAGATCTCCCTGGCCGCTTGCCTGCGGACCGATGACCGAGCGGGTGAAGCGTCAGTGCGTCGCGGCCTCGGCCAGAATTACATGCGGCAAGGGTTGTACGCCGACGCCGAGCGAGAGCTGAGGGCATCCCAAGACCTTCGCCACGACGCGGATGCCTCTGTTCGCGGCGTTGGTCTCCTGTGCCTGGCCGGCATCCAAGAGCTACTCGGCGATCGAGTCGGCGCACTCGATCGTCGACGCGTTGCGCTCGCCTTGCTGAAGGAGGCGGGTGACGATCTTGGGGTGGCAATGGCGGAGAACGACATCGGCTGGGGATTGACACTCGGGGGCCGGCACGATCAGGCTCTCGACCATTGCCTCGGATCCCTTGCAATTTTCCGGGCCCTCGGCAACCGATTGGGGATAGCGTCAACGTTGGACAGCCTTGGACATATCTACCTTCACTTAGGGCGACACGCCGACGCAATCACGAGCTATGTCGAGGCCGTCGGAATCATTCAAGAAGAGAAGCGCTACTTCCACCTCACCAACATCCTCGATCATCTTGGCGCGGCGTACCACAGCGCAGGCGATCACGGGGCGGCTCGCTCCGCCTGGCAGCTGGCCCTCGACCTACTCGAGGAGCTCGGCCACCCGAACGCCGCCGTTGTCCGCTCCAAGCTCGATCCGTCAGCGCCGAAGGTTGCGGGAGGCAGCACTTTCGACTCCTCTGACTGAGGCGCGCCGCGGACTCGGACCATGGTCAGCCGGTGATCGCGATGGTAGGCGGGCGACCGCCGCCGGTGATCACATGCGTGCTCTTGACCCCGTTGGTCTCGGTCGGCCTCCGATACGTCCTGAGGCAGCAGCGAGGAACGCTGGGCCGGCTCGCTCTCGATTGCAGAATTCGGTGTGACGCGCTAACGAGGCGCTAATGACGACCACCACCATCGACATCGTGGATACCAAGAATTCGACTCTAGGAAGCTGTCAGGTGGACGTTACAACCGTGGATGATCGCTCTGTCATCTGACAATTCATCCATCAGGTAACGCAATTTGAGCTTGAGAGGAATAGTTTTGAATACCTACTATCGTTTGGCAATCGCTCTTCTAGCGAACCTCGTCGCGCTATGCCTCATTTCCGTGCTGCAACCTTCGGGAATCGCATCTGCTAGCGAAGATGCCAAGGTTCGTGTCGACGAAAATGTCGCGGCGAAGTTGGCGGAGTCGTACTCGCTAGGCCGTGAAGAGGCGCAGGCTGTTGCCGACGCTCTTACGGGAAGCTCTTGTCTTCAGTTCGCTATGGGGACATTTCCGAAGAGGAAACCAGTCTTCCTTAGAATTGTCGGAACCATACTGAGAAAACTAGCCAAAAATGCTCCGAAGCTAGCAAGGCAGCTGCGAGTTCTTTTGCGCAAGGGGTGGCGCAAGTTGCACAGGAGTTTCAAGATCTATAGTGTATGGATGGTAAACAATGTCGCAAAGTTCGTCATCCTGATGCTACGCGCTACTAAGAAGCTCAAGATTTGGTGGGGGAACTTGCGAACTGCATACAAGGTAATTGTGATATTTATGTTAGAAGAGTCGGCGTCAAGGGCTCTCGATTGGTCCGTCCGAAAAGCGGGGCAAGTGTTCGATTGGTTCCCGTTCGCTTTCACTGGCGGTGCTACGAGTGGAGCCCAACCAGGCGCGCGGATGAAGCATTTGGCCATGCGACGTGAGGCGGAGATGACGAAGTGGTGCTTGGTGACGTAGGAAAGAAAATGAACGTATTGCGCCTGGTGGGGCTCTCTGGCGCGCTCGCGCTAGTCGTGATCGGCGGAATAACAATGGTCCGGGGGCCTGGCTATGCGGGGCTGCTCATGCTCGCTGGGATCTTGATCCTCCCAGCGCTACCACGTCCCGAGAGTGGCGGACGTGCCGGTGACTACTTGGTGATCGCCTGTGGTGGTCTGTTGAGTGTTGTCAGTCTCGTAGATCGCATTAATTCTCTGTAGTAAAGAGACTGCCTTATGCGGATTGCGTAGGAGGTGGCGTCGGCGGTGTGCCCGATGCTACCTCCTATGGCGCTTCGCGCATCGCCCTGAATATTCTGACATATTGGAGGAATCTGGCTGGCCGACCGATCATGGAACATCCACCACACGCTCAATCCGACAGTGGTGCGTCGAGGTGTGTGGCGTGCGGTATGGTTGTTAGCGAAGATATACTCGCAAGTCCAGTTCGACGTCCGATCAGCGGAGCGCAATATCTATCGTGGGAGTATTAGATGAACCTCTTACTCAAACTGATGCTGTCGGTGATTGCCGGTGGCATAGTCGTATTCGTTCTTGGTGGAATGGGGGTGCCAATCGGATCGGTCGAGGTCTTCCTCATCGTCACCCTGAGCGTCGCGGTGGCGCTGTACCTCAACCGCAGACGCGCCGTCAGTAAAGTATGAGGCAAGAACGAGAGGTGCCCTCTGCCAGGTACCTGCCGTCGGAGAGCGCTTTGTCCGGTGTGTGCGTGACGACTGGGCACGTGTGTTTCCCGAACGAGATCCGCGCGGCTGAGTGCGTTGCGGTCAGGCCGGCTTCAGGCCGTTCCTCGGGGACCGAGTCGAGGCCTTGCCGCCCTGTTCGTCGCGCTCGCTGCCGGTGATCCCGAGTTTGCCCATCGTGTTGTAGCCGAACTGGAAGCGGCTCTGTGCCTCGTACTCCTCCTTGAGATCGGCCACGTAGCCGGCGTAGGTCCGCGGGCTGACGCCAGCTCGGCCGGCGCTGGCCGGGTCCGGGTGTCCTTCATACCCGTGGGAACTCATGCGCATGCTGGAACAGCAGCGCCAGGGCGAATGGGTATTCGACTTCGCGTTCATCGACGGGGCACATAGCTGGTTCGTCGATGGGCTCGCATTCTTCCTCGTCGACAAGCTCCTGAAGCCCGGCGCATGGGTACTATTCGACGACCTCGACTGGACCTACGCAACCAGCCCTACACTCAGCCAAACTGAACTCGTCCGGTCAATGCCTGAGGATGAGCGAAACACGCCTCAGATCGGCAAGGTATTCGAGTTGCTGGTCA
>JBOFLE010000154.1:0-22895 GCA_051657705.1 Nocardioides sp. | reverse complement strand
ACGCAACCACGTCCGCCAGCTCGAGGCACTCGGCTACAGGGTCACTCTAGAACCCGCTGCCTGACCCCCCGGGCAACTACCTTTCCGGCTCCGCCGGAAGCTGCCGCCTGCCCACTCACCGTTCATTTTCGGACTAGGTTTCTCGGGCAGGGTCCGTACGAAGGCGAGGGAGCGGCAATGGCGGCAACGATCGATCCGGTGTTGGCCGCCGAACCCCCTCGCTTCACCCCCGAGCAGGCGGCGCTCCTCGGGGCCGAGCACTTCCGCCTCGCGGCCACCGGAGCCACGGACCTGGGCAGCGAGCGGGATCAGACGTTCATGCTGACCGGCCAGCTCGACGGGGCCGACGACCAGCCGATCGGCGTACTCAAGCTGTCCAACGCGGCCGAAAGCGTGGCCACCCTCGACATGGAGGCCCTGGTGGTACGGCACATCGAACGGGTCGACCCGGAGCTGCCGATCGCCAAACCGCAAGTGCCCGCCCGGTTCCGGGACGTGGCTCACGATCCGGACGACGCGCGCTGCTACCGGGCCGAGGTGCCGGCCTCGGCCCGCGACGGCGAACCCACCACGCACTGGGCGCGCTTGTATCCGGTGATGCCCGGGAGGATGCGCGCCGAGCCGTCGTCGTTGTCCGACCGTGCGGTCGGCGCCTGGGGCGAGACCGTGGCCCGGCTGGGCAAGGCGATGCGCGGCTTCAGCCACCCCAGTGCGCATCGCACGATCCCGTGGGACCTCGCGTCGGTTCCGTTGGTGCGCGACATGCTGCCGGCGATCCGGCGGCCGGAGTGGCGGGAGGTGACCGAGCGAGCCCTCGACCGGTACGACGCCACGATCGCGCCGGCATGGCCGTCGCTGCGCGCCCAGGTGGTGCACGGCGACCTCAACATCGACAATGCGTTGCTCGACGACGCCGGCACGATCACCGGAATCATCGACTTCGGCGACATGACGCACACCGCGCTGATCACGGACGTGGCATCGGTGATCGACTCGCTGGTGCTCGATCGCGACGGCGACGAGCTGTTCCGGATCGCTCGGCTGGTGCTGGACGGCTACCAACGGATCACGCCGCTCGAACCGGACGAACTGCGTCTGGTCGGCGACGCCTGGGCCGCGCGCGCGGCCGCCGGCATCGGCATCGCATGCTGGCGCAGCTCGCGGGGACTGGCCGATCCGGAATTCACCGAGCGGGACCTGGACAGCCTGTATCCGATCCTGCGCCATCTCGTCGAGGTCGGCTTCGACGAGATGGCCACCCGGCTCGGCGGCCTCCGGCGGGGTGTACGGCGTGAGGATCTCGCCACCCGCCGCGAGCAGGCGTTCGGTCCGGCCATGGAGGCACTCACCTACGACGAGCCGCTGCTGGTCGAGCGGGCATCGGGGGTGTGGATGTACGACGCCGACGGTCGGCGGTTCCTCGACGCCTACAACAACGTGCCGGCGGTGGGACACGCCCACCCCCGGGTGACCGAGGCGATCTCACGGCAGTCCCGGCTGGTCAATACCCACCTGCGCTATCTCCACCCGGCCGCGATCGAGCTCGCCGAACGGTTGCTGGCGACCTGCCCGACGGAGCTGGACACGGTGCTCTACGTGAACTCCGGGACCGAGGCCAACGACCTGGCCTGGCGGATCGCGCGCCACGCCACCGGACGCACCGGGGCGCTCTGCACGCACTTCGCCTACCACGGCATCTCCGAGGCGATCGCGTCCCTGTCGCCGGAGGTGCTCGGCGAGACCGACTACGCCCGCCGAACGATGGCACATGTCGAACGATGGCATCCCGCCGACGCCTATCGCGGGCGGTTCGCCGACACCACCGAGTTCGACGCCGCCCTGGCTCGGCTCGCCGCCGGCGATCGTGCCCCCGCGGCGGTCATCGTGGACGGCGTAGCGCAGAGCGACGGCGTACTGGTGCTGGAACCGGGGTACGTCGCCGCGCTGGCGGCCCGGGCCCGCGATGCCGGCGCCCTGTGGATCGCCGACGAGGTCCAGGGCGGCCACGGCCGGACCGGGGAGCACCTGTGGTCGTTCCAGCGATTCGGCATCGTCCCCGACTTCGTGACCCTCGGGAAGCCGATGGGCAACGGCCATCCGGTCGCCGCGGTGCTCACCCGGCGGGAATTGCTTGAGGGCTTCGCCGACGACACGGTGGTGTTCTCGACCTTCGGGGGCAATCCCGTCTCGGCGGCGGCGGGCCTGGCGGTGCTCGATGTCCTGGATGACGAGCGGGTGTTGCCCCGGGTAGTACGGGCGGGCGAGGCACTGCGGACGGAGGTCCGCGCCGTCACCGCGGGCTTCGAGTGCGTGGGAGACGTGCGAGGAGTCGGCCTGGCCAACGGGATCGAGATCGTCAGCGACGCCGCGAGCAAGGAGCCGGACCGGCGAACCGCGGACCGGCTCAAGAACGGGCTCAAGAGGCATGGAGTCCTGGTCGGCACCGCCGGACCGCACGGCAATGTGCTCAAGGTGCGGCCGCCGCTGGCGTTCACCGAGGCCGAGGTGCCGATCTTCGTGGCAGCCCTCTCCGCCGCCTTGGAACAGGCGGCCACCCCGCCGACCCGGCAGTTATCTGGCCAGATTGACGGCGTGTCGAAGGTCAAGTGACGGGTCGACACTGCCGGCCGGACCCGGCGCAACCCGAGGAGCCGGTGCTCCGGATCGGCGAAGGCCGTCATCGCCCATGGAAGGTGCGCCGGTACGTCGCCGGCGTGGTGCGCAGCGTACGGCGGAAGTGCACGCGGAGGGACTCGACGCTGCCGAATCCGGCTCGCCGCGCGACCAGGTCGATGCCGTCCTCGGTGGTCTCCAGGAGACGTTGGGCGCGGTGGAGGCGTTGTCTGGCGAGCCACCGGTGCGGCGTGATCCCGACCTCGACTCGAAACCGGCGAAGGAAGGTGCGTTCGGCCATCCGCGCCTGCCGGGCGAACTCGGCGATGGTGATGGGGCGGTCGAGATGGGCCAGTGCCCAGTCCATCGCCGACGCGATCGTGGGCGCGGGCGCGACACGCCGAGGTCCGATGGGCTCCGGAATGAACTGGGCCTGGCCGCCCTCGCGATGCGGCTGGATGACCAGCCGGCGGGCGACTGACGATGCGATCTGGGCGCCATAGTCGGATCGGACGATGTGCAGGCACAGGTCGATCCCGGCGGCACTGCCGGCCGAGGTCAGGATGTCACCGTCATCGACATAGAGCACGTCAGGCTCGACATCGATCTCCGGGTACCTGCTCCTGAGTTGGCCGACGTAGCGCCAGTGGGTGGCTGCGCGACGTCCGTCGAGGAGTCCGGCAGCGGCCAGGACGAAGACGCCCGAGCAGATCGAGACCAGCCGCGCTCCACGGCCGTGAGCGGCTCGGAGCCGCTCGAGGAGGTCGGCCGGAGGTCGCTCCGCGACGTCTCGCCACCCGGGAAGGATGACCGTGTCGGCCTCGTCCACGACCTCCAGGCCGTGATCGACGGTGACGGTCAGACCGCCCACGGCTCCCAAAGAGCCCGGCTCGGCCGCCGCGACGCGGTACGAGTACCAGTCGCCGGCGACCTCCGGACGCGGCAGAGCGAAGACCTCGGCGACGATCCCGTACTCGAAGGTGCACAACCCGTCATAGGCGATGGCCGTCACGCGATGAGACACGGCGGAATCCTACTGGACAATGGCTTTCTTGCCACTGGTGTGCGATGGCCCAGGGCGCCCAGGATGAGGAGGGCTCGACACTCGACGAAAGGACCCACGACCGTGAGCACGATGACCGAAGCACGACTCCACGACTTCTTCGATGCCTGCAACGAACGCGATATCGACCGGGTGACCTCGTTCTTCGCGGCCGAGGCGGTCTACCTGGGGTCGATCGGGCCGGATGACGACGGCACCGCGTTCCTCGGCCGAGCCGAGGTCCGTCGCGGCATGGCTGCTTTCCTCAACGGCCATACCGACCTGCGTTACACCGACCTGGACATCACCCTCGTCGGCGACCGCGGATTCGCGACCTGGACATTCACCGGGACCCGATCCGAAACGGTCTACTCCTACCGGGGCGTGGACGTCTTCACCTTCGACGGCGACTTGATACGCCGCAAGGACGCCTTCCGCAAGGAACGAGCACGGCCGATCGGCAGTTGAGGCGATCCGGGCCGGCGACCGCTCGGGTCATCGACCGGGCGCACCGTGCCCGAACGAGCTCGACCGCCGCACGACAAGGGTCGGCGTCAACAGCACGCCGCCGGACGCGCGCGGCGGCACGAACATGCTCCGGACGGCGGCCACCACGTGGACCGCGACCTGTTCCAGCGGTTGCCGCACGGAGGTCAGGCCCGGCGGCAGGACCTGGGCAGGCTGAGAGTCGTCGAAACCCACCACCGAGATGTCGTGGCCGACCCGGAGGCCTCGCTCGTGCAGCGTGTGCAAGACACCCATCGCGAGCGTGTCCGACGCGCACACGAAGGCCGTGGGTTCGGCTTCATCGAGAAGAACCGCCGATGCCTCCACACCGCTGCGTACCGCGTCCTCGCCGCGCGACGCCATTCCGGTGGTAGTCAGCCCGGCCACGTGCATGGCTCTCGACCAGCCCGAACGCCGGTCTTCGCCGATGAACGACTCACGGTGCCATCCCACCCAGGCGATCCGGCGGTGCCCCCGGTCGATCAGATGCCGGGTGGCCATCTCGACTCCGGCCGCGCCGTCGACGTCGACCCACGCGTGCGCCGCGCCTTCCTCGCCCCACGGCCGTCCGAACGCCACGAACGGAATCCCGCGGTCGGCCAGCCACGCCACGTGCGGGCTCCGGACGAAGGTGTCGGTCACCACGAACCCGTCGACCGCGTTGGAGCGCACCAGATCGTCGTAGCCGATCTCGGGCCGGTCGGGGTCGCCGGCAAACAACAGCACGTGATACCCGACGGCCTGCGAAGCCTCCACCAGCGAGTGCACGAAGCGATCCATCAAGGCGTTGGCGGTTCCCTCATGGGTCGGCGCGAACCGGAGGCCGATCAGATGGGACGCCTGGGTACGCAGATTGCGCGCGGCTCGATTGGGCGAATAGCCGAGTTCGTCGATCGCCGCGCGGACCCGGGACAGCGTGCTCGGCCGCAGCAGGTCCGGGTTGTTGATGGCGTTCGAGACTGTCTGCCGCGAGACACCGGCGTACGTCGCGACCTGCGCGAGCGTCGGTGGCCCACTCAGGCGCTCACGACGCCTCATGAGCACGGCGGCGGCGCGCCGCCCCGCACCGTTGCTCGGCTTCATCGAACAATGATCGCAAACGCCCGCCGACTCCGCGCACTCACGGCGTACTCGCCGGCCGTCGGCCCGGACCGGATCCCGGTGTTCTCCTGCGAACACCACCGGCAGAGTCACGTGCCTGACCGCGCGAGAAGCACTCGGGTCCCAAGCGGCCCGGACTGGTCGCGGCGGGCCCGGGAGCCGGGATACCCGACGAGAATCAGGCCGCGCTCGATGTTCGCGGCTCGTGCTGCGCGTGATGTCTAGTGAGGTGTCTCGCGGGTGAAGTCCTCGATCGTCCGGCCGAGCCAGTGCGTAAGGGCCAGGATCCCGTCGACCTCGAACCGGGCACCGGCCGGCCCCCCGTCCCGGGTCAGCCGATTGATGGTCGTTGTCGCCACGAGCGTCTCGGCCGCGACCGCTGCCCACGTCAGCCCGCGGCGCCGCCGCTCAGCATCCAACGCGACGTGCAGGGCGGGCGGGTCGAAGCGGATCACAACGGGATCCTAGAGCGAAGGACCGCCCTGCAGGTTCGATGTCGGTGACGCCGGCTACCGTGCGGCTCATGACGACGAAGCAGCGGAACAAACCGGCATACCGATGCGCGGAGTGCGGCTGGGAGGCCGGCAAGTGGGTGGGCCGTTGCGGCGAGTGCCAGGCGTGGGGCTCGGTCGCCGAAGCGCGTGTCGTCACCGTCCGTACGACGGCGGGGCCGGTGAGCGCCCCGGCGGTGCCGATCGCCGAGGTGTCGGCGACCGAGGCCGCCTTCGCCTCCAGCGGCGTGCCGGAACTCGATCGAGTGCTGGGCGGCGGCCTGGTGCCCGGCGCGGCGATCTTGCTCGCCGGCGAACCCGGCGTCGGCAAGAGCACGCTGCTGCTGGAGGTGGCCGCGCGGACGGCGCAAACGGGGCGTCGCACCCTCTACGTGACCGGAGAGGAGTCCGCGTCCCAGGTCCGGCTCCGCGCCGATCGCACCGGCGGTGTGCAGGCCGAGTTGTATCTGGCCGCGGAGACCGACCTGGGCGCGGTACTGACGCATGTCGAAGAAACGCGTCCCGGCGTCGTGGTCATCGACTCCGTGCAGACCATCTCCGCGATCGGGGTCGAGGGGGTCGCGGGAGGCGTCACCCAGGTCAGAGAGGTCGCGGCGGCCATGATCCGGGTGGCCAAGACCCACCACATCACGATGATCATGATCGGACACGTCACCAAGGAAGGCGCCATCGCCGGGCCGCGGGCGCTGGAGCACCTGGTCGACGTGGTCCTGACCTTCGAAGGAGAGCGCAACTCGCGATTCCGGGTAGTGCGAGCAGGCAAGAACCGGTTCGGGCCGATCGACGAAGTCGGATGCTTCGAACTGGGGGCCGACGGCATCCGGACGGTGCTGGACCCGACGGGCCTGTTCCTGGAGAACCGTCGACGTCAGGTCCCCGGCACCTGCGTCGCGGTCACCATGGAGGGACAGCGACCGATGTTGGCCGAGGTGCAGGCCCTGGTGACGCCCAGTGCGAGCGAACGTCCTCGCCGGACCACGTCCGGCGTGGACTCGGCCCGCCTGGCGATGGTCCTCGCCGTGTTGCAACAGCATTGCGGGATCCGACTGCACGCCCACGACGTGTTCGTGTCCACTGTCGGCGGCGCCCGGCTCACCGAACCGGCCAGCGACCTGGCCCTGGCCGTCGCCGTCGCCTCGTCGTATCGGGGCCGGCCGGCACTGCTCGGCGTCGTCGCGATCGGCGAACTGGGCCTCGCCGGCGATCTGCGCCGAGTCCGGGATCTACCCCAGCGCATCGGCGAAGCCGGCCGGGTCGGATTCGCCGGCGCCATCGTGCCTGGCGTGCCGGAGGCCGGACCGAGATCGGCCCGGCCTCAGACCGCCGACGGGCTTCGAGTGATCGACGCGCCCGACATCACCGCTGCCCTACGCCTCCTGGTTCCCGGTGAGGAGGCCGCGGGGACACCCGGCACCTCGGAGGTTCATAGCGCCTAGTGTGCGAGCACTAGACTGGCGCCCGTGCCCGGAACTTCGCGCAAGGACGACACGGCTCGGCTTCGTGACACCCTGAAGCTGATCGCCCCGGGCACGCTGCTACGAGACGGCCTGGAGCGGATCCTGCGTGGTCGCACCGGCGCGCTCATCGTCTTGGGCTGCGACGACAACGTCGAGTCGATCCTGTCCGGCGGTTTCCGGCTCGACGTACCCTTCACACCGACCGGTCTTCGCGAACTCGCGAAGATGGACGGCGCGATCATCCTCAACCGCGACATCACCGAGATCACTCGCGCCGCGGTCCACCTGATGCCCGACAACACGATCTTCTCCGACGAGACCGGCACCCGACACCGGACCGCCGATCGGGTCTCTCAGCAGACCGGCTTCCCGGTGGTCTCGGTTTCGCAGTCGATGCAGATCATCGCCGTGTACGTCGGCGGCCGGCGACATGTGATCGAGAACTCCGCCCAGATCCTCTCGCGCGCGAATCAGGCGCTCGCGACGCTCGAGCGCTACAAGCTGCGCCTCGACGAAGTGTCCAGCACGCTCTCGGCGTTGGAGATCGAAGACCTGGTGACCGTGCGGGACGTGGTCGTGGTCGCCCAACGCCTGGAGATGGTCACCCGGATCGCCCAGGAGATCGACGACCATGTGTTGGAGCTCGGCAACGACGGCCGCCTCCTGTCGTTGCAGCTGGACGAGCTGGTGACCGGAGTCGACGCCGAGCGCGAGCTGTTGATTCGCGACTATCTGCCCACCGGTCGGCGCGCCAAGTCGCCCGAGGTCTTCCTCGACCGCCTCAGCGTGCTTTCGCCGACGGACCTGGTCGACGCGGCCTCGGTGGCCAGGGCCCTGAGCCTGACCACCGGTGAACACCTCGACGGCGCCGTCGCCCCGCGCGGCCATCGGCTATTGGCCAAGGTTCCCCGATTGCCGGCGGCAGTGGTGGAGAGACTTGTCGATCACTTCGGGACGCTGCAGAAGCTGCTCTCGGCCGGCATCGACGACTTGCAGTCGGTGGAGGGCGTCGGCGAGCTACGAGCCCGCAGCGTCCGGGAGAGTCTCAGCAGGCTGGCCGAGTCCAGCATCGTGGAGCGCTTCATCTAGCACTACGGTTCGACCGCCCCGGAAGGTGAGCCGGTCGGCTCGTCGGTGGGTCGGCTTTCGCCGGGCGCCGTACTCGATCGGTCGCTCGGCTTCCGGTCCCGGGCTTCGGTGTCCGGGGTGCGCCCCTCGGCCTTCGGCCGGCGCAGTTCGAACCGGAGAGATTCCGGTTCGCCAGCGAATGCGGCCGCCTCGATGCGGTACCAGCCCGGCGGCGCCCACGGGGTACTGGCGGTGCACTCGGAGTCGGACATCCTGCCCGACCACACCACAGCGATCCGGGCCGTGCGCTCCTTGCGGAGGATCAGGTTCTTCCGTGGCACGGACACGGGACACTCGCGGCTCGTCCACACCTCACCGGCCGGACCGGTGACCCGGAGGGTGACGGTCTCCGGCGAGGTACGCCAGGTACAGGCCGCAGCCTTCTTGGTTCTCAACTGGAGCACGATGTAGGAGTGCCGCCACGCCACCGCGCGATACACGTACGGCAATACCGTGATGTCACGCGGGCTGCACTCGCCTTCGGGCTGAGCCGGCTTGCTTCTCTCCCGGGCCAGCGCCCTGGCCAGCCGCCGAGCCTTGCGCTTCTCCGCCTTCGAGAGCGGTGGTCCCTGGATCAGGCTGCCCTGCTCGTCCGCGGCGTCCGCCGAGGTCTCGGTCGTCGGCCTCGCGGCCACCTGCTTGGCCTTGGCGCCGGTGGCCGGTTCATCCGAGCCGACGAGCGCGCCAATGCCCTTCGTGGCCATCAGGAGCACGAGCAGCGCTACCGCCAACAGAATCGAGCGTCGCAGCCAATAGACCTGTGGCGGCAACGGACCTCGTGGGTTCACGAAGTTACTCATGTGGCTAAAGTTAGAACGCAATCCGGTCACATTCGTGACCAAACGACCGGCGTGTCGCCTCCTGGGCAGTGCGTCGGCAGTGATTTGATACGGCCTCGCTACGATTCGCGGGTGAGGCGACGGCTCCTGGAATGGTACGACGCCCACGCTCGGGATCTCCCGTGGCGCCGTCCGGAGGCCAGCGCCTGGTCGGTGATGGTCTCCGAATTCATGTTGCAACAGACACCGGTGTCGCGAGTTCTTCCGGTACACGAGTACTGGCTCGAACGCTGGCCGACACCCTCCGCGTTGGCGGCGGCGCCGAGCGGCGAGGCGGTCCGCGCCTGGGGAAGACTCGGCTATCCGCGACGCGCTCTGCGGCTGCATGCGGCGGCGGCGGCAATCGTCACCGGATACGAAGGTGTGGTGCCCTCCTCGTACGACGAACTGATCCAGCTCCCGGGCGTGGGCGACTACACCGCGGCTGCCATCGCCGCCTTCGCCTACCGACAGCGGACCGTCGTCCTGGACACCAACATCCGACGCGTCCTGGCCCGGGCGGTGCGCGGTATCCAGTCCTGTCCGCCCAGCGTGACCAGTGCGGAGCGAGCCACCGCCACCGAACTGCTACCCGAGACGGGTCCGGAGACCGCGGCCTGGTCGGTGGCACTGATGGAGTTGGGCGCCCTGGTCTGCACGGCGACCGATCCCGGCTGCGCGCGCTGCCCGATCGAGCGTGACTGTGCCTGGCGGGCCGCCGGCGCTCCGCCCTACCACGGGCCGACCCGCGCGACTCAGGCCTGGGCCGGCACCGACCGGCAGTGCCGCGGCAGGCTGCTGGCCGTCGTCCGGGAAGCGGACGGACCAGTTCACCGGAGCCGGCTCGATGTCGTGTGGCACGACGACGAACAACGTCAACGATGCCTGGAAAGCCTGCTCTCCGACGGGCTGGTCACGCACGCATCGGCCATGACCTATGCCCTGCCCGACTGACGCGCCGGACCTCCACTGCCTGGTTCCGGCTCCTCGACCCGGCCTCTCAGCCAGGTCGACCCGGCAGTTGTCCGCCGACACGCCGCAAATATGGCCAGACAACTGCCGGGTCGGCGGTCAGGGGGTGGGGTCTTCGGCGCTGCCGGAGGCAACGTCTGGACCAACCTCAGGTACGGCCTCGGCGTCGGCGACCAGATCCGCGGTCTCAAGAGGCGGGAGGTCGGGCAGCGCGTTGACCTTCTCGCCCTTGAACGTGAACTGCGCGGCCGCGCCTTCACCCTCGACATCGACCAGGATGATCTGACCGGGACCGACCTCGCCGTAGAGCATCTTCTCGGCCAGGATGTCTTCGATCTCGCGCTGGATCGTACGCCGCAGCGGGCGAGCGCCGAGGACCGGATCGAACCCACGGGTCGCGAGCAGGTCCTTGGCCTTCTGGGTCAGCTCGAGCTTCATATCCCGGTCCCGGAGCCGCAGCTCGACCCCGGCGATCATATTGTCGACCATGACCACGATCTGCTCCTGGCTGAGCGGCGGGAAGACGATGACCTCGTCGACCCGGTTGAGGAACTCCGGCTTGAAGTGCTGCTTGAGCTCTTCGGAGACCTTGTTCTTCATCCGCTCGTACTTGCCGGCCTCGTCGCCGGCCTGGTTGAAGCCCAGGTTGATCGCCTTGGCGATGTCGCGGGTACCGAGGTTGGTGGTCATGATGATCACGCAGTTCTTGAAGTCGACGACCCGGCCCTGGGAGTCGGTGAGCCGGCCCTCCTCCAGGATCTGCAACAGGCTGTTGAAGATGTCCGGGTGTGCCTTCTCGATCTCGTCGAAGAGCACCACCGAGAACGGCTTGCGGCGGACCTTCTCGGTGAGCTGGCCGCCCTCTTCGTAACCGACGTATCCGGGCGGCGACCCGAACAACCGCGAGACGGTGTGCTTCTCGCCGTACTCGCTCATGTCGAGCATGATCAGCGAGTCCTCGTCGCCGAACAGGAACTCCGCCAGGGTCTTCGACAACCAGGTCTTGCCGACCCCGGACGGGCCGGCGAAGATGAACGACCCTCCTGGCCGCTTCGGATCCTTCAGGCCGGCCCGAGTACGCCGGATGGCGCGGGAGAGGGCCTTGACGGCCTCGTCCTGGCCGATCACCCGCTTGTGCAGCTCGTCTTCCATCTTGAGCAGCCGGGTCGACTCCTCCTCGGACAGCTTCACGATCGGGATGCCGGTGGCCACGGCCAGCACCTCGGCGATGAGCTCCTCGTCCACCTCGGCCACGACGTCCATGTCGCCGGCCCGCCACTGCTTCTCGCGCTCGGCCTTCGCCGCGATCAACTGCTTCTCCTCGTCGCGCAACCGTGCCGCGGCCTCGAAGTCCTGGCCGTCGATGGCGCCTTCCTTCCGCGAGCGGACGTCGGCGATCTTGTCGTCGTACTCGCGGAGATCGGCCGGGGCGGTCATCCGCCGGATCCGCAACCGCGAACCGGCTTCGTCGATCAGGTCGATGGCCTTGTCGGGCAGGAACCGATCCGAGATGTACCGGTCGGCCAGCGTGGCCGCGGAGACCAGCGCCTCGTCGGTGATGGTCACCCGGTGGTGCGCCTCGTAGCGATCGCGCAGCCCCTTGAGCATCTCGATGGTGTGCGCGATCGTCGGCTCGGCGACCTGGATCGGCTGGAACCGGCGCTCGAGCGCCGCGTCCTTCTCCAGGTGCTTGCGGTACTCGTCCAAGGTGGTGGCGCCGATGGTCTGCAGCTCGCCGCGGGCCAGCATCGGCTTGAGGATCGACGCGGCGTCGATCGCGCCCTCCGCGGCCCCGGCGCCCACGAGCGTATGGATCTCGTCGATGAAGAGCACGATGTCGCCGCGCGTCTTGATCTCCTTGAGCACCTTCTTCAGCCGCTCTTCGAAGTCGCCGCGATAGCGGGATCCCGCGACCAGGGCACCGAGGTCGAGGGTGTAGATGTGCTTGTCCTTCAGCGTCTCCGGCACGTGGCCGCGGACGATGTCCTGGGCCAGGCCCTCGACGATGGTCGTCTTGCCGACGCCCGGCTCGCCGATCAGCACGGGGTTGTTCTTGGTACGCCGCGACAGGATCTGCATGACCCGCTCGATCTCCTGGTCGCGGCCGATCACCGGATCCAGCTTGCCCTCCCGGGCGGCCTGGGTGAGATTGCGGCCGAACTGGTCGAGCACCAGCGACGAATTGGGAGCCTCGCCACCGCTGCCGCCGGACTGGACTCCGGCCGTCGCCGACTCCTTGCCCTGGAAACCGGACAGGAGTTGGATGACCTGCTGGCGCACCCGGTTGAGGTCGGCGCCCAGCTTCTGCAACACCTGGGCCGCTACCCCCTCACCCTCTCGGATCAGGCCGAGCAGGATGTGCTCGGTGCCGATGTAGGAGTGGCCGAGCTGCAACGCCTCCCGCAGCGAGAGCTCCAGCACCTTCTTGGCCCGAGGGGTGAACGGAATGTGTCCGCTCGGCGCTTGCTGACCCTGGCCGATGATCTCCTCGACCTGGGCGCGGACCGCCTCCAGCGAGATGTCGAGTGATTCCAGAGCCTTGGCGGCCACGCCCTCACCCTCGTGGATGAGGCCGAGCAGGATGTGCTCCGTGCCGATGTAGTTGTGGGAGAGCATGCGGGCCTCTTCCTGGGCCAGCACGACCACCCGGCGTGCGCGATCGGTGAATCTCTCGAACATGACGAACTCCTCGGCCGTAGTCGATGCCTACGTTGTTCCAACTATCGACCAAGCCTATGCGTTCCCCACCGGGGACCGAAGCGATCCGCTCTCAGCGAACTGCCGAAACTCACCCCGCCTGGAAATGTGACGCATCGTCGGATCGATGAGGCAACCGCCCGCCCGGCATAAGAGGATCCTCATTCATAGTTGGGTTGTCTTGAGGATGGTGGCGCGTGCGTCTCCTGGCAAGTTCCCCAGTCATGCGCTTCCCAGACCTCTCCGTCCCGTCCCACCGAATCGTTGCCCCTGCTGCCCGCTGGCGCTTTCGGGCCTCGGCCGCGGCAACCTTGGCAGCGGTCGCCGGACTGTGGGCCGTGTCGCCGTCGGGTGATGCCGTGCCGGTGAGCCGAGTCGCGATGACCGCAGCGGCGATCTCCTTTCCGGCGGACAGTGGGGTGGTCGACGTGACGGCGACCGCGTACGGGGCGCGGCCGGACGACGGGGTCGACGACACGGCGGCCATCCAGCGGGCACTCGACCAGCACCCCACCAACAACACCGTGTTCTACTTCCCCGCGGGACGCTACGACATCTCCGACACGCTGAGGCTGTCGGGTTCGCTGCGGCGCACCATCATCCAGGGCGCGGGACAGGGCTTGACGACCCTGCGACTGGCGGACACGGTGCCGGCCGCGTTCGACCAGGCGGTGATCAACTTCGGCCCCAAGCCCGCGCAGCGATTCCGGAACTCGCTGCGTGACCTGACGATCAGTGTCGGCATCGGCCATCCCGCCGCCATCGGCGTGCAGTTCAACGCCAGCAACCAGGGCACGGTGCGCGACGTCGAGATCCGCAGCGACGATCCCGCCAAGGCGGGGGCGATCGGGCTGGACCTCCGCTACACCGACGAGGTCGGTCCGCTGCTGGTCACGGGGTTGACCGTCGACGGCTTCGACCGCGGGATCTGGACGAAGTGGCAGACGGCCAGTCAGACCTTCGACGGCGTGGTGCTGCGCGATCAGCGCACGTTCGGCTGGGAGAACTCGGCGAACCAGAACGTCTACGCCCGCAATGTCGTCAGCGACAACGACGTGACCGCGATCCGCAACAACGACGACGCCAACAACGGCCAGGGCAAGTTCCTCCTCGTCGACTCCGTGCTCACCGGAGGGCCCGGGGCATCGGCGCTGCCGGCGATCGAGAACCAGAAGGCGATGTACGTGCGCAACGTGACCACGCCGGGTTACGAGCGCGCGCTGCGCAACCGAGTGGCATTCGGTCGCGGCAACGGCCACGTGCTCGGCCAGGCCGTGCCGGAGTACTGGGCGAACGGCTCCGGTCCGAACCGCTCCGGCCCGCCGTTCGAGCTCTTCGGCTCACCCGACCGGATGCTGGGCCTGGCCACGACCTCGATCCCCGAACCCGCACTTGAGACCGACCCCGCCGCCTGGGCCGGCCCGAAGGGCTTCGCCACCGGGAACCGGGGCACCGGGAGCGGCCATGTCAGCGACGGCGCCGACGACACCCCGGCTCTGCAGGCGGCCATCGACTCCGGCGCGACGACGGTCTACCTGCCGAACGGCACCTGGCAGATCGACGGGACGCTCACCCTGCGCGGCGACGTGGAGCGGATGATGGGTACCGAGGCCTTCGTCACCATGGGCCCGAACGGCCGCATCGTGGTCGACGACGGCACCAGCGACTCCGTCGTCATCGAGCGCATGGAGAATCTCGGCCGGGTCGAGCATGCCTCGGATCGCACCCTGATCCTCGCCGACCTCCTCGGCGTCGACTATGTACCGACCGCGGCGAACCCGGGAGACCTGTTCCTCAGCGATGTCGCCGCCGGCGCGATGACCGTTCGCAATCAGCGGGTGTGGGCCCGCCAGCTCAACATCGAACGGAACACGACGGCACCGGGCGCGCCGGCCGCCAAACTGATCGTCGACGGCGCCACCGTGTCGATCCTGGGCTACAAGACCGAGGACCCCGGGACCACGGTGCTCACGATCAACGGGGGTCGGACCGAGCTGCTCGGGGCCTCTCACGTGGCTGGCGCCAACCCGGCAAACGGCACCTCGCCGGCACGCCTGGTCACCGTCGATTCGTCCCTGTCGGCGGCCATCGTCACCGGCGGCGACTTCACCACCGTGGCCTCGGAGACCCGCAACGGCACCACCCGGACCGCGCCGAACCTGGCTTCGGCCGATGTGTATACCGCCTATCCGTGAGCATCCACCCGCGTCAGACCTCCGTGGCGCCGCGGCGGCGGCGTGCGGCGAGGATCAGCCCGCTACCGACCGCGAGCAGGCCGGCCACCCCGAGCGGATGCCACCACCGGACCGGCGAACCGGTCTGGGGCAACTGATCACTGCGCGGCTGATCGCCGTCACCGGCATCGGGATCGGTGATCAGGGCGTGATACGGGTCGTCGTCGGCGACGGAGTCGCCGAACGCCGCGCCGGCGCCGGTGACGGATCCGACGTCCTTGTGGTTGCCGAGCGGGGCGGTGAGTTTCGCCGTACACGTGAACTCGTCGCCGATCTCGAAGGGTCCGGCCCAGGTGGTTCCCGAGCTTCGGTCGGGGAACCGGCAGGCCAGGCCGGTGACCTTGCCCTCGGTGACGAGCTCGTCTTGCACCTCGATATCGGTCAGCGGTTCGTTGCCGACGTTGGTGACCGTGTAGACGAGTTTGATGCGCCGCTCGGTGGTCTCGACCGCGGACTTCTTGGTGTTGGCGTCGTTTCCGGCGCCGTCCTTCTTGACGATCTGGATCGCGGGGGCCGGGGCCCAGAACCCGAAGTCCAGGGTCATGTCCTCCGCCCCGTCGGCCGTCAGCTCACCGCTGTCCGCGGAGCCGGTCGACGAGTCGCCGGCGGCGTCGTCCCTGTTGGGATAGGTCGGCAGGAGGCCGGCGGGAACCGAGGCCGGGTCGAGCGTCACGGTGTAGCGCTGCCCGGCCGGCAGCGCCGGGAGGTTCGCGAACTCGTAGCGGCCCTCGGCGTCGGTGAACACCGGCCCCACGGGTTGACCGAAGACATCGGTCACCGGCTCGCCATCGGGACCGGTCAAGGTCAGCTTGACACCTTCCAGCGGCCGCTCCCTCGGGTCCTGCCGGCCGTCGTGATCGGCGTCGAGCCAGACCCGATTCCCGACCCGGACCTTCGGGAAAACGAAGCCGAAGTCCAGCGTCAGGTCCTCCTCGCCGGGCAGCAGATCCGTCGAGGTCGCCGACCCCGAGGACGAGTCGACGTCGCCGGCGCCCGCTCCCGTGACGGTCGGCACGTAGCCGGCCAGCGCCGGGGCGGTCGACGGGTCGATCGTCACGACGTACTGTCCCACCGGTAGCTCCTCGAACAGGTAGCGCCCGCTGGCGTCGGTCGTGATCGGAGCCACCGAGTTGCCGTAGATGTCGACGGCCGGCGCGCCGTCCGCTCGGGTGAGGGTCAGCGTCGCGCCCTCGACCGGGACGTCCGAGGAGTCCTGCAGGCCGTCCCGGTTGAAGTCGATCCAGACGTAGTTCCCCACCCGCACCGGTGGCACGACGCTGAGCACGGCCTGGGCGTCGTTGTCGGTCGCGGTGGAGGCCGGGTCGCTGTCGACGGTGGGCAGCTCGCCCAGCGGATTCGTCTCCGCCAGGTCGTCCTCGGACGACGCGACGTAGGCGACGTTCTTCGCCCCGCCGGTGAAGTCCTTCGCGATCGCGGCCAACACCGTGATCGGCGGGCCGGACTCGCCCGCGGCCAACGGGGAGTCGGCCACGCAGACCGCGTCGACGCAGTCGTAGCCCGGCCCGCTCATCGAGGTCAGCGACAACCCCGTGGGGAGGAGATCGGTCACCGACCAGCCCGGCAGCGCGTCCACCGGGCCGCGGTTGGCGGGGACCAGCGTGAACTCCACGGTCTGTCCCTGGTAGTACGGCCCGGCGGTGTCCAGGGTCTTGCCCAGCACGAGGTTGTACTTGACCAGCCCGGCATCGACGGTGGGTGCGTCGGGGCTCGCGACCGCGTTCGCGCCCGCGGTCGGGGTGGTGGTCGGGGCTTCCCCGGTCGCCGGATCCGCGTTGGAGTCGGCGCCACGCTCGGGTCCTACCGTCCGGAGGGTGAAGCTGGTCCCGTCCGGCGCCACGAAGACGACCGTGTAGTCGGCACCCGGCAAGAGATCCGTGAAGGAGTAGAACCCGGCGCTGTTGGTCACGGTGCGGGCGACCTCGTCGCCGTTCGCGTCGATGAGCTTGACCGTCACGCCGGGCACCGGCGGCTCGTCGTCGGACTGCATGCCGTCCCGGTTCACGTCGTACCAGACGTAGTCCCCGAGGGAGACCGGCGGCAGGCTCAGCGAGGTCTGGTCGTCGTTGTCCGTCGGCGTCGCGCTGGTGTCGGTATCGAGGCCGGGAGCCGATCCCAGCGGGTTCGTCTCCTCACTGTCGTCGCCCGCCGGACTCACGTAGGCCACGTTGCGCAGCCGGCCCGGCTGGGAGGCGACGATCTTCGCGACCACCGTCACCGGCGCGCCGTCCTCGCCCGCGGCCAGGGCGGCGTCCGCGGTACAGACACCGGCGGCGCAGGTGTAGCCGGTCCCCGACATCGAGACGAGTTCCAGGCCCGCCGGCAACAGGTCTGTCACCGACCAACCGGGAAGAGCGTCGACGGGACCGTCGTTGTGCGGGGTCAGCGTGAAGGTCACCTCTTGCAGGGCGGAATACGGGCCAGCGGTATCGAGGGATTTGGCGAGCGCCAGGTTGTACTTCACGAAGCCCGCGTCGATCGTCGGGTCGTCCTCGTCCGGCGTGTCGTTCGCTCCCCCGGCCGGCGTGGTGACCGCGATCTCGCCGGTCGCCGGGTCGGCGTCGGAATCCAGGTCGTCGGCGCCCGCGTTCGGGGTGGTGAAGGAGGCGCCGGCGGGCTTGGCGAAGACCACGGTGTAATCGGTGCCCGGCTCCAGACTCTCGAAGTAGTAGTAGCCGAGCGCGTCCGTCGTCGTCGTGGCGACCTCGTCGCCGTTCGCGTCCAGCAACCGCACCGAGACGCCGCCGATCGGGGCCTCGCCGGCGTCCTGGATGCCGTCCCGGTCGACGTCCCACCAGACGAAGTCGCCGATCGAGATCGGGAGGAGCGCGAGCGTCGACTGGGCGTCGTTGTCGGTGTCCGTCGCGGTCGTGTCCGTTGCGATGGTGGGTACGGCGAGGGGGTTGGTCTCGTCGATGTCGTCGCCGGCGGGCGAGATGTAGGCGACGTTCTTCAGCGAGCCGATGTCCGCCGAGGCGATGGCCGCCACCAGCGATATCAGCGGTCCGTTGGCGTCGGGTGCCAGCGGCGCGTCGGCGACGCACACGTTCGCGGCGCAGGTGTAGCCGTCGCCGGACATCGAGACGAGTTCCAGGCCCACCGGCAGCACATCGGTCACCGACCAGCCCGCGAGGGCCGCCACCTGGCCGTCGTTGCGTGGCGTCAGCGTGAAGGTCACCTGCTGTCCGTTGGCGAAGGGGCCGGGGCTGACCCGCGTCTTCGCCAGGGTCAGGTTGTACCTCATCAGGCCCGCGTCGACGGTCGGGTCGTCGGGGGACGACGCCGAGTTCGAGCCGCCGTCGGGGGTGACGATCTCGACCCGGCCGGTCGCGAGCGCGGCATCGGAGTCGCCGCCGTCGGAGCCGGCCGCGTCCGGTTCGGTGAAGACGGCGTCGCCCGGCTTGACGAACTCGACGGTGTACGCCGTCCGCGGGGACAGGTCCGTGAAGGAGTAGAAGCCCTCGGCGTTGGTCGTCGTCTCGCGGACGGTGCCGTCCGGCGCGATCAGCCGGACCGTCAGGTTTCCGACCGCGGCCTCGCCCGGGTCCTGCCGGCCGTTGCGGTTCTCGTCCCACCACACGAAGTCGCCGATCGAGACCGGCTGGATGGTGACGGCGGCCTCCGCGTCGTTGTCCGTGGCCGAGCCGACGGTGTCGGTGGCGCTGGTCGGGACCTCCAACGGGTTCGACTCGGGTACGTCGGCCCCGGCCGGCGAGACATAGGCGACGTTCTTGAGCGATCCGGGGGCACCCTGGTCGATGCGGGCGACCACGGTGATCGGCGGCGCGTCCGCGCCGGCCGCGAGCACGGCGTCGGAGACGCAGACGTTATCGGTGCACGAGTAGGGGGCCGGTCCCGACATGGACACCAGGGACAGGCCGTCCGGCAGGAGGTCGGTCACCGACCAGCCGGCCAGGGAGTCGACCGGACCGTCGTTGTGCGGGGTCAAGGTGAACTCGACCAACTGGCCGCCCACGAACGGTCCGGCGGAGGCCAGCGACTTGGCGAGCGTCAGGTTGTACTTGATCAGTCCGGCGTCGACCGTCGGATCGTCCGGCGCGGTCTCCGAGTTCGTACCGGTCGCCGGGCTGGTGAGCGGGGCGTCGCCGGTGGCGGGGTCGGCGTCGGAGTCCGCGTCATCCGGGCCGCCGGCATCCTGGCGAGTGAACGTCGTGCCCTCCGGCGCCTCGAATCTCACCGAGTAGGCGGCGCCGGGGTCGAGATCGATGAAGGAGTAGAAGCCGTTCGCGTCCGTCGTCGTCTCGCCGACGACCGCGCCGGTGGCGTCCAGCAGGAAGACCGGGACGTCGGCCACCGGTTGTTCGCCCGGATCCTGATCGCCGTCGCGGTTGGTGTCGAACCAGACGTAGTCGCCGACGGACACCGGGGCCGGAATAACCGTTCCGGGCGTGACCGCGTGGTACGGATCTGTCCGGGTCAGGGACCCGTTCCGGCCGGTCGCGGTGACCTTCGCGACGTTCTTGTGGGCGCCGACCACCCCGGCGAGATCGGCGGTGCACTCGAACTGGGCCTTCGACGCGAACGGCCCGGGCCAGGTGGTGCCGGTGCTGCCGTCGGGGAAGGTGCAGGTGAAGTTGGACACCGTGGCCCCACCCGTGACGACCGAGTCGCTGAGCGTCAGGTCCCGGAGGCTGGTAGTCCCGATATTCCGAACGGCATAGACGAGCTTGGTCGAGGCGGCGGTCTGGCCGTCGGGCGGCGTCAGCGTCACCGACTTCGACTTCGTGTTGGCATCGAAGCCGTCCTGGTCGCGCTTGATCATCTTGATGCCGTCGCCGCGAGCCGACGACCCGAAGTACTTCGAGGAGAAGGACGTGGAACTCGAGCTGGAGTAGCCTTCGGCCTTGATCTCCGTCGAATTCTTATAGGCGATCGCCCCGCTACCACCCGGGGTCTTCGCCGATGCCGCAACCGTCAAGGAAAGGAGTTGCTGTGCCGGATTCGGAAGGGCGGTATTGTCGAGGGTCACGACCAGATTCGACGCCGAGCAGTCCCAGTTCTTCACATAGCCCGCGGCGATCGCATCGGCCAGAGTCAGCGTCTGGGTCGTCGTCAGACTGCTGTCGGTGAAATCCGGAGAAGTAACGAGACTCACCGAGACGGCCGCGCAGTTGTAGAGCCACCCGGGCTGAGCCGGGTCGGTGAAGGTGTAAGCCTTGAGATTGGCGGGCAGGTCGGCATAGGGAGTCGTGAAGGACCAGGTCAGGCAGTCGGTGGCGTTCTTCCGGCACTCGTCGGCCCTGTTGAAGTACCCGCCTTTGAAGGGCGCCTCCGGCTTCGACACCGGCGTCGGACCGCAATTCGGTTCGCAGCCACCCCCGCCGCCCTCGATGGTCAGCACCGGCTTCGGCAATAGTTCGATGCCCGAGATGGAGAACCCCAGTTCATAGGTCTGCGTCTCGGCGGACGTCGCGGTCACGCCCAGCAGCGCGTCGAAGCACACGGTGCCGTTGTCGTCGGCCGCGCCGGCAGGGGTGAGCGTGAAAGTCATCAAGGCCGGCGAGACGCTCTGGTCGACCACCACGTTGAGCCAGACCGCGCCGTCCGGCGCGGTGATGTCGAACGAATCGGGCCAACTAGTGATCTGCGGCGGCAGCGACATCACGAAACTGTCGCCGGCGACCGGTCCCGGCGGAATGCATGCCGAGATGGTCAGATCGACGGTCGAGCCGCTCGGCACCGTGGTGGGGTCGAGCGTGATCAAGGGCGTCGCCGCGAAGCCGCCGGCACCGTCCGGCGGCCCGAGCGGAACGAACGGAGCCGCCTGAACCGGCGCGGCGATACCCACCACCGACAATGCCGCCAGAGCCAGCACACAGAGTGCCGAACCGAGCCTATTCCAGGCTGACCTATTCCACGCACTCACGAATCAAATACCTCACGTCGGGGGACAACGAATTTCGCTACAGCAAGGCGCTTGAGACGGTCGGTCGAAACCTCACGTCGATAGCCGAGGGTAAGTATGCGACATATTTCGTGAAATCAAACAAGGCGCCCAGGAAAAGAGAGGTGGCCAGCCCATGTCCCTCATTTGACTTCATGAGAACGCATTCTCCGCTTTCGGTCAGCCGATGATGCCGTAGGTCACGCCGGGCACGCATTGGGTGGCGCCGTCCTTGATCTTCGCCTTGATCGTGAACTCCTGAGTCGAGCCGGGAGCCACGTCGTCGAGCACCGCGAAGCCCCGACCCATCACGTCTCCGGCAGGAGTGGTCCAACTCACCGTCACCAGGTAGTCGGTCGGCTTCTTGGCCGAGGCCTTGATCCTCCCGGTGATGCTCTGGCGGCCGGGATCGGTCTCGCAATCACCCAGGGTGAGATCCTTGATCGCCCCCTTCGCCTTGCGCACCTCCGGGACCGCCTTGAGCGGCGGCGACACGTTGTCGGGGTCGACCGCCTCCTGGTCGGACGCCTTCTCCTTGCCCTTGTCCTTCGACTGGCTCTTCGCCGACGACTCGGCCTTGTCCGACGCCTCGTCGCCCGAGCACGCCACCAACGCACCGTTGACCGACAGCGTCAACAACACCGCGGCAACGGCCATCTTGGTCTTTCTCAACATCAGATCTTCCCCTCGTTGGTTGTCTCTTTCACATGTGTACGACGCGGGCGGACGCTCGCCTCGAAGCTCACCCGATGCGGTGTCCGGCACCCTTTCGCCGACGCGCCGCGATCAGCATCGCCAATCCCGTTCCGAGCATCGCCAACCCGCCGTACGGAGCGGCCGCCGGCACCGACGAACCGGTCTGCGGGATGACCGCCGGCGCCTTCGTCGTCACCCGAGCGGTGTCCGTATCGCTCACCACCGGACACCGCGCCGCCGCGGCATCGGCGGCGACCCGGCCCGGCAAGAACGGACAGTTCGCCGACGCGGTGGCGGTGTTCACGATCTCGCCCTTCCGCACGTCGCCGACCGTGACCACGTACGGTTTCGCCGAACACGTCGTGGTCTGCCCCGCCTGCAGCGTGGTCTTCTTGCAGGTCACGCCCTGCCCATTTCCTCGGGCTAGCATCGGATCCTTGACTCCGATGCCGGTCAGCTTCACGTTGCCGGTGTTGCGGACCGTGAACGTGAAGCTGACCTTCTCGCCCACGCCGTACGGACCATCGCCGGCGGCCTCCTTGACCAGCTCGATCTCGGGCTTCGGCACCGCCGACGTGCGGAGCGTGAGCTGGGCCTCGGCGGTCACCACGGTCGTGCCACCCACGCCGATACTTCCCTCGGCCGACGCGGTCGCGGTGTTGACGATCTCACCAGCCCGGACGTCGGCGGCGGTGACGGTGTACGACGCCGCCGTGCAGGTGGTCGATTCGGCCGGAGCGAGGGTGGCGACCGGGCAGGTCACCGCGCCCAGCATCGGATCGGCCGCCGCGACGTCGGTCAGCGTGACGTTCCCGGTGTTGGTCACCTCGAACGAGTAGGTGACGACGTCACCGGCCTTCACGGGTCCGGCCGTGTCGGCGGACTTCACCAGCTCGATGGCCGGCGCCGCCTCGATGGACGTGGTGACCGTGTCCTCGACGGTCACCGGTTCGCTGTCGCCGGGCGGCGTCCCGGTCGCGGTCGCCACATTGACCACCTCACCGGTGTCCACGTCGGCCTGAGTCAGGGTGTACGTCGCCGTACACGTCGTGCTCGCCGCCGGCGCCAACACGGACACCGGGCAGGTCACGCTCTGCCCACTTCCGGCCACTCGGGGATCGTCCACCGCGACCGGGTCCAGCGTCACGTTGCCGGTGTTGGTCACCAGGAACTCGTAGTCGACCGTATCGCCGGC
>JBOFLE010000153.1:0-1152 GCA_051657705.1 Nocardioides sp. | reverse complement strand
TCCAGGTCCATCAGGTCCGAGCCTAGGTCGTCTCGGCGACCCGTTTCGTCGGCGTGATCCGATCGCTGCGGCGGCGTTGCCGGGCCGCGACGATCAGCCACTCGGGATCGCGGACGAAGCTCACTTCCAAACCAAGTCGGTTGAGCTGTCCATGCAGGTCCGCGGGGTCGGGGGGCGCCTTGACGATGCGGAAGCGGCGACCGTCGGCGAGGGTGCGGACGGCGGCATCGGGACCGTCCTCGACCCACTCCTCCGAAGCAGTGGCTGGCCGCGGCTGGTCGTCAACGACGACCAGAGCGCCGCCGATCCTGAGCCCGCTGACCATCCCGGGCAGGAAGTCGGTCCACATCGGCCGCGGGACGTGTGAGAGCCAGAACGCCATGAGCACGACATCGGACTGGGACGTGGGTGGGCGCCACCCGATGGTGTCCGCCTGCAGCAGCTGAAGCACCGCCAGCTCACCGCATCGCTGTCGCGAGGCGTCCAGGGCTTCTTGAGCGGGCTCGGCGAACCGGATTACGCCCTCGCCCATCTCAATGCTCGGATGCAGGCTCGTTGTCAACTGGTAGGCCCGTGGGCGAGGACCTCGCCAGCGCGGTGCGACACCTCGTCGGCCACGACTGCCAATGCTCGCCTCCAGCACGGAGCGATGGCGGCTTCCCAGTAGCGCGCGATCTCGGTGGACGGACGCACTCGCTCGCGGACGCCATCCCTTCCACGGCGCAACACCGGATGGGTTGGGCGTGAGCCGCTCAGCAGCCCCAGGCTCGAGGTGACCTCGGCCACGGGCGAGTACCCAAACCGCGTTTCTCTCAGCGCGTCTCGACTCAGGGTGATCTCGATCACTGTATGAGCGTACGGAAGTCCCCCTGGAGACTGACCATGATTCGAACTCACGCGAATGCTGTCGCCCGCGGGCGTTCACCGGCCTGTCCGTGGGCGGGTCTAGCCTCCAGCCGCTCCATGACATCGAGGAGTCGGCGGGCGTTGGTGGGTGAGTGCATGAGGTAACGCGGTCTCTTTCAGCGACTCGTAGTCCTCCAACGAGACGATGACCACCGGTCATCGTGACCCGCGGCGTCATTGACGACCTCCTCGCGGTCGTCGATGACGCCGACCAAGCACCTCGTGCAACCGGGCTCAGTGTAGCTC
>JBOFLE010000152.1:0-13460 GCA_051657705.1 Nocardioides sp. | reverse complement strand
CCGTCGCCGTTGGCGAAGGCGCTCAGCGTTTCTCCGATCGTCTTCGGCAACCCCTGGACCGCGGCTTTGACCTCGATCTCGGTCGGCTCCAGCCCAAGGCGGCGGAGCCGCTCGACCATAGCGTCCAAGCTCAACTCTGACACCCTCTTCTCTAACTCGCTCAGACTCTATCAAACTCTATCAAACTCCGACCATCATTGAGAGAGTTGAATTCATCGCATGTGCGCATCAGGTCGGCGGGTCGTCAGGTGGGGTGGTTTCGGTGCGACGTCGCTGATGACTTTCGGCAGCCTGCTGGAAAGCCTGGTTACTTGCGGGTAACATAGCGTCATGAAGCGCACTATCTACGACGAAGACCACGAGTCCTTCCGCGCGTCGGTGCGCGAGTTCATCGCCCGCGAGGTGACGCCGTACGCCGACAAGCACATTGCCGACAAGGCCTTCCCTCGCGAGCTGTGGCTGGCGGCCGGTGAGCAGGGCTACCTCGGCATGGAGATTCCCGAGCAGTACGGCGGCTCCGGGGTCACCGACTTCCGGTTCCACGCCGTGCTCACCGAGGAGCTGTGCCGCGTCAACATGGCACTGCCGACGTGCCTGGGCATCCACGCGGACATCGTCGCGCCGTATCTGGTGCATCTGACCACCGAGGAACAGCGGCAACGCTGGCTGCCCGGCATGTGCACCGGCGAGATCTGGACCGGGATCGGCATGACCGAGCCGTCCGGCGGATCCGACCTGGCCAACCTCAAGACGACCGCCGTACGCGACGGCGACGAGTGGGTGATCAATGGGTCCAAGACGTTCATCACCAACGGCTACTCGGCCGACCTGGTGCTGGTCGCGGCTCGGACCAGCCCGGAGAAGAAGGCGCGCGGCATCAGCCTGTTCGCCGTGGAGGCGACGCGAGAGGGCTACTCGCGTGGCCGGAAGCTCGACAAGGTCGGCCAGGACGAGGCCGACACCTCGGAACTGTTCTTCGAGAACGTCCGGGTCCCGGCCGACAACCTGGTCGGTGAGCTGGATCAGGGCTTCATCCACATGATGACCTGGCTGCCGCAGGAGCGGCTCTGGTCCGCGGTGGCCAACCTCGCCCACGTCCGGCCGTTGATCGACGAGACGCTGGACTACGTCAAGGATCGGCAAGCCTTCGGACAGCCGGTGGGCAGTTTCCAGCACAACAAGTTCTTGCTCGCCGAACTGGTCACCAAGGTCGAGATCACTCAGGCCTACGTCGACCAGTGCGTGCTCGCCCATTCGGCCGGCGAACTCACCGCCACGGATGCGGCCAAGGCCAAATGGTGGACCGCCCAGGTGCAGAACGACGTGCTCGACGACCTCGTCCAGCTCTACGGTGGCTATGGCTTCATGAACGAGTATCGTGTCGGCCGGGCCTGGCGGGATGCCCGGGTCAGCAAGATCTGGGCGGGGTCCAACGAGATCATGAAGGAACTCATCGGTCGCGAACTCGGGCTCTAGCCCGGTTTCCCGCGTGGGCCACCAGGTGGCCCGACGATCTGGTGGCGCGGCCTCCGCCAGTGTCAGTCGGGGTCAGGTCGGGCTGTCCCCGGTCGCCGTACGCCGAGACAACTCGTCGGCATCCCGGAAGCGAACCGTCCGGAGCGCCGCTTTCGCGCGACCCAGCGACTTCGCCCGCACCTCGACGGCCCACGGATCGTCGCGGTACAACACGGCGATCAGCCAGTCGCCGTTGGCGTCGGGTCTGGTGGCGCGCCACAGGAAACGGTCGTCGCCCGACACGCTGGCGGGAAGGAGGTTGCCCCGGACCGCGCGGGAATAGCGGGTGATACCGCGACGCACGGAGACGACATTGCGATAGGTGATCGAGGCCCTGGCCATCTTTCGTCCGCATGCCCACGCTCGCTCGTCCAGTTCGGTGCACCGGTCCGGATCGTAGGAGGAGAAGACCCAGGCCGCACCCGCGGCGCCACTCGGCGCCGGGCACTCGGACCTGTCGGCAACCGTGGTTCCGTCCCAACACGTCTGGCTGCTCACGGCGCTGTCCTGGATGGAAGGACTGGCTCCGGCGGATGGTGAACCGGACGAGGACGGCGAGGCCGCGGAGGATGGCGAAGCGGAGGATGGCGACGCTGTGGTCGATGCCGCTGCCTGCCGAGAGTCCTGGGAGGACTCGTCCTGGCTCCGGTCCGTGTCGCCGGTGGCAAGTCGACTGGCCGCGAAGGCCACGAGAAGGACTCCGGCGAGCAGGATCAACGCACGCCCCGGCCTTGGTGACGACCGGCGCGGTGGTGCCACGGTCGGCGCCGCACCGGGCGTCTCGGTCGCGGTACCGGCGGGGGAGACGCTCATGCCCGACGGGGCCGGTGGCGGCGCTTTCTCAGTCGTGGTCGAGCGGACGATCTGGGCGATCGTTTCGGCATTGGACTGCCCGCGGGCGATATCGAGCCAGAGGTCGTGACCGCAGTTGACGCAATACCGATAGTCCGCCGTCGGCTGTCCGCATGTCCTGCACTTCGCATTCCCTGGAATGCCCACCTTGCGTTACCCCCACCCCCGGGTGCCCCCCGGACAATCCGCGATTCCCGATCAAATCCGCTGATGGTCAGCTTCGCAAGCTTGGCCACCGTGTGCAATGCCTGGAGTTCATCCGACTCAGTCGGAAATCGGGCGGTGCCCTGTCACGAAGTTGCCTCAACTTCCCAGATGACGAAAGATCGAGAGGTGGTCGACTCGGTGGATCCAGCCTCGGAGCGCGGTTCGACGCCCGAGGCGGACCCGCTGCCAGCGCCGGGTCCACACGAGCACGAGCCGCACCAGCGTTCCCTGGGAGCCCGGCTCAACTGGCTCAGGGCCGGTGTTCTGGGAGCCAACGACGGGATCGTGTCGACGGCGGGCATCGTGATGGGCGTGGCGGGCGCGACGACCAACGGTACGACGATCCTGATCGCCGGAGTCGCAGGTCTGGTCGCTGGCGCGATGTCGATGGCCGCGGGGGAGTATGTCTCGGTCAGTACTCAGCGGGACTCCGAGCGGGCCATGCTGGCCCTGGAGCAACGTGAGCTCGACGAGATGCCACAAGCGGAGCTGGCCGAGTTGGCGGACATGTGGTTCCACCGGGGCCTGAACCGTGAGCTGGCCCTTGAGGTCGCGACCGAACTCACCGCCCACGACGCCCTTGCCGCCCATGCGGACATCGAGTTCGGAATCGATCCCGACGAACTCACCAATCCGTGGCATGCGGCGTGGGCCTCGATGGTCTCCTTCGCGCTAGGCGCCCTGATCCCGTTGCTGAGCATCACACTGGCCTCGCCCGCCGCCCGGGTCTACCTCACGGTGGCGTCGGTGGTGGTGGCCTTGGCTCTGGCCGGATGGCTCAGCGCCCGGCTCGGGTCGTCGGCGCCGGCCCGAGCTATGGTCCGCAATGTCGTCGGCGGCTTGCTGGCGATGGGTGTCACCTTCGCGATCGGTGCCCTGGTCGGCACCAGCATCGACTGATGGCCGGGGCTAGGGGCGGCCGCTCCCGCGGTGCCCGGATGTTCGTGGCGGTCCGCCCCGACCCGGAGGCGATCGAGCACTTCGACGACTTCCTGGACGTACGCCGGGCGGTGGAGCATCTGCGTTGGACTCGGGGTGATCAGTTCCACGTCACGCTGGCGTTCACCGAGTCGGTGGCGGATCACGACATCGACGAGTACGCCGAGCGGCTCGGGCAGGCCGCGGCGAAGAGGAAGTCGTTGACCGCTCGGATCGCCGGGGGCGGATGCTTCCCGAACCCGGCCCGGGCCAAGGTGCTGTATGCCCGACTCCAACTGGAGGAGGATGGCCGAGCCGAGCTGGAGCGCCTGGCGATCGGCGCCCGCAATGCGGCGGTCGCGACCGGCATCGAGGTGGCCGGAGACCGGTTCCGCCCGCATGTGACGGTGGCCCGCACTGCTCGCCCGCGAGAGTTGTCGAATTGGGTGAGGCTGCTCGACTCGTATGCCGGGCCGGTTTGGACCATCGGCGAGGTGGAGTTGGTGGCGTCCTATCTCGGTGAGGGTCCGCGGAAGTACCCACGGCACGAGGTCGTCGCGTCCTTCCCGTTGGGGTGAGCTTCGCGGTGCACTTTCTGACGCCTCGGCGTGCTTTTGTGACGGATCGCCGTGTATTTCCGACGGGTCGGCGTGCTTTTGTGACGGGTCGGCGCGCGGGGAGTTAGGACGGGAGGGCGGCGACGATGTCGGTCACCCGGTCCTTGGCGTCGCCGAAGAGCATCCGGGAGTTGTCCCGGAAGAAGAGCGGGTTCTGCACCCCGGCGTACCCGGTTGCCATAGAGCGCTTGAACACGATGACGTCGCGCGCCTTCCACACCTCCAGCACCGGCATGCCCGCTATCGGGGAGCCGGGCTCCTCCAGGGCCGCCGGGTTGACGGTGTCGTTGGCGCCGATTACGAGGACCACGTCCGTGGAGTCGAAGTCGTCGTTGATCTCGTCCATCTCCAGCACGATGTCGTAGGGCACCCGCGCTTCGGCGAGCAGCACGTTCATGTGGCCCGGCAGGCGGCCCGCCACCGGGTGGATGCCGAAGCGGACGTCGATGCCGCGAGCCCGGAGCTTCGAGGTGAGTTCGGCCACCGGGTACTGCGCCTGGGCCACCGCCATGCCGTAGCCGGGAGTGATCACCACCGAGCGGGCGCCGGCCAGCAGGTCGGCGGTCTCGGCGGCCGAGATCTCGCGGTGCTCGCCGTAGTCGCGGACCTCGCCGGTGACCGTGCCGTCCGACCCGAAGCCGCCCGCGATCACCGAGACGAACGAGCGGTTCATCGCCTTGCACATCAGGTAGCTCAAGATCGCACCCGAGGAACCGACCAGCGATCCGGTGATGATCAGCAGGTCATTGCTCAGCATGAAGCCGGCGGCGGCCGCCGCCCACCCGGAGTACGAGTTGAGCATCGACACCACCACCGGCATGTCGCCGCCGCCGATCGCGGCCACCAGGTGGAATCCGAGTAGCAGGGCCAGCACGGTCATCAGCCCCAGGGGAATGAGTCCCCGGCCGATCGAGCCGATCGTGCCGTCGTCGACGGCGAACCAGATCAGGAGAACCGCCGACGCCACCAGGATGCCGAGGTTGAGCAGGTGCCGGCCGGGCAGCGTCATCGGCGCCGACCGCATCTTCGCGGACAGCTTCAGGTACGCCACGATCGAGCCGGTGAAGGTGACCGCCCCGATGAACACGCCGATGAAGATCTCCACGGCACGGACCGGCTCGAGGCCCACCCGGATCCCGAACTCCTCCGGGCTCGGCAGGCGAACGCCCTCGGCCCGCACCGCGGTGAGGTGGAAGTCGGTGGGGAGGAAGGCGTCGAGGAAGGTGTTGAACCCGACGAGCACGGCGGCCAGGCCGACGAAGCTGTGCAGGATCGCGACCAGTTCCGGCATCCCGGTCATCTCGACGGTTCGGGCACGCCACAAACCGATCGCCGCTCCGATGAGGATCGGCACCGCGATCAGCACCATGGTCGTGCCCACCGGGCGTAGCTGTCCGATCGGGTCGAGGGCCGCGTTGCGGGCGGCGAGCAGGACGGTCGCGAAGAGCGCCAGCGCCATGCCGGCCATTCCGGCGAGATTTCCGCGCTTGGCGGTCTCGTGCTTCGAGAGTCCGGCCAGGGCTGCGATGAACAGCACGGCGGCGATGAGGTAGGTGGCCTGGATGAACCCGGGCAGTCGCTCGGAATCGAGGAAGTCGGTCACCACTCATTCCTTCCTGAACATCTCGAGCATCCGCAGGGTGACCCGGAACCCGCCGAAGATATTGATGCTGGCCACCAGCACGGCGACCAGCGCCAGCCCGGCGATCACCGGATTGGAGTGACCGACCTGCAGGATGCCGCCGACCAGGATGATGCCGGAGATCGCGTTGGTCTCGCTCATCAGCGGCGTGTGCAGCGCGTGGGCCACGTTGGAGATCACGTAGTACCCGACGAAGACGGCCAGAGCGAACACCGTGAAGTGTCCGAGGAACTCCCGCGGTGAGTACGCCGCGACGAGGGCGAACAGGGCAGCGGCCAGGCCCGCGGCGTACATCTTCCGCCGAGGGTCCGGCGGCGGCGTGGGTGGCGGCGGCCCGACGGCGGCGGGGCCGGTCGGGACAGTGGGCGGTGTCGCGGACACCGGTACCGGCGGCGGGGGCCACATCGGTTCGCCGTCGCGGACGACGGTGAGCCCGCGCTGCACGACGTCGTCCAGATCCAGCGTGAGCCGGCCGTCCTTCTCCGGCGTCAACAGCGTGAACAGGTTGACGACGTTGGTGCCGAAGAGCTGGGAGGTCTGCGCGGGTAGCCGGCCGGCGAGGTCGGTGTAGCCGAGGATGCTGACCAGGTTCTCGGTCTGGATCTTCTCGCCGGGCACGGTCAGCTCGCAGTTCCCACCGTTCGGCGCCGCCATGTCGATGATCACGCTGCCCCCGGCCATGCCGGCCACCGAGTCGGCGGTGATCAGCGTCGGTGCCGGACGCCCCGGGATCAGCGCGGTGGTGATGACGATGTCGGCGGCCCGCACCTCGGCGTCGTACATCCGGGCGGTGAGCCGCTCCTGTTCGGCGGTCAGCTCCTTGGCGTACCCGTCGGCAGACACCTCCTGGTCCATCGCGGCACCCGGCTCCGGCGTCACGAACTCCGCGCCCATCGACTCGACCTGCTCGGCGACCTCCGGACGGACGTCGAAAGCCCGGACGATGGCGCCCATCGAGCCCGCCGCCCCGATCGCGGCCAGGCCGGCGACACCGGCGCCGATGACGAAGACCCGGGCCGGCGGAACCTTCCCGGCGGCGGTCACCTGGCCGGTGAACTGCCGGCCGAACGTGTGCGCGGCCTCGATCACCGCCCGGTATCCCGCCACGTTGGCCATCGACGACAGTACGTCGAGTGACTGGGCCCGGGAGATCCGCGGCACCGCGTCCATCGCCAGCGCGGTCACTCCGGCGTCGGCGAGTCCTTGGAGCAGGTCGGGGCTCCGCGCCGGCGCCATCAGCGACACGATGGTGGCGCCGGCGCGGAGCCGCGCGATCTCCTCGGGCGTCGGCGCGTTCACCTTGATCACGATGTCGCTGCCCCACACCTGTGCGGTCGTCCCGACGGCGATCCCGGCTTCGGCGTAGCCCGAGTCGGGCTGATCGGCGTGAATGCCGGCGCCGGCCTCCACGACGACCTCGTACCCCAACCCGGCCAGAGTGGACGCGGTTCTCGCGGTAGCCGCCACCAGAGTCTCGCCGGGCCTGGACTCGGCGGGAATGCCGATCTGCACTGGAACCTCCCTGGTGGATCCGGCTGCGGGTGAAAACCGGGGTCAACCTATCGCGTCGAGGTCGGGATCGCTCGAATGCGTGGGATTGCTGCCGCGCGTTGCTGGCACCGGCCGGCTGCCCGGTGGTCTACTTCATCCAGGGTTCCTCCGCGGAACCCAACTAGGAGGGAACGCGATGTCTGAACGAATCTCTACTGGAAGCGGACTGTGGCGCAGCGGGCTGATCGCCGCCCTGATCGCCGCTGTCGCCAATGAGGTCATCTGGGTGCTGTTGAAGGTCGTCGGTGCGGATCTCGCTGTAGAGATCGGCGGGGAGACGCAGGACGTGATGATCTTCCAGCCCTTCCTGTCCACCTTCATCGCCTCGGTGGCGGGCCTCGGTATCGGCTGGCTGCTCGGCCGGTCCGGCCGGGCGTCGTGGTGGCGCCCGTTCATCTGGGCGGCCGCGGTGGTGTCGCTGCTCAGCCCCCTGCTCTCCGGCACCGATCTACTCACCAAGGTCGGGCTCGGGCTGATGCACCTGGTGGCGGCCGCTCTCCTGGTGACCCGGACCTCCGGGCCATAGACCTCTCGGAGCTCTCGGCCGTCCGGCCGGGGAGCTACTCGGCGCGACCGTACAGCCGGTCGCCGGCGTCGCCCAGTCCGGGCACGATGTAGCCCCTCTCGTCGAGCCTCTCGTCCAGCGCGGCGGTGACCACGGTGACGGGTGCGCCGACCTCGCCCAGGTCGGTCTCGACGTTCGCGCAGCCTTCCGGTGCCGCGAGCAGGCAGATGGCGGTGATGTCGTCGGCGCCCCGATCGATGAGGAACCGGATCGCGGCGGCCAGGGTGCCGCCGGTGGCCAGCATGGGGTCGAGGACGTAGCACTGTCGTCCGGAGAGGTCCTCCGGGAGGCGTTCGGCGTACGTCGAAGCCTGCAGCGTCTCCTCGTCGCGCACCATGCCCAGGAAGCCGACCTCGGCGGTCGGCAGCAGGCGCATCATCCCCTCCAGCATGCCCAGGCCGGCCCGCAGGATCGGCACCACGAGCGGTGTGGGTTCGCTGAGCCGTACTCCGGTGGCCGGCCCCACCGGAGTGGTGATCTCGACCGGGCGGACGCGGACCTCGCGGGTCGCCTCATAGGCGAGCAGCGTGACCAGTTGATCGACCAAGCGGCGGAACATCGGCGAGTCGGTGCGCTCGTCGCGGAGCGCGGTGAGTTTGTGAGACACCAGCGGGTGGTCGACGACCGTGACTCGGATCGGGGTGGGCATGGTCGTGACTCTAATGCCCTCACGGAGGGCGTCCCGGCCCGAATCCACGATCGGTCCGGTGGCCGGCCGCTTCCACGGAGCGTCGGATAATGCTGGTGCGAGCGCGGCTCGTCTGTAAGGGTGGTCCCATGGTCCCTACGGGCGCTGAGATGTCCAACGGAGTTTCCGTGCCGGACTTCGACTTCGCGGTGGCGGCATACCGCGAGGAGGGCGTGTGGCAGCTCCAGGAAGTGACGTCCGAGTCCTTGGCGTCGGCCGGGGTGCTGGCCGACGCCCTACGCCGGCTCCCCGGTGACGGCGGAGCGCTCGGCCTGGTGGCGATGGACGAGGACTTCTTCGTGCTCATCAGAGTGGCCGGCCCGCTGACCCGCATGCTGCTGTCGGATGTGACCGCGGCCGAGGAGTTCGAGTTCGCGCGTTCGGTGCTGGAGTTCCTGGGAGTGGCATCGCTCGACGAGGACGACCAGGCTCCGGCCGGCGACCTCGATCTCCTGGGCGACATCGGGATGCCGGCAATGGATCTCGGGCTGCTGATCGACGATCTGGATCTCTATCCCGACGAGATGCTGTCGGCGGTCGCCGGCCGGCTGGGTTTCGGGCCGCAGTTCGACGACGTGGTCGGCGTGAGCACCCCTCCAGTGCCATGACGACAGTGCTATGAAGACAGCGCCATGAAGACAGCGCTATGACCCGGGTCGGGCAGCGGTGGGAGCCGGCGATGCGGTCGGCGCTGGCCGAAGCCGCGTCCTGCGAGGCCACGGGCGACGTGCCGGTCGGCGCGGTGGTGCTCTCGCCGACGGGGGAGACGCTCGGCACCGGGCGCAATCGACGCGAGGCGGAGGGGGATCCGACCGCGCATGCCGAGGTGTTGGCGTTGCGGAGCGCGGCCTGGTCGCATGGAGAGTGGCGGCTGACCGGGTGCACGCTCGTGGTCACGCTCGAGCCGTGCACGATGTGCGCCGGGGCGGCGGTGCTCGGCCGGGTGGAGCGCATCGTGTTCGCGGCGTACGACGAGAAGGCCGGCGCGGTGGGCAGCCTGTGGGACGTGGCCCGGGACCGACGCCTCAATCACCGGCCCCAGGTGATCGGTGGTGTGCTCGCGGACGACGCGGCGGCATTGCTCGCCGACTTCTTCGCCAGGCAGCGATCGGCCTCTCCCGGCGATTTCGTGCTCGGTACCTGACGCGGGCGATTCGATCAGGGTTCGCGAAGCCCCCCGGTACTCCGGTAACGTCTCCGGCGGTGGCGTGTCCGAGTGGCCTAAGGAGAACGCCTCGAAAGCGTTTGTGGGCGCAAGCCCACCGCGGGTTCAAATCCCGCCGCCACCGCCAATGACCTCGGACAACCTCAGCCCTAGCCCGGGAAGGCTTTACCAGGTCGGAGCCCTGCGGGGATCCGCCTCCGCCGCAGACCGAGCAGGGTCCTAGAGACCAAAGGTCCTAGGATCCGGTGCGTGCCACTTCCGTTCACCATCGATCACGAAGATCGGCGAATCGAAGTGCGGCTGGACGACATCGAAGACCGCGACCGACGACTGCGGGACGTCCGAGTGCGGTTGTTCGTCGATGACGTCGAGATGGACGCCGCGTCCTTGGTCACCAAGAGCTGGGTCCTGGTGTTGCGCGATGGCGAACTCGAGGTCCACGTGACCTTGTCGGTCTGGGGGACGCGCATCAAGCGGGCTCACCTCGTTGCCGCGCCCGGTGCCACTCCCATCCCGTTAGTCGAGGTGGCGGATGCGGTCGATCCGCTCGAGGGCTCGCCGGACGGCCCGGAGGCCGCCGAGCAGCGGAGGACTCAGCGGGCCAAACGGTGGTGTGTGGCCGCCTTCGGCCTCCTCGTGATCTACGGGTTGGCCCTCCGTCCGATTCGGCCACTCCTGCTGGGTTCCCCGCTCGCCCTGTCGGCACTCACCGGATCGCGGACGGCGGTTGTCATCTTGGGTGCGTTCGTCGCCACCGGGAGAACGGATCTGTGGTGGCTCGGTATCGCGCTCGCCACTATCAGCGTCGTGAAGTTCGATCCGGTGTTCTGGTGGGCGGGTCGGCTGTGGGGCGACCGCGTCGTTGATCTGTTCGGTGGGAGATCCTTGCGTTCGGGCCGCATCGCCGCTCGAGGATTCGATCTCGTCCGACGGTGGCGGACGCCGGCGATCGTGGCGACGTGGGTGGTGCCGGTGGTCCCCCCTGCTGTGGTCTACGCGGCCGCCGGAGCCAGCGGCATGCGGCTGCGGACCTTCCTGCTTGTCGACCTGTCTGCCGCCTTCTGCACGCGGTGCTTCTACTGCTGGCTCGGTTATCGCTTGGGGCAGCCGGTCGTCGATGTCCTCGACGCGATCGACGACTTCACGCTGTGGTTCTCCCTCGCCTTGGTCGTCGGCACGATCGCGGCCGCCTGGCTGCGGCAGTTACGAGACCGCTCGGGCCGCGAGGAGCGTGCCGACCTCAAGGGAGCGCTCCAAGAGCTCTGACCAACTGGGAGACCGCTCGCGCGGAATGACGTGAGGTATGGCTTCCCCTCCCGGTACCGAGAACAAGAGTTCCGCTCTGGCTGGTGATGTTGAACAAGGTTTCGGCGGATCAAGGGTGTACCAGCTCCGAACTGGAGGCCGTTCTCCATGGACATCTCAGGCCCCTATTCAGCCGAGTCGTTCGATACAGTGGCGGATCCCAACTTTCGATCTGGGTCCTTGGCTAGGGAGGCTCGGCTCACATGGAGAAGGCGCCGCACGCGGAGAGTCACAGTCTGGTGATCCACCGCTGGACTGGCGCGGAAGCAAGACATCTCCGCATGGCGTTGCGCCTCAGCATCGAAGGCTTCGCCGAGAAGCTGGGTATCAGTTCGCGTGCGGTTGACAAGTGGGAGGCCCGCGGCAACACGCTGACGCCGCGGCCGGACACCCAAGCCATGCTCGATACGGTGCTGTCACAGGCGAATGAAGGTCAGCGAGAGCGGTTTGTACGGGCCTCGGCGGATAGCGTCGAGAACAATCGAGATCCGATCAACTGGCACGCGGACGATGTCGGTTGCAGTGTCGATTCCTCTGCCATCGAGGCGTTCCGCGCGGCAGACAAGCAACTCGGTGGTGGTCATCTGTACGGCGCAGTGGTCAGCTACCTGCACGTGAAGGTCTCGCCGGGGCTTTTCGGCGGTGAGTCCGGCAACGGACGCCATTCCTTGCCGAGGCCGCCGCCCTGACGGAGATGGCCGGTTGGATGGCGCACGACGCAGGCCGAGACGAAGCAGCGCAGCGTCACTTCCAGCGTGCCGAGGGCCTCGCGCAGGTCGGTGGAGATCGCCAGCCTGAGCCATTTGGCCCACCACCAGCATCGTCCGAAGGACGGCCTCGCGTTCGCGGTCCGTGGCCGCCAGATACTCGTAGGTTGCTCGCCCCACCCCCGGCCTCGAGACGCGCCTGCTGACCATGGAGGCCAAAGGCTACGCAGGGTTGCAGGAGCGCGGCGTGTGTCACTCCTTGCTCGCTGAGGCCGAGGGTCGGCTCGGGGGAGGAGCAGATGACGGGCGGTCGCCCTGGATCAGCGGGTTCGATCAGGGCTCGCCGGCAAGCGAGGCCACTCGGTGCATGCAGCAGTTGGGTGATCTCGGTGAGGCGGAACGCCGCGCCCGGCAGGTGGTCGCTCTTCGGCCACGGGAGCGCGTCCGGAGTCGTGCGTTCGGCCAACTCCAGCTCGCGGCGACACTGACTGAACGAGGCCAGTTGGACGAGGCATGCGAAATCGGGCAAGAAGTCATCGCCAGTACGCAGTCACTCGGCTCCTACCTCGTGACCCAGCGACTACATCACCTCCAGCGACTCCTGGAGCCGCATCGAGGCGCTCAGACGGTCAACGAGTTGTTGGCCCGTCTGGAGGACTCGTTGCGAGAGCGCATGGTGCTGCTTCGGTGCATCACGCAGAGCGGGCCTCCTGGTGCGTTCTGGCCGGAGGTTGCCAGTTGACTTCCGAAGTCCCGCTGTACGAGCGAGATCCGGAGGCTTGGCAGGCGCACCTTGCCGAAGGAAACGCGCGCCAGGCCCGCAAGCGCGTCAGCGTCGACGTGATCCTCCGCGACCAGAGCGGACGGCTGTTGTTGGTGGACCCGAAGTACAAGCCCGATTGGGATGTGCCCGGAGGCATGGCCGAGGCGAACGAGCCGCTGCATCATGCAGCCCGTCGAGAGCTCATGGAAGAGCTGGGGATCGAGATCAAGGTCGGTGACTTGCTGTGTGTCGACTGGGTGTCGCCGCACGGGCCATGGGACGACCAGTTGGCTTTCATCTTCGATGGCGGCGTGTTGACCAGCCAGCAGATGGCGGATCTTGAACTGCGGGGCGGAGAACTTGCTGCCTTCGAATTCTGCACGGATGCTGAGGCCGAGGAACGGCTCAGATCGTACGTCTGGCGGCGAGTCACTGCTGCGCTGGATGCCCTGAAGTCTGGGCGGACGAAGTACTTGCAGGACGGGCATCAGGAGTGATCAGGGCGCGCTGGGCCCCTGTTCGTGCCAACGTGTCGCGGTGGCCGTCGGTGGAGGCGGGTCCCGCGGGTGCACGCCGCTTCGGTGGCCACGGCCCCTCCCCGGGCCGACAGCTCCCGGGCCGAAACTGACGCACAGGTGTGGCGGGGGCTGTGTTTTCCACAGGGTTCTTGTGGTGGTTGGAGGTGTCCGCGGTGGTTTGGAAGTATCGAATGCATGTTCGAGGTATCCGGGTTCGGGGGCGCCGCTGCTGGTGGTGCTGGAGTTGCGCCGGGCCTGGATGTCGCGGGGTGGCGGGCGGTCCTGGCCCGACCCGACCTTACGGCCGCTGATGATCCGGCTCGGCTACGTCTGTTGCGTGAACTCGAAGAACTCAAGGCCGCGGCGGCGGCCGCGCAGGCCCGGATCGCGGTGGCCTACGCCGACTCCCGACTGTCCTCGGTCGAAGACGCCGATCTCGGGCCGGCC
>JBOFLE010000151.1:0-2940 GCA_051657705.1 Nocardioides sp. | reverse complement strand
GACGATCGCCGGATGCGGGTAGACCTCGATCGCCCGCCGGGCAGAGGTCGAGTGCGGATCGATGTCCAGACCAAGGCTCGCCGCCAGCCGGGCTCCCCGAGGCTGACCCGCGAACTCGGGCTTGCCGGTGTTCGACGGGTGGGCTCCGGCCTGGAACCGGCCGAAATCTCGATTGAGGGCGGCTTCCGCCGGCCGGTTCCCGGTCGGATTCTCGACGACCAGTGGAGCGTCGATGGCCACCAGGCAATCGCCGTCGGCGTGCCCCCTCAGCGCGGCGAGGACCTCGTCGTCGGAACTCACCGACCTCAGCTCGAGCAACCGACCGGACTCGTCGAGCACCGCCACGCCGGTGGGCTTGCGGAGTCCCCAGGCCAGGTCCAGTCCGATGAAGCGCACACCCATACCCTAGGTGCGGTGCACGTGCGCCGCTGTTGTTGCGAGCTGGCCACGTGGGCAACGAAACGGGCGCATATGCGCCCGTTGTCGGTAGCGAGTCGGTAGCGGGTCAGTCGCCGAGCTCGGCCCGGCGGCGCACGACGTAGGCCTCCAGCTCGGCGCGGATCGCGTCGTCCAGCGGCGGTTGCTCGTAGGCCGCCAGCGTGTCCTTCCAGAGCTTGCTCGCCCGGCCCGCGGTATCGACGCCCCCGTTCCTCATCCAGCGCTCGTAGTTCTCCGAGCTGGACAGCAGCGGGCGGTAGAAACAGGTGCGGAAGCGCTCCATGGTGTGCATGGCCCCGAGGAAGTGCCCGCCGTGGCCGACCTCCTCGTGGGCGCCGAACGCCATCGAGTCCTCGTCGATCTCCAGCGGGGTGAACTCATGTTGCAGCATCTGCACCAGCTCGATGTCGACCACGAACTTCTCGAAGCCCGCGACCAGGCCGCCCTCGAGCCAGCCCGCCGCGTGCATCACCCAGTTGGTGCCGGCCAGGAACGTCGGGAGCATCGTCATCAGGGCTTCGTAGCCGGCCTGCGCGTCGGCCACCTGCGACGACGTCAGGCCGCCGCCGGTGCGGAACGGCAACCCGAAGTGCCGCGCGATCTGACCGGTGCACAGCAGGCCGATCCCGGACTCCGGGGTGCCGAAGGTCGGCGACCCGGACTGCATGTCGATGTTGGACAGGAACGATCCGAACACCACCGGGCAGCCCGGGCGGATCAGCTGGCTCAGGGCGATCCCGGACAGCGCCTCGGTGATCTGCTGGACCAGCGCGGCCGGGATCGTCACCGGCGACATGGCGCCCATCAGGATGAACGGCGTGAGTACGACGGGCTGGTTGGCGGCGGAGTACTCGAACTGCGCCTCCAGCATCCGGTCGTCCCAGCGCAGCGGCGAGTTGCAGTTGATCAGCGAGATCGTCGCCGGGGTCTCCTCGATCGACGCACGGCCCTGGTCGGGGTCGCCGCCACCGAACAGGATCGAAGACATCGCGATCGTGTCGGCGGCGTTGACCCCGGACACCACGTTGCCCATGTAGATCTTGTCGGTCAGCGTCTGCAGGGTGTAGGTCATGTCGAGGTGCCGGCTGTCCAACGGCGTGTCGTTCGGCTCGCAGACCACCCCGCCGGCGGAGTCGAGCGCCCGGTAGGACTGAGCCAGCCGGACGAAGTTCTGGTAGTCGGCGTACGTCGCGTCCCGGCGTACGTCGCCCTCGCGGACGAACGGCGGGCCGTAGACCGCGCCGAAGGCCATGTGATCGCCGCCGATGTGCACGTTGTTCGCGGGATTACGGGCCTGGATGTCGAACTCGCGTGGCGCCTTGGCGACCTGCTCGAGGACGAAGTCCGGGTCGAGGAAGACCGTGTTGTCCGCAACCCGCTGCCCGGCCTTGGCGAACAGATCGAGAGCCCGCTGATCCATGAACTCGACGCCGATCTCGGTCATCAGCTTGCGCCACCCGCGATCCAGCGTGGCCATCGCGTCGGCGGAGAGGATCTCGTAGCGGGGCATCCGGTTCACGAACATGGCGGCTCACCTCACTGGCGGTGCGAACAGGTGGAGGCCATCGTAACTTCATGATGTGGTCGGCCGGTCCCGCATCGTGGAACTGGGCAGGCCCGGAGTCACCGCGCGAAAGCGCGAACACCCGTGGATCACGATCGCGATCAACGCGGCGTAGAACTCGTCATCCGAAGGCACCCGCCCCGGTCGCCGGGAGCGCCCGTGCCGTGAGCGGAATGAGCGCGCCGGCCACCGCCACGTGCATGGCGGACAACCACCCGGCCGCCGCGCCGGAGTCGGCCAGGACCAGCGGGGAACTCAAGGACACCACCAGTCCGGCGACCGAGATCACGAGAAACCACCGCCGGGGCGTCGCCAGTCGGAGGGTAACTGCCGCCAGGCCCGAGATCAGCAGGCCGCCGACCACCGCGGCGCCGACGGCTTGGGCAAGCGGTACCACCTGCGACGGTTGGCCGGGTGGCGCCACGGCAATCTCGGTACCGATCACGGCGATGACCGCGTACATCGCGATCACCATGCCGATGGCGATGACCGTGCCGATCGCGATGGCGCGGATGATGCCGAGCCGCGGCTCCGTCATCGACTCACGCCCCCGCCACGAGGCCGAGTTGACCGAAGATCTCGGGCAGCTTGTCGGCCATGCCGCCCCAATCCCGGACGATCCGGTCATCGCGCACCTCGACGATGTCGATGCCGACCACCCGGAAACTCTTGCCGGTCGGCGCCATTCCCCACAGCTCGCCTGTCATGGTGCCGGTCAGCGTCCAGCGAATCGCCGCCAGGTCACCGTCGGCGAGCAGCTGCCCTTGCTCCGACTTCAGGCCGGGAAAGGCCGTGAACAGGCCGGCGAAGAAGTCCCTGGCGTAGTCCGGCCCGGGCTTGCTGAAGTCCGTCCGGGTGTCGTCGACGAAGTCCTGGTGGATCAGGTCGTCCAGGGCATCGGTGTTGCGCTTGACCCATAGTTCTTCGTGGTACCGCTC
>JBOFLE010000150.1:0-3998 GCA_051657705.1 Nocardioides sp. | reverse complement strand
GGGGCCTGGGCACGTTCTCGATGAACTCGTTGCAGCAGAGCCGACTCGCCGCGATCGACCTGGCCGTGGCCTCCGCCTCGATCTCGCTCAACACCTCGGTGCTCTACCTCGGCCAGGCGCTCGGCGCGGGTCTCGGAGGGGTGCTCGTTGCCGATGGCATCGGCCCGTCGATCACGATCGCGGCCGGGGCGCTGCTGGCGGTGGCCGCCGGGTTGTCGATCGCCGCGAGCAGGGTGCCGGCGCCGCGGCGACCGGCGGCCGGCTAGCGCTCACCTCCGTGAGCGTTGGGGGGAGGCTGTGGCGAGGGCCGTCAGCGGGTGGGATTCGGCGCACCTGATGCGCCGGATCCCACTCCTTATTGTCCAGGGTCGGGCGACATAGTCAGGAGTTCTCGGGTCGCGCTCGGCCGGGTAGATTCGGCCGATGCCTTCCGTCGACGCGCTCGTGGCCTTCGCCGTCGCCTCGGTGATCTTGATCGCGATCCCCGGGCCGAGCGTGCTCTTCGTCGTCGGCCGCGCCCTGACGCTGGGCCGGCGCGGCGCCTTGCTCAGCGTGCTCGGGAATGCGCTGGGGGTGTTCTTGCTGGTGCTGGCGGTGGCCACCGGGGTCGGCTCCGTGGTGGCGGAGTCGCTGCTGCTGTTCTCGGTCCTGAAGCTGTGCGGTGCGGCGTACCTGGTCTACCTGGGGGTGCAGGCGATCCGCCACCGGAACGAGGACACCGCGGTCTCTGGGGTGAGCACGGGGGTGGAGCCGGGGTCGCGCTGGACGATCCTGCGGCAAGGGGTGACGGTGGGTGTCACCAACCCGAAGGCCGCCGTCTTCTTCGTCGCGGTGCTGCCGCAGTTCGTCGACTTCCGGGCCGCCGACGTGACCGGGCAGATGGTGGTCTTCGGCCTGGTGTTCACTGTCATCGCCCTGGTCAGCGACAGCGTCTGGGCGGTGGCGGCAGGCGCGGCCGGGACCTGGCTGGCGACCTCGCCGGGCCGGATCGCCGCGATCCGGGCCACCGGCGGCGGCATGATGATCGGCCTGGGTGGCACGCTGGCCCTGACCGGCCCCGACGCCTAGCTCCCTGGGGCTGCGGTCATCCGGTTCGCCACGTGCCACAGCACGCTGAGCGCGGCCGTCGCGGCGACCAACGCGACCGAGCCGTCCACGACGGTGTTGAAGGCGACCGTATGCAGCCCGAACGGCAGGCTTTGCCACCAGGCACGTGCGGCCACCAGGCATGCGACGGCGACAGCGACGGCGAGCGTACGGCTCCCGAGGGCGGGCAGCCGGGCCGGTCGGGGCTGCCGCGGCCGCCGCGCGAACCAGACCCAGACGACGCTCGCCATCACCGCGAGGCCGAGCACGCCCGAGCCGTATCGGAGCCATCGATTCCCGAGCACGCCCGCATGCTCGGTGTGCAGCCACTCGACGTGACGCACTCCCCATCGGCCTCCGTGGGTGAACGAATCCCAGACGACGTGAGTCGCCGCGCCGACCATGCTGGCCGGGATCGCCAGCAGCCAGTACCGATCCGGCAGCGAGGCACGAGCGGCGAGTCGCTCGCGGACCATCGCCGGGGCGGTGTCGACCAACGGGTCCCGAAGCAGCCCGAACCAGATCGCCAGGACCAGCAGCGCCAGCAAGGGATCGACCAGCACCACCCCGGGCCACGAATGCGTCCACCAGTAACTCTCGCCGAGTCGCAGGAACACCGGGAGATCGGGCGCCATCGACCCGGCCGCGAGCGCCGAGAGCGGCAACCCGAGCCGATTCAGCGGCAGTACGGCGACCGGATGCGCGAGGGTGAAAGGCACTAGCACAGGCTAGAACGGCTGCCGCCCCGCCGAGGCGGTGTTCACAACACCCTCACAGGTGCTCCCGCCTTCGTTGGCCCGCCTCTGCCGGCCCGGTTCGGTGGTCGGGCGCGGCGGCGCCGTCAGGGCTCGGGGAGCACCGATGGCGCGCTCCGGGGGGCCGGGAGCGGGTGCCAGGTACGGCGCGCGAGAACGAGTGCGATCACCACGAGAGCGAACGTCGTCAGGGCTCCGGACTCGCCGACCCAGAAGGCGTGGTCATTACCGGTGGTCGCGGGGTCGTAGGCGGTCTGGATGGTCGCGTTCCACGCTCCGTGGAACAACACCGCGGGCCACAGGCTGCCGGTGGAGAGTCGCAGGTAGCCGATGAGGTAGGCAGCGGCCGTGATCTGGATCACGAGCACGGGTGCCGCGATAGCCGCGTCGGTGCCGGCGGCATACCCGACCAGAAAGGTCAGCGGGAGGTGCCAGAGCGCCCAGATCACGCCGTGAATCAGGACGGGCCGGCGGACCCGGGCCTGGACGAGGCGCGGAAGGAGGTAGCCGCGCCAGCCGAGCTCTTCGCCGATCGCGACGAGTGACAGCGCCACGGTGGTGACGGTCAGGGCGACGGCGACCTGAGCCAGGAACGATGCCGCCGATGAGCCGCCGATCGTGACCGGTGCGCCGCCGAACGGGTTCTCCGCCCCGAGCGGGTCGAACTCCGCCAGGCCGGTCGACCAGGCGAGGCCGTAGGTCAGGCCGGCGATCACCACGGGCGCGACGAGAGCGATCCCGAACGCCCGCCACGTGCGCCGGCCGCCGAGGCGCCAACTGACGTCGGCGAAACCCTCGCGGAGCGCAAGCCGACAGCCGATGCAGGCGATCGCCGGCGACACGAGAGCGATCGCTCCGAACGCTTGGTTGCCGGTGACCCCGTAGAGAGTCATGGTGATCGCGGAGAGGGCTCCCAGCGTCAGGAGATAGGCGATGGCGCCTCGTCGCGCATCGCGCTCGGGTTGTTCGGCGGTCGGTGCCGGCGTCTCCGCTCGGCGGCTCCAGTTGAACACCACGACAGGTACCTCCTTGACAGGCTCGGGTGAGAGGTCAAGCATGGCGCCTCATGGATACCTCGGATACCCGTAAGACCGTCACTGTTTTCGGAGCGACCGGAGTGGCCGGCCACGCATGCGTCGAGGAACTCATCGCGACCGGGACGTTCCGGCCGCAGGTGCTCGTGCGACAACCCGGCCAGCAGGAGAAGACCTCCACGGGAGTCGTCAAGACGAGCGACGAGAAGGAGCGCATCTACGACGACTGGGCCCGTCGCGGCGTCACGCTCAAGCCGGTCGACGCCACCGATCACCTGAGCCTGATCGCCGCGCTCCAGGGCACCGACTACCTCGTGTCATGCGTGTCCTTCTACGCCACGGAGTCGCAGTACCCGCTCATCTGGGCCGCGAAGGAAGCCGGGGTCGAACGCTTCGTTCCGTCGGAGTTTGGGTTTAACTACGAGATGGAACAGCACTGGCCGACGGACACGATCCACCGCACCCACGCCCGTCAGAAGGCCTTCCTGCGCCGGGTGATCGAACTCGCCGGCCTCGACTTCACCATCGTGCCGGCGGGACTGTGGCCCGAGTACTACATGGTGGAGCCCGTCTACGTGATGGGCGACGGCAGCCAGAAGTTCTCCTGGTCGACGGGTGCCGACGCCGGCCGGATCCTGCCGCACGTCCTTGCCCACCCGGCCTCCCGAAATGCCATCTGCCCGGTCGCGGCGACGGCCTACTGCTCCTGGGACGAACTCCTCTCGGCACGCGAGGAGCTTCTGGGCCGGGAGGTGGAACGGCGGTATCTCGACTCCGCCGCGTGGAAGGCCGCCTACGCCGCTCAGAAGCCGGGACTGCTCCAGTTGCTCATGGCCATCGGCATCGCGGCCACCGAGTGCCCGGACGGGTATCCGCTGTGGGCGAACTGGAACGGGAAGTTCCTCCCCGAGTTCGCGGGGACACCGCTGCCCGAACTCTTCGAGAAGACGATCGAACCGTTCGCCACCGCCACGCGCGCGGCTCTCATCGCGTCGGGTGAGATCCTGACCTGATCCCCGGCGCGCGACGGACTGGAGGTGGCGTCATGGCGCGGCGCACGCTTCGTCGTACCGTTGCCGCGTTGCTGGTCGTGCTCGCCGGCGCGTGCGGCTCGCCCGGCAGT
>JBOFLE010000149.1:0-9795 GCA_051657705.1 Nocardioides sp. | reverse complement strand
GACGGCGCGGGCGATGTCGTGGACCGAGTCGAACTCGGCGGCCACCTCGCCGATCTTCTCGGCTCGGACGGCGGGCCGGAGTTCGGTGCGCCGCGATACCAGGTCGGCGCGCCGTGGCCCGCGAGCCACCGCGATGGAGGCGTCCAGATCGGTGATCCGGGCATCGGCGGCGGTGCGCTTCTCGACCTCTCCGGCGAAAACCACCGCGGCCGCCGGTGCCCCGCCGATCACCGATGCGTACGAGCCCTCGACGGCCAGCACCGTCATCGCGGGATTGAGGGTCTTGGAGAACACCACGAACGCCCCGCCGTGATATCGGGAGATGACCGCGAACACGATCGGGCCGGCGAAGTTCACGACCGCCCGGCCGATCTCGGCGCCGTACTCGAGTTGCAACTTGCGCATGGACTCCGGTGATCCGTCGAAACCCGACAGGTTCGCCAGGACGACCAGCGGGCGGTTCCCGGAGGCCGCGTTGATCGCCCGCGCCGCCTTCTTCGACGACCATGGGAAGAGGGTGCCCGCGGTGTAGGTGTCGGGACCGTCGGTCGGCGGGAAGCCGCGGCGCACCAGGGGGCGCGACTCGATGCCGAGCAGGGTGACCGACCGACCCCCCATCCGGGTGTCGAAGACGACCGCCGTGTCGGCGTCGGCCATCCCGGCCCAGCGCTCCAACGGCTCGCAGTCGGAGTCGGCGACCGCCCGCATCACGGTCCGGATGTCGAAGGCCTTCTTGCGGTCGGGGTTGGCGGCGGCCGAGAAGATGTCGCCGACCTCGGTGAAGTCGCTGCCCTCGATCAGGTGCGGGTACGACGTCACATCACGCTCACTCGGATCGGCAGTGAGCGCGGGCCGCGGGCCCGACTCGCCCGGAAACACATAGGTGAGCGCGTAGTACGCCATCAACACCTCGACCGCCCCGGCCATGTCGGGGGCCCAGTACTGCGCCTGCCCGTTGGGGCCCATGACGCGGTCGTACCCGCCGATGCCGAAGTTGTCCTCGGCCGATACGCCGCCGGAGAAGTCCAGGGACTGCTTCCCGGTCAGCACCATCGCGCTGTCCGGGGTCATCACCAGGATGCCCTTGGTGTGCATCAACATCGTGGCCTCGGCGTTCCAGTAGGGCTGGGCGCCGACGTTGATGCCGGCGACGATCACGTTGATCTCGCCGCCCGCCTGGGTGAACTCAATGATCCGGCGCAAGGCCGCGCCGACCCAGTCCATGTTCTCGGTGCCCGAGTCCATCGAGATCCGCGCCCCCGCCGAGAGCGCGAACCACTCGACGGGCACGTTCATCCGCTCGGCCAGGTCCAACGCCGCGATGATGCGAGCGCACTCGGGCTCGGCGACGGCACCGAGCGATTTCGTCGGATCGCCGAAGATCACGACCCGGGTCATGCCTTCGGGATAGATCGCGGTGGGCGTGGTGGCGACGGCGACGACGACGCCGGCCCGGTTCAGCCCCGGTGACCGGTCGACCGGCACCAGCACGCCGGCGTCGTCGAGATCGTGCTCGACGACGGTGCCGCCCACACCCGCCAACACGTCGGTCAGCTCGTAGGGATAGACCAACCCGCGCCGCCGGGCGCGCAGTACCTTGCCCGCATACTCGTCCAGGGGCTTGAGCGGCTCCGTCGGCGGGGGCTCCACCTCGGCGACCACACCGGCACCGGGACGCGAGTGGAAGCGGATGGCGATCGGGCGAATGGAACCGTCCGGCGCCTGGATCCGGCCCTGCGCCAGTACCTCCTGGAGACCCGCCCCTTCGCTGAGTGGGGTGATCTTGCGCTGCAGCGCCGTGAGCTGGTCCAGATCGACGTCGACCAGCGGCCAGACCTGAACCCAGACGTGGTTCATGTCCGGTCGGTGGTCACCGCCGCCACCGCTGCCGCCCCAGTCGCCGCCGCGCGAGGTGCGCACCCGGCGGATCGCCTCCAGGCAGTTCTCCACCGCGCGTTCGGCGTGCGGGAGCCCGATCACGGCGCCGGACTGGTCGCGGACGACGGCCAACTGCCGCACCTGGGCCATGGCGACCAGACGCCGGTCGGCCGGATTGGACTTGGCCACGCACTCGTAGAGCAGGACGTCCTCGGGCGCGTCGATGCGGGTCACCTCGAAGTCCCGGAGTCGCCAGAGATTGAGCCGCCGGCCGACCATCGGATGCAGTCCCCGGACCCGGGTGTCCTCGGTCAGCTCCCCGTCGATCCAGCGGAACGTGTAGTGCGTGATCGACCGGTTCCCCACCGACGCGCCGACCGCGATCCGGCGTACGCCGGCCGTCCACTCCGCGCTGGCGAGCGCGGCGCGGAGCGCCGTGGCGGCCTCCTCGGCCCCGGCGGCCCCGGCGGGTCCGCCCGGCCAGGCCAGATAGATCTCGACCACCGAGTCCCGGCCCTCCGCGCCGTCGCCCGCGCGACGCCCGGCCAGCCTGCTCTCGATCGCCCGGTGCAGGTCGCTGGCCGGGTCGGCGAGCTCCGCGTGCCGGGCTCGGGTGGCGACGATCCGCCGGGGCCCGCCGTCAAGGGTGTAGTCGGCGCTCACGATCGTTCGCCGGTCGTGCTCGGCGCGAAGATCGCGGAGATCGAACTCCAGGTAGTGACGCTTGACCATCACCTCCAGCAGGGGCTCGAACTCGCCGCCGTCCTCCGCGTCGGTCCCGGTCGCCGTGCCGGCCGTGTCGAGCCGCTCGGCGAGGAAGTCCGCGATCTGCTCCGGGATCGCCACGAGCGCGTCGATGCGAGCCGGGTAGTCGTCGGCGGCGGGGTCCGCCGCCAACGCGGCGACCTCCTCCCGTACGCCGGCCAGGACGGCGGCCCGCTCGGTGTCCACCTGGGGCTGATCGAACCACCGGAACCGGACGCTGCGAGCCAGGTCACCGACCACCGGGAAGCGCAGTTGAGTAGCCCGGACCAGGCGCTCGAGCTGGGCGCGGGCCTCGGCCGCCAGCGGGCCGGACGGCTCGGGGTCGGACCTCCAGCACTCCAGGATCGAGGTCACCAGCCCGATGTCGGGGACTGATCGCTGTTGGGCCAGGAAGATCCGGAAGACGGCCTCTTCCAGGACCGGGGTCCGCTCCAGATCGGTCACGCCGTAGTGCGCGAGCACGGTTAGCAACCGCGACCGGAACTGGTGCGGCAGCCCGCCGCGCTCGACGTCCAGGCTCTGCAGGTAGGTATGGAAGTGCTCTCGGGAACTGTGCACCCGGAGTTCGGTGCTCAGTTCCTCCCCCGCCGGCCGATTGCGGCTCAGCTCGGCGAAGTCGGCGAACAAGCCGAGGGTCGTGATCTCCTCGCCCAGGAAGTCGTCATCGAGTGCGCCCGCGGCCTGCAGCTCGGTGCGCGCGGACAGGTAGTCGCCGATCACCGAACCGTCGGGCGTGGACTCCAGGTCGAATCCCATCAACACCGAACGGATCCCGCCCAGCGCTCGGACCGCTCGGGCGCGGGCGTCGCCCGGTACCGCCTCGGCGGGCAGGTCGAGTCCGGGCCCCGGGGCCCCGTTCCCGGCTCGGCCGCGTGCTCCGGCCGGACCACTGACGGCGGCGTCGTCAGGCTCCTCGACCGGCTCCAGGCGCACCAGGGGGGCCCCGGTCTCGACCTGGCTGCCGGTAACCACCAGGAGTTCTTTGAGCCGTCCGGCGAAGGGCGCACTGACGACGGTCTCCATTTTCATGGACTCCAGCACCAACACCGGGGCGCCGGCCGCCACCTCCTCGCCGACCGGGACCGGAGTGGCCACCACCAGAGCGGGCGCCGGTGAACGGAGTACACCGCCCTCGTCGCGACTGACCCGATGGGCAACGCCGTCCACCTCGACCAGGTGCACCGGACCGTGGGTGGCTGTCACCAGCCGGAACCGCACCCCCTCGACGGTCAACCGGCCGTGAAACGCGTCAAGCCGTTCGATGACCGCGCCGACGGTGCGCCGCTCCGTGTCCGAGAGCACCGTCACGCTGTACTGCGAGGGGCCGCCCTGCACCACGCTCACCTGGTAGCCGACGCCTCGCAACTTCAGATCCACCGCGCGCCCGGTCTCGTGCTGGACCTGAGGCCGTCCGCCGTAGGCGGTGTCGAGCAACCGGCCGATCTCGATAGCCTCGGCCTCCTCGTAGGCCTCGATCGCCGCGGCGACCAGCGCCACGCCCGCATGGCGCTCGACGACCAGCTTGCCCGCTCCGCGAACCCGATCGATCCACCCGGTGTCGGCCCACTCCGGACCGGTGGCGACTTCGGGTTGGTCGAGCAACTCCAGGACGAAGCTCTTGTTGCTGGCCCCGCCCTCGATCACGACGGTGGTCTCGGTCATCGCTCGCCGCAATCGGGCCAGGGCCTCGGCGCGGGTCGCGCCGTAGGCGATGATCTTCGCGATCATCGAGTCGAAGTCGGCCGGGATCAGGTCGCCTTCCGCGACGCCGGTGTCGACCCGAATACCAGGACCGGCCGGGAGGTCCAAGCGGACGATCCGTCCCGGCGCCGGCGCGAAGTCGCGGTCCGGATCCTCCGCGTTGAGCCGGGCTTCGACCGCGTGCCCTCGTTCGACCGGCTTCTCGCCGGTCAGTCGGCCGCCGCCGGCGATGTGGATCTGGGCCTTCACCAGGTCGGTATCGGTGGTGACCTCGGTGATCGGGTGCTCCACCTGGAGCCGGGTGTTGACCTCCAGGAAGGCGAATGCCTTGTCCTGTGGGTGGTAGAGGAACTCCACGGTGCCGGCGCCCCGGTAGCCGACGACGAGCGCGAGCCGTTCCGCCGCCGCCTTCAGCTCATCCGCCTGCTCGGCGGTGAGCAGCGGCGAGGCCGACTCCTCGATGATCTTCTGATTCCGGCGTTGCACCGAGCAGTCCCGGACGCCGAGCGCCCAGGCGGTGCCCTGCCCGTCCGCGATCACCTGGACCTCGACGTGCCGGGCACCGGTGACCAGCTTCTCCAGGAAGACCACTCCCGATCCGAAGGCTCGCTCGGCCTCGTCACGGGTGCGCTGATACGCGTCTTCCAGTTCCGCGGCCGACGTCACCTTGCGGATGCCGCGACCACCGCCCCCGGCGGTCGCCTTGAGCATCAGTGGATAGCCGATCTTCTCGGCTGCGGTCAGTGCCTCGGCCAGGGTGTCGACGCCACCGCGGCTCCACGGCGCGACCGGTACCCCCACCTCTTCGGCAATGAGCTTCGAACCGATCTTGTCGCCGAGTTTGCGCATCGCGTCGGCGCTCGGGCCGATGAAGACGATCCCGAGACGGTCACACAATTCGACGAAGGACGCGTCCTCGGCCACGAAGCCCCAGCCCACCCAGACCGCTTCCGCGCCGGTGGCCAGCAGAGCTCGTTCGAGCAAGGCATGATCCAGGTAGGGGCGAGCCGACGCCGGCCCGAGCGGAAAGGCCCGATCGGCTTCTCGCACGAACATCGCGTTCTTCTCGACATCGGTGTAGAGCGCGATCACCTCGATCGGCGCGGCTCGGGTCGCGTGCTCGGCTCGGGTCGCGTGCTCGGCTCGGGTCGCGTGCTCGGCTCGGGTCGCGTTGATGTCACGGACGGCATGGATCAACCGCATGGCGGCCTCGCCCCGATTGACGACCGCAATTCGCTGGAACAAGCGCTCAACCTCCAACCGCGCCACGCTCGTGCGCGCTAGGTGGACATTGTCACGGACGAGGCGCCCGCGGCTACCGCCGGGGACCAAGCGACGGAATGTCACGTGGCGCGGCGTACTCAATGCCGCCCGAGCGACTAGTCCGGAGCATCGTCGGGGCCGTGTTTGAATGGTCATTCAGTAGTCTGTGTCGATGCCGGTTTTAGTTGAAGGTAGTACTAATAAGCCATTTCGTACGGTGGCCCCGTAATCGAAGTCATGTTCTGGTTCGCTGGGCGTTGTACCGGTGTGAGCACGCGGTGGGGGCCGAGCTCATACCAGGTTGGCGCGCGGTGGGGGCGCGCCAAACAGGGTTGATACACCGGAGTTGGCGCGCGGTGGGGGCGCGCCAAACCGGGTCGGCATACCGGAGTTGGCGCGCGGTGGGGGCGCGCCAAACCGGGTCTGCTGGGTAGTCTGCCGGCGTGGTGGATCGCGATCGGGACGTCATCGTCGTCGGCGCCGGCGTGGCCGGGTTGCGATGCGCGATCCGGTTGACCGAGCTGGGCAGGCGCGTGCGCGTCGTCGAATCCGGCCACGAGGTCGGCGGCCGGATCGGCACCGATCAGATCGACGGCTTTCTGTGCGACCGTGGTTTCCAGGTATTCAACCCGGCATACCCGGCCGTTCGCCGATGGATCGATGTCCGGTCCCTGCGGCTGCAGCGATTCGACGCCGGGGTGCTGGTACGTCACGACGGCGGCTTCACGGCGCTGGCCAACCCGATCCGCTCACCCAGTCAGATCGGGCAGCTCCTCGGCAGCGGCTTGCTCACCCCGAGGGAGCTGGTCGCGCTCGGCAGGTGGCTGGCGCCCGTGCTGGCCGCGCCACGGCGTACCCTTGCCGGCAAGGACGAGACCCTCGCCGAATCCCTGGACCGGGCCGGAGTCCGAGGCCCACTCCGGTACCGAGTCCTGCAGCCGTTTCTCGCCGGCGTCAGCGCCGACACGTCCGAGCGGACCTCGGCCATCCTCACCAAACTCTTGATGCGGATGTTCCTGCGGGGCAGGCCAGGACTGCCGGCCCGCGGCATGCGCGCCTTCCCGGAGCAGCTGGCCGGCGCGCTGGCGCGGCTGGGCGGACGACTCGACCTGGGCCGCACCGTCGAGTCGGTGGCACCGGGTCCCGGCGGAGTACGAGTGCGCATCTGTGGCGACGAAGTCATCGCACCGGCCGTGGTGATCGCCGCCGATCCGGCATCCGGATGCGCGCTCGCCGACCTGCCCGCACCGGCGATGAAGGGGCTGACGACCTGGTGGTTCGCCGCCGACCATGCTCCCCACGATGCCGCCCTGGTCGCCGTCGACGGCCGCCGGGACGCCGGCAACGTCCCCGGTCCGGTCTGGAACGCGAGCGTGATCAGCAACGCGGCGCCGTCCTACGCCCCACCCGGACGGCACCTGATCGCGGCCACCACACTCCACGACCGGCCGGGGTCGGCGGCCGACGAAGCCGCCGTACGCCGCCACGTGGGCGAGATCTACGGCATCGATCCCCGGTCCTGGGAGCTGCTGATCCGGCACGACATCCCGCGGGCGCTGCCCGCCGCGCCGCCGCCGCTCCGCACCACCCGACCCGCCGAGGCCGGACCTGGCATCTTCGTCTGCGGGGACCACCGCGACACCCCGTCGATCCAAGGCGCCCTCGTGTCGGGCAACCGCGTCGCCGAACTCCTCCACGCGACCGCGTCGAGCGGCCCGTGACCCGTCCGCGATGCCGGTGGTCTTGACGCGCCTGATGCGCCACGGCCACCGGGTTGCGCCGCGCAACTTCCGAGATCGCCTGCCTCACGAAGCTCGGACCCGTTCCAACACGATGCGGGCCACCGCGCCCGGCGCGTGCTCCGGAATCCAATGGCTGACACCGTGGAGCACCTCGAGCCGGTAGTCCCCGGTCACGAACGCCTCGCACCGATCCACCGCCGCCCGCGTGACCGCGACATCGCCGTCGCTCCACACCAGAGTGGTGGGCACCGTCACCGGCGAGGCAGTGCCGGGTGGACCGCCGTACCCGATCGCCCGGTACCAGTTCACCGCGTACCCGAACGCGCCCTCGTCGAGGATCTCGGTCCGGAACCGGCGGAGGGCGGGCTTTCGCATCCCCGAGCGCCGCAGGAGCCCGCCGATCCACCACGGCGCCCGGCGGGCGACGTACTCCGGCAACCAGGGCACCTGGAAGGCGCCGATGTACCAGGACTTCCGCGCCTGGCCGCTCGACCACAGCGCGGAGCGGATGGCACCCGGATGCGGGACTGACACGGCCGTGAAGGACCGCACCAGGTCCGGGTGCGCGGCGGCCAGCGCCCAGCCGACCAGCGCACCCCAGTCGTGGCCGACCACGTGCACCGATCCGGCGTCGGCGTGCTCGATCAGGGCTCGGGCATCGGCCACCAGTTGGGTCATCGCGTACGCCGCCCGGCCCGCAGGACGCGCCCCCGGCGAGTAGCCGCGCTGATCCGGCGCCAGCACCCGGAGTCCGGCCTCGGAGAGCAGCGGGACGACGGGCTCCCAACAGCTCGCGCGCTGCGGGAAGCCGTGCAGCAGGACGACTACCGATGGCGGTCCCGCCGTCGGCTCGGCGGGACCGATGTCGACCAGGTCGAAGGTCAAGCCGGCCCGTTCGAAACGCTCGCTCACCGGCCCAAGGTAGCGGGCGAATCTCCCGGGGAGCGGGCGGAATTCCCGGCCCGCCGGGACATACCGCCCGCCAGCGTGGAGCACGAGGCAGCGATGACCACGCGATGTGGTCGGCTCGGGTGGCTGCCGTCTTCGACAGAAGGAAGCGGAGATGGACGCCGAACGATGGACGGAACTGGCCGAGCGCGCTCGGGCCGGCGACGAGAGCGCGTGGACGGAACTGCACCAGCGGTTCACTCCGATGCTGCGCTGGGAGGCCGCGAACTGTCGCCTTGCCTCGGCCGACATCGACGATGTCGTCCAGGCGACCTGGGCGCGGTGCGTCGCCTATCTGGCGCGGATCCGAGCCCCCCAGGCGCTGCCCCAATGGCTGCGCGTGGTGTGCCGGCGCGAGGCATGGAACCTGGTCCGGCAGCAGCGCCGATGCGCGCCGGCGGACGAACTGCCCGCCGGATCGACACCCTTGATGACCACGCCCGCCGCGACGGACGAGGTCGCGGACCAGGTCGCCCGGCGAGAGACCTGGACGGAAGTGGGCGGCGCGATCGCTCTGCTGCCCGACCAGCAACGCGACCTGCTGGCCACGCTGCTCGCCCTCGACGGCGGCGAACGGGTCTACGAGCAGGCGGCGCGGGCGCTGTCGATACCCGTCGGGAGCATCGGCCCCACCCGGCAGCGCGCGATCCGGCGGCTACGCGCCGAACTCGCCGATCGCGGTTCGCTGATCGGCGGATCCGTGGCATGACCTCTCCCGCGGTCCTCGCGTCCTACGACGTGAGAAATACCTGTACGACGGTCCGGGAACCCGGCAGGATTGGTCCAGGTCACCCCCCGGACCAGCCAACCTGTCTCGTCCTCGCGGGGATGACGCGACGGGAAGGTCCGGACGTGGTGTCAGCGCAGCGGGTCCTGGTCGTTGACGACCATCCGGTGGTCCGGAGGGGCCTCCGGGTCACCCTGGAAAGCGAACCCTGGGTGACCGAAGTGCGGGAGGCGACCACGGCCGCGGAGGCGGTCCGCGAGGCCGTCGCCGCCCGCCCGGACCTGATCGTGATGGACCTCCGGCTGCCCGACGACAGCGGCATCGAGGCGACCCGGCGGATCCTCAAGGCCGTGCCCGAGGCCGTCGTACTCGTCCTCACCATGGACGCCGACGAGGCCGATGTGGCGGCCGCCCTCAAGGCCGGCGCCCGGGGTTTCCTGCTGAAGGATCTCGATGCCGACGACCTGGTCAGCGCGCTGCGGGCCGTCGCCTGCGGCTCGCTGGTGCTCGGGGCCGAGGCCGGCCGGATGCTCACCGCGCAGACCTCCCCCGCCGGCCGGACCCTGCCCGAACCACTGGACCGGCTCACCGAGCGCGAGTTGGAGATGCTCACCATGCTGGCGAACTCCCAGTCCACCGCGGGGATCGCCCGGGCCCTCGGGGTGAGCGAGAAGACCATCCGCAACCAGTTCACCGGCCTGTTCGGCAAGCTCGGCGTCGCCGACCGGGTCCAAGCCGCACTACTCGCCCAGCGGCTGGGTCTGACGACCT
>JBOFLE010000148.1:0-3644 GCA_051657705.1 Nocardioides sp. | reverse complement strand
CGAGAAGGAGTCCACCCGGCCCGGCGAGGCGGATCTGATCGTCGCCAAGCACCGCAACGGCCCCACCCGCGACATCACCGTCGCGTTCCAAGGCCACTATTCACGGTTCGTGGACATGGCCCACGGCTGAGTTCTTTGTCGAGATGCAGCGAATCTTGCACGACGGCCATCGCTATGTGACATGGCGACGACGACATAGCCCGGATCCGCCTGGCTCAGGTGGCGGGTCAGTCTTGGTGTCGCCGGTCGGGGACCGCGACTAGCTTGTCGCAGTGGACGAGCTGCAGCATCGAGTCGATCGATTTCTTCTTCAGATGCTCAATGTTGCCGGGCCGTACGACGCGGTCGTAAAGCACCTGCTCGGCATTTCGCGCGGCGCGGCCGAGCCTTTTCTGAGCGTCGAGGTCGTCAGCGTAGTCGATGTTGTGCTGGATGAGTCGTCTGCGGATAGCGTCGAGTAGCGACGCCACTCCTGGTTCGCTGCGGGCGATGCTCTGCGCGAATCGTCCGATATCTGCGGTAAGTGACATAACGTCCATCTGATGGATTCGCTCTGGCGTTCCAGTATTCGACAGACCCCCAGAGCACGCGGACCCGCCCGTGAAGCGTCTCGCATGTCGCAACGACGATCGCCTCTCGGGCCAGTCGACGGTCGTGCCTCAGCGTCCAGCGGATGCCGGCGAAGGCCAGGAGCGCGGCCAAGAACGTGCTAGCAACGCCATCGAAGGCGACCTCCCACCACCAGTCGCCATTGGTCAGGCGATACATGAGTTGACCGTAGCGGGCTTGCGCCGCTCCCTACTTTGGAGGGTTCACCCGAATCGGGTCAGGTCGGCAAGGTCCCTGCGGAACGCTCGACAACTTCCCCGCATCTCGACACTTGCCGGGCTTGCTTGTTTTGTGTCGCTATACGACTCGCGTACGTCAACCCACCCAGGTCGCGTAGGCGCGAGTATCCGGCAACGGGATCGTCGTGTGGGACGTTAAGGGGGTCAACGACGCGGTCCAGCCCGAGCAGGGCTGTCTCGTCGCGGTCGAGCGGCTGGCCGCCGCCCGCAGGCAAGTCTCAGCCGGCGTGATGGAGCTGCTCGACGAGGTACTGCGGAGTCCACCGCCGCTCCAGCGCGACCGCCAGCGAGCAAAGAAGGCCATCGGCGAAACCCAGTCGAATCCTGGCCGCTGGCCAGATAATCTGACCGTGCTAAGCACACGCACGAGGAACGGGCTATCGCTTGCCTCTGATCAGCCACGACGTCACCGGAGCCGGCCCTGCCGTGCTCCTCATCCACGCCGGAGTCGCCGACCGCCGGATGTGGGAGCCGCAGCTGTCGGACCTGACCCAAGTGCACCGCGTGGTACGGGTCGACCTGTGCGGCTTCGGGAACTCCCCGCTACCGCCCGACCCCTACGACCACGTTACCGACGTTGTCGCGGTCCTTGAGGAGACCGGTGTTGACCGCGTGTCGGTGGTGGGTGCCTCGTTCGGGGGCCTGATCGCCCAGGAGCTCGCACGTCGGCACTCGAACCGGGTCGAACGGCTGCTGCTGCTCTGCCCGGCGAGCGCGCTGCTCCAGCCCGACGACGAGCTGAAGGCCTTCTGGTCCCGCGAGGAGGCACTCCTCGACAGCGGCAACCTGCCGGCAGCGACCGCCCTCAACGTCGACACGTGGTGTGGCCCCGAGGCGAGTCCCGCCGTACGCAAGCTGGTGGCCACCATGCAACGGCGCTCATTCGAGTTGCAGGCCGAGCGCGAAGACCTTGAAATCGACGAAGTTCCCGGCGATCCCTCAACGATCCAGGCGCCGTCCCTCGTTGTTACCGGCGACCACGACCTCGCGGCGTTCCGCACCTCCGCCGTCGCACTCGCCCGAGCGCTGCCGCACGGCCAGCTCCGCACCCTCCCGTGGGCCGGCCACCTCCCCAGCCTCGAACGCCACGACGAGATCGGGCAACTCATGACCGGCTTCCTGGCCGGGTAACCGCAGCTCGGTGAGCCAGCAGCAGATTCCTCGGCGACCGAAGCCCGGTCTCGAAGTGTGCTCTCGCCGCACCGAAGCGACGCGGGCGAGGAGGCCGACGATCTGCTGGGCTTGCGAGCGGTCCTTCGAGTAGCCGTCCCGTCAGCCCGAGCAGCAAGCCGATCTCCGCGTTGGCAGCGCCACCGTGCTCGGAGACGTCCAGCGGCATGGTGACCTCGTGACCGTTGACGAACAACAACCCGACGCCATCGTCCCGCAGAGCGGGACGACCTGAACGAACTCGCCTGATCGCGGTCGATTCGTCAAAGGTCGCCGCGGGAAAGTTCGGCAATCTACATTGTATCTCGACACCACAAGTTGAACTTGTTGCGTTATGTCAGCGATGAGTGGGTCTCAGCCACCGGGGTGGTGCTGCTTCGGGGCAGCACGGTGCCAGCGGCGTCCGCCCGGGCCTACTCCAACAGCCACGGCCGGAGTCTGGGATTCCTACCGCACCCGGGTTGGAGCGCGGTAGCGTCGCTCTTGGCGATGGAGGCAGCCGCTTCGGTCCCAGTGATGCCGCCGAACGAGTTCGGGAGCGCGCGTGCCTGAAGACGATCCGCTGATCGGCCGCTATCGCGAGCTGAACGGCAGTCATGCCATGTCGGAGATCGACGACGAGTACTGCCGCCGTGTCTTTGTCCAGATCCCTGACGAGGCCGACTATCCGGCCGCGCGCATCCGAGAGTTGATGATCGCCGGCTCGTTGCCGCTGCCCACCTACGTGCTGTCGGACGGCACACCTATGGTGCACGAGGACTACCTGGTTCCCGTCCGGTCGGCCGGCGGCCCAGACGCGCTCGAGGCGTGGTTCAAGGATCATTGGGGCGGCGAGGACGCCGAGGTGGCCGACGAGGTCTGGCGCGAGTACATGGGCGGTCGCCTGGCGAGTCTGCGGTCCTCGGCCCCGGAGACCATTCGGGAGCGGGACCAGCTGGTAGATGAGATCCGGGAGACGGCCGTCGAGATTGCCGAGGACGGCGTTGCCGATGTCGACGGTCTCGAAGCGGCGGGCGTTGATATGTCAGGGTCCGAAGCGGAGGAGGAGTCTGCGAAGGCACGGCTCAGGCGGTCGGTCGACGCACTCGACGACTTGTTGACGCCGATGACCGGCTACGACCGGCCGCGCTTCGGCGTACCCACGGTGCGTGAAGAGTGGGTAGAGATGATCCGGGCCGATCATCTGAGCGAGGACGACGCATATCGGATGACGCTCAGCCTCAACGTCCTGAACCACCTGGGCATCAACCTCTACAGCAACCTGCCCGCGATCTTGTCCGAAGCCGTCGCCAACGCCTGGGACGCCGACGCGACCCGCGTAGACATCGACATCGACCCGACCGTGGACACCGTGACCGTTGCGGACAACGGAGTCGGGATGACCCGACGCGAGATCAACGAGCGGTACCTGAATGTGGGCTATCGCCGTCGGGAAGACAAGAAGAACGTCGCGGCCGGCCGAGTGGCCCGGGTTCCGACGACTGGAACAGGAGCGCATTCCACTCACCGTGGCCCTCGAAGCTGTCATAGCCGTGGCTACCGGAGACGATGATCGGTCTGAGTGCAACTGACGATGCCGCGCACAAGTCGGCCCTTCGAGTGCAGGACAAGCTGCGCGACGACCAC
>JBOFLE010000147.1:0-1720 GCA_051657705.1 Nocardioides sp. | reverse complement strand
GATGTTGCCACTCCGGCCGATCCCCGACAACAAGCGCACATTTTGTGCCGCTCGCCAAGAGCGCGCTGGCGACCGCTGTGGATAGCGCGCTCGCCCGAGCCGGGATCGGGCCACGATGGTGCGGTGATGGACGCTCCTTTCACATACGCGGAGGCACTGGCTCGTGGCATCACCGCTCAACAGCTGCGTGGTCCCGGCTTCCGGTCGATCTTCCGCGGGGTGTACGTCGTGGCGCACGCACCGGAAACAGTGACCCTGCGCGCCAAAGCGGCGCTGCTGTTGTTTCCGCCCACCGCGGTCGCGAGCCATCTCACCGCCGCGCGTCTGTACTCGCTGCCGGTGCCGGCCAGCGATCTCGTTCATGTCACTGTGGCCGATCCGCGGGATCGCCGCCGGACTCAGGGCCTCCAGAGCCACGTGCGATCCGCACCCTTCGAAGTTCGCCTTGTCGACGGCGTGCCCGTGCCCGGACCCGACGTGCTCCTACGTCAGCTCAGGTCGCAACTCGGGTTGGTCGCCCTGGTCGCGGTGGCCGACCAGGTGGTCCGCCGCGATCTGCTCACCCTTCGCGACGTCCGGCAACTGCCGAGGCTCGGTCCGGCCGCCAGGTTGATCCGGGCTCGCGTCGACTCGCCGATGGAGACCCGGACCCGCCTGCTGTTTCACTTCGCGGCGCTGCCGGAGCCGGTCGTCAATGGCACCATTGTCGACGCTCGCGGAGCGACACGTCGGGCCGACCTCGCCTGGCCTGCTGCCCTGCTCATCGTGGAGTACGACGGCAGGCATCACATCGAGGTTCGCGAGCAGTGGCACTCGGACCTCGCGCGCCGCGAGCGTCTCGAAGATCTCGGCTGGCGAGTGGTCGTGCTGACCTCGCCCGACATCTACCGTTACCCGGACCGCACGCTTATGAGGGTGCATCGGCTGTTGCTCGAGCGAGGGCAACCCGGCGTACCCATCACGCTGAGCACAGAGTGGCAGCACCACTTCGAACGCGCAGTTGCGCCCAGAGCGTTGCGGAATAAGCCGATCGCCAACAACGAACGCGCATTTGCGCCGAAGATGGAGGAAGGCTGGGAGGAGGCGCCGTGAAGTCGTCGTACCGAGTGGTGGTGATCGGCGGCGGCATTGTCGGGTGCGCCGTGCTCTACCACTTGGCGCGGCGGGGCTGGACCGACATCGCGCTGCTCGAACGCACCGAGCTGACCGCGGGGTCGAGCTGGCATGCGGCCGGTGGATTCCACGCGATCAACGCCGACGCCACCCTGGCCGCTCTGCAGAGGTACACCATCGAGCTGTATCCCGAGATCGAGGCGGAGAGCGGGGTCGCGCTCGGGCTGCGAATGACCGGCGGCATCGAACTGGCCGGCACGGCCGAACGGATGCAATGGCTGCGCGTGGAGCTGGACCGGCGTGTCCGAATCGGCATCGAGGGTGTCCGGATGCTGTCGGTCGACGAGGTCGTCGAGCTGGCTCCGATCGTCGACCCGGCCGGACTGGTCGGCGGCCTGTTCGACCCAGGGGAGGGCAACCTGGATCCGAGCGGAGCGACCCGGGCCTTCGCGGCCGCCGCCAAGAGGTGGGGCGCGGACGTCGTGCAGCACAACCGGGTGCTCGGCATCCGGCCCGGACCGGAGGGCGGCTGGCGGCTGGACACCGAGCTCGGCCCCGTCGCCGCCGAACACGTCGTCAACGCCGGTGGCCTGTGGGCACGTCGGGT
>JBOFLE010000146.1:0-4112 GCA_051657705.1 Nocardioides sp. | reverse complement strand
GACAACCCGTGGCGACAACCAGTGGCGACAACCAGTGGCGACAACCAGTGGCGACAACCAGTGGCGACAACCAGTGGCGACAACCAGTGGCGACAACCAGTGGCGACAACCAGTGGCGACAACCAGTGGCGAGTGACCGCAAGCCTGACCTTATTGGGTCGCGGGATACGAGCGTGAGGCGTACGTTGCCGCAATGACCACAAGTGATCGCTACGACCCCGAGGAGCGTGTCGAGCCGCCGGTGGCCGCCGACGAGATCGGCACCTTGCGGAGCTTCCTCAACTACTACCGAGTCACCGTGCGGACGAAGTGTGCCGGACTCGACGCCGGCCAGTTGGCCACGACGCTGGAGCCGTCTGATCTCACCTTGGGAGGGATGCTGAAGCACCTGACCGGTGTGGAGACCTGGTGGTTCGTCGAGGTGTTCGACGGCGCCGATGCCGGCGAGCCGTGGACTTCGGCCGAGGCGGAACAGGACGAGGACTGGGACTGGCACAGTGCTGGCGAGCACAGTCCCTCCGAGCTCCTTCAGATGTACGACGACGCGATCGCTCGCAGCGAGTCGATTCTCGAGGCGGCGCTCGAGGCCAACGGGCCACCGGCTCTCGACGCGTTGTCGGCCAGGAAGAGCCGGCGGGAGCAGGTCCCGTTCAACCTGCGTTGGATCCTGGTGCACCTGATCGAGGAGTACGCCCGGCATGCGGGCCACGCCGACTTGATCCGGGAATCCATCGACGGCAGCGTCGGAGATTGAGCTGGAAATTCGCCGAGAACCGCACCAGACCGCCGCGCGTGCGGTATAGAGTCGAGTAGCTGGCTGACTGGCCAGTCACAACCGAATCAAGCAATCAAGACCACGGGGGTATTGATTATGTTGCACTCATTTGCGCGCGCGCGCCGTGAGCGGCGTTCTCGCGTCGCCAGCCTGACGGCCGCGCTTGTCGCCCTGGCGATCTCACTGTCCACCCTGTCGCTGCTTGCGCCGGCACCGGCCAATGCGGCCTATCGCGGCCTCAAGCTGATCAAGCCGACCGACACCGTCACGGGCTTCGCCGAAGAAGGTGGCCAGGTCTACTTCGAGTCGGCCCTGTTCATGGCGGCGTACGGCCAGGGCTACGAGTTCTGGACCAAGCGGCCCAGGTACTCCGACCCGGTCACGATGACCCAGACCGTGATCCGCGGGAAGCGGCGGACCACGACGAAGGTGCCGGCGAAGCTGGTGGACGGCTTCGACGGGTTCAAGAACGGTTTGGTCATGACGGTGAAGAAGACCGACGGGACCGTGATTGACAAGAGCAAGCAGAGCTTCTGTCCGGGCGGCGGCTACGACCGGCAACGAGTCGATCAGAGTGGACCGACCGAGCCGATCTATCCGGCGTGTTTCGGGGGAGCATGGTTCACCAAGGCGAGCGTCTCCGGCATCGAGCGGGGCTGGGCCGTCAGTCTCAACTCGTTCTCACAGGTGAAGACCACGGCGAAGAAGTTCACGGTCACCACCCGGATCCGCAAACCCGTCGCTGACTTCCTCGGGCTTCCGAAGAAGGGGCGGACGGTGACCCAGACGGTCGAAGTCAGTGACTGCGAGGGCGATTGCGAACAGGCGGCACGGCAGTCGACGAGAAAACTCGTGCGGCAGGCAGCCGGGCGAGGTGTGGTGAGGTCGTCCGGTAGCGATGCCGACTTGCCGACCGCGATGCGACCCACGCAGTCGGCGGCCCGGCGTGCGACCCCGAAGACCACGGCCGGAAAGCCGCCGAGGGACACCTTGCCGGACATGATCTCGGTGCCGGCCTGGGGAATCAGCGCGTCGGACGACGGCGGAACCGATCGGTTGAACTTCAACGCCAACGAGTGGAGTGCGGGGCCCGGGACGCTCGCCGTCGAAGGATTCCGCCGGGGCACCAAGCCGGTCATGGACGCCTATCAGATCTTCTATCGCGACGGGAAGGTCGTGGCCAGCAAGAAGACCGCGACGATGGAGTACCACCGGGCGGTCGACCATGATCACTGGCACTACCTGGACTTCGCCAAGTACGACCTGGTGAAGCCGAACGGCACGCTGGTGACCACCAGCGGCAAGCAGTCCTGGTGCCTGGCGCCCACCGACCCGGTGGATCAGTCCGTCAAGAACGCGGTGTGGAATCCGGATGTCCGCGGACTGGAGAGTTCCTGCGGCGACGACCGGGCGCTCTGGCTGCGGCTCACCTTGCCGACCGGCTGGGGAGACACTTACTCGCAGTACCAGACCCAGGCCTTCGATCTGACCGGCGTGCCCAACGGCACCTATCAGATCAAGATCACGGTCAACCCGACGGGGAGCCTGTTCGAGAAGACCAGGAAGAACAACGTCAGCCTGAGGACGGTCAAGATCGGTGGACGCCCGGGGGCACGCACCGTCACTGTGCCGCCGTACCAGGGCATCGATACCGAAGTCGACCTCGACGACGACGACTTCTAAGGAGGGTCGCCCGGAGGCCGGGAGCTTCGCTTTCGTACGCATGACCGGTAGGGGTCTTGCTAGCGATCGCGAAGCTCCCGGCCTCGGCCACCAGCGCTCGGACTCGGCTCGTCCGATTCGGATAGGTGGCACCTATCGAACGGCGGGGCCTTGCTGATAGGGCCTTGGTGATAGAAAAGGGTGGTGGCTACCTCGGTGTGGCGGGCGCGGGCGGGAGACCTCGCTTCGGCGGCCCAATTGCTGCATGACTTCAATCGGGAGTACGACGACCCCAGTCCGCCCGTGCCGTGGCTCGCCGACCGGCTGGCGGAACTGATGGAGACTTCCGGGCTGTTGGTGTTGCTCGGCCGGCTCGCGGAAACCCCTGGGGTGCCGGAAGGACTCGCGGTGGTCCGGTTCAGCCCGTCGTTGTGGAGCGAGGGCGCGGAGGCGTATCTCGCCGAGTTGTACGTCGTACCCGACCGCCGGGGACAAGGGCTTGGCAGGGCGCTGCTCACCGGGATGCTCGACGCGTCACGGGCCGCGGGTGCAGACTACGCCTATCTGATCACCAGCGAAGAGGACGTATCCGCGCAACGGACTTACACCGCGGCCGGCTTCCGGCGTACCGAAGGGGAAGACGGGCCGCTCATGCTGGCCTACGAGCGCGACCTCTAGGCCCTCGGTCGGCCGGCGCAGCACATGGGTGCGGATTCGTCACTTGCCTGATTCGAAAATATGTTCGAATATAGAGTGTGTCCGTCGCCGCTTCCCTCCTCGAGGCCGAGAGCCTCGAGGCCCTCCATGAGGTGCAGAGTCATGAGGCGCAGAGTCATGAGATGCAGAGCCCCGAGACACAGAGCCCCGAGACACAGAGCCGTGAGGTCACGGTGGCGCGGCTCCGGGAGCGGGTGCGACGGGTTCATGGCGGTGCTGTCGGCGTGGGTCACGATCGGCCCGGAGTGCCGTTGGCCACCGATAGCGGATTGGCGGGTCTGCTGCAGTTGCGCGCCGGCGGCTGCTACGGAGTCGCCAACGCGAGCCTGGCATTGGCGATGATGTCCGGGCCCTCGCGGGCCGGAGCCTGGACGGCGGTGGTCGGCGTCCCCGACCTCGGAGTCGAAGCCGCGGTGGAGTTCGGGATCGCCTTGGACCGGACCATCGTGGTGCCGCATCCGGAGGACTCGTGGGCCGAGGTGACCGCGGCCTTGATCGGTATCACCGACCTTGTCGTGATCCGGCCGCCGCCCCGGGTGGGGGTCGTCCTCGCCGGCCGGCTCCGGGCGCGACTTCGCACCCACTCGACCGCGTTGGTCGTGTGGGGAGAGTGGCCTCGGTGTGATGCGCGACTGAGCATTGCGAAGTCGAGGTGGGTGGGCCTCGGTGAAGGGCATGGCCACCTCCGGGAGCGCCGGATAGAGGTGGAGGTGCGGCGCGGTGCGGCCCCGCCTCGGCGGGCGGAGATCTGCTGGCCCCGGTCAGGTCGGACAGCACTGGATCCGGCTGGGCCGGACCGGATCGAGGCGGGTTGATGCCGAGCCGAGCCGAGCCGGGGGTCGGGCCGGTACGGCGAGTCATGGTGCTGTGGTGTCCCGACTGGCCGGTCGCCACCGCCCTCGCCGAAGCGGACCGGGAGCACCGGTTGCCGGCGGTGGTGCTGTCCGGGCATCTGGTG
>JBOFLE010000145.1:0-16643 GCA_051657705.1 Nocardioides sp. | reverse complement strand
ACGCCGGCCCGGATCTACTACAAGTACGAGGGCGTCTCCCCCGCCGGATCGCACAAGCCGAACACCGCCGTACCGCAGGCGTACTACAACGCCAAGGCCGGCGTCCGGAAACTCACCACCGAGACCGGCGCCGGGCAGTGGGGGACGGCGCTCGCCTTCGCCTGTGCGCTCTACGGCCTGGAGTGCGAGGTCTGGCAGGTGGGCGGCTCCTACGACCAGAAGCCCTACCGGCGAGCCCTGATCGAGACCTTCGGCGGCACCGTGCATCGGTCGCCGTCCCGCGTGACGAACGCCGGACGGCAATTCGCCGAGGACCACTCCGGCTCGCTCGGCATCGCGATCTCCGAAGCGGTCGAGGTCGCCGCCCAGGACGAAAGCACCAACTACGCGCTGGGCTCGGTGCTCAACCACGTGCTGATGCACCAGACGATCATCGGCGAGGAGGCGCTGCTTCAACTCGCCAAGGCCGGCGAGACCGATGTCGACCTGTTGATCGGCTGCACCGGCGGTGGCTCCAACTTCGGCGGACTCGCGTTCCCGTTCCTGCGGGAAAAGCTCGCCGGACGGATGTCGCCGGTGATCAGGGCCGTCGAACCGGCGTCCTGCCCGTCGCTGACCCGGGGCGAGTACCGCTACGACTTCGGCGACACCGTGGGCATGACGCCGCTGCTGAAGATGCACACCCTCGGTCACGACTTCGTGCCGGAGGCGATCCACGCCGGCGGCCTGCGCTATCACGGGATGGCGCCACTGATCTCCCACATCTACGAGCTTGGGCTGATGGAAGCGGTCGCGATCGACCAGACCGAGTGCTTCGCCGCCGCGATGCGATTCGCCCGCACCGAAGGGATCGTGCCGGCTCCGGAGCCCACTCATGCGCTGGCCGCGACGATCCGCGAGGCGGAGGCGTGCAAGGAGTCCGGCGAGGAGAAGGTGATCCTCACGGCCCTGTGCGGGCACGGGCTGCTCGACCTGGCGGCGTACGAGAACTTCCTGGCCGGCACGATGACCGACGCAGGGCTCAGCGACGAGCAGCTGGCCGCCGCGCTCGCCGGCGTACCCCAGGTCTGAACCGGCTTCCGCCCGGTTCGTCCGAGCCCGCCCGCCGGTCGGCTGTTCGGTCGGACAACCCTCCGACATTCGGCCAATACCAGTGTCCGATGTCCTGAACTCTGATCAACTACGCAATAGTGACCTGACCCGGGGGGATTTCGACCCAGGTCACCTACCGCACGATCCAGAGACGACCTGGGGGAACTCGATGATGCAGTTGGCTAGGCCCGCGCTCCTACGCAGGGTGTGCCTCGGCGCGACCGCCGCCGTACTGAGCACCACGATGCTCGTCGTGCCGGCCGCCGCGACCGCCACCGATTCGGGTCCGGCCGACGCGCCGACCGCCTCCTCGGCATTCCGCCTCGACACGACCGGCGAGAACCAGGTGCGTGGCCGCGAGGCGAACGCGCTGCTGGCCGAGCTGACCTCCGACCTGCCGGCCGACTGGGAGGCGCGGCTCGCGGAATTCAACGAGCGCACCGGCGCCGACCGGCGGGCGGTCGACCGCGCGCGACTGAGGATCGACCCGAACGACTACGTGTGCGACCCCGCCGGGACCGACTTCGACACCTACCTCGCCAGGATCCTTCGCGAGGCGGAGCCGACCACCGTCGAGACGCTGGGCCGGCTCGGGATCTTCGACTACGCGACGAGCGACGCCATCATCTTCGGCACCGGCAAGGCCGGCTACCGCCTCAAGGGCACCCAAGGCCGCAAGCTCGTCCGCACCATGGGCAAGCTGCGGAGGTTCTGGGACATCGAGGGCACGAAGATCCGGTTGATGGGGATGGATTCGTCCATGCTGATGGACCGGAAGCGGGTGGCCCGGGTCGCCGCGCTGGCCTACGGCGTCAAGAAGAAGAAGTCTCTACGATTCGCCCGCAAGGTCATCAAGCTGATCAAGTCCGACCCCGCGCTCCGCGAAGGGCGGAATCCGATCTTCACGCTGAACGCGGTCGCGATCAGCCGCGAGGGTAGGGGCGCGCTGGCCCGTCGCATCGGCAAGCGGATCGTCTTCGGTGCCGGCATGATGAAGGCGAACAAGTACCTGGGCTACGTCACGACCGGCAACAAGGCCATCCTGGCTCACGAGTACGGCCACCAGATCCAGTTCGCTCGCGGCCTGATCGGCAACGTCATCAGGACCGCGGAGAAGGGACGCCGCGCCGAGATGATGGCGGACACCTTCGCGGCATACTTCCTCGGCCACCGGAGAGGCCTGCGGGTCAGCGCGACGCAACGGAAGAAGGCGACCGACATCTTCTACCAGGTGGGCGACTGCGCGTTCGACGATCCTGGACATCACGGCACACCTCTTCAGCGTGCCAAGGCGGCGAGCTACGGCTTCACGCTGGCCAAGGCGTCCAAGGCGAAGATCCGCAAGTCCCGTTGGGTCGCCAAGCGGTTCGACGCCAAGCTCCCGACCCTGGTGGCCCCGGACGCACCCTAGAAGCGGTGGTCCGACCGGCGCCACGCGGCTGGGCAATTGTGACCTAGGCAGTGGCCACCGACGATGCGAGCGTTCCGTCCCGGAGACAGCCACGACCCCCGGGGGGACCTCGAATGACACAACCAGCTCTGCCTGCCCTTCTGCGCAGGATCTGCCTCGGCGCGACCTCGATCGCGCTGGGCGCCGCCGCTCTGGTGGCGCCCGCGACGGCGAGCACGGCCGACAGCGATCCGGCCCGACCGACCGCGAGCAGCTCGGACATTCGCCTCGACCCGGCAGGCGACCACGAGCCTGTGAGTCGCCGGGCCGACGCGCAACTGGCCGAGCTGACCTCCGGCCTGCCGTCAGACTGGGAGGCCCGGCTGGCCAGCTTCGACGCGGCCACCGGCGTCGACCGGACAGCGGTCGGCTCCGCGCGAGCGGCCATCGACCCGGCCGGCTACGTCTGCGGACCGACCCGGCTCGACCAGGTGGTCGCCACGCTCGTCCGGAATGCCGATCCGGTCACGCTGGAGACCCTGGGCAAGCTCGGAGTCCTGTCCTACCCCACTTATGACGCCGTCATCTACGGCACCGGCAAGGGCCGGTACCGGCTCCAGGGCACGCAGGGCCGGACTATCGTCCGGACGTTCGGCAAGCTGAAGCGGTTCTGGGACATCCGCGGCGGCCGGATCAGGTTGATGTCGACGGACCGATCCATGTTGATGGACAAGAAGCGAGTGGCTCGGGTCGCGGCGGCGGCCTTCGGAGTCAAGAAGAAGAAGTCGCTGCGATTCGCCCGCGCGGTCATCGCGCTGATCAAGTCGGACCCGGTGCTTCGCGAGGGACGAAACCCGATCTTCAGCCTGAACGCGGTCGCGGTCGACGCCCGGGGGAAGAGCAGTCTGGCTCGTCGGATCGGCAAGCGAATCGTCTTCGGCACGGGCATCCTGAAGGTCTACCGGAAGCTCGGCTACGTGAAGATCGCCGGCCAGGCACTGGTGGCACACGAGTACGCCCACCACGTCCAACTGGCCCGCGGACTGGTCGCTCGTACCATTACGAAACCGGAGAAGAACCGGCGCTCCGAGCTGATGGCGGACTCCTTCGCAACGTACTTCCTGGGCCATCGGAAGGGCCTGCGACTCCGGACGCAGAAGTTGAAGCGGGACCAGGCTGTCGACATCGCCTCGCTGGTCGGCGACTGCGCGTTCGACGATCCGACCCATCACGGGACGCCCCGACAGCGTGCGGCTGCCGCCCGCTACGGTTTCAAGCTCGCCAAGCAGTCCCAGGCGAAGGTGCGCAAGTCCCGTTGGCTCGCGAAGCGCTTCGACCGGAAGCTCCCGGCCCTCGTCGCTCCGGACGCGGCGCCGCCGCTCACCCCGTAGCAACCCGGTAGTCCGCCACCTTACGCACCTATTTCGGCGCCGAACTGGTGCTCAAGGTGGCGGACTACCTTGCGGCGGCATGGTCCTGTCGCAGTAGGTTGTCAGCCATGACAACCGCGGGCCGCGAGCGCACGACGCGCCAGTTCCAAGCTGTGCTCGACGAGTTGACCCGCTCCCAGGGGTTCCGCAGCGCCCAAGAGATCCACGCCGCGATGCACCAGCGCGACCAGCCGGTCGGGCTGGCCACCGTGTACCGCGCACTGCAGTCGATGGTCGAGTCCGGTCGCGCCGACGCGCTGCGCACCAGTTCCGGCGAGTCCTTGTATCGTGAGTGCAGCCAGACCCACCATCACCACCTGGTGTGTCGTTCCTGTGGCCGCACCGTCGAGATCGAAGGGCCGGCCGTGGAACGCTGGGCGGACAAGATGGCCCGGGAACATGGCTATGTCGAGGTGAGCCATACACTCGAGCTCTTTGGTACCTGCCCGGAGTGCACCGGGGCGAAACCGCCGTCGAGCGACGGCGACGAAACCTGAGGAGGACCATGACCGGCGCAGTCGAGCTCATCGCCTACGCCGACCGTCTCGGAGGCAGCCTTCCCGGCCTGGGTGAGGTCTTGGACGGTCCGCTGACTGGCCTTTTCGGCGGGGTCCACCTGCTGCCCTTCTTCGTGCCCTACGACGGCGCGGACGCCGGCTTCGACCCGGCCGATCACACCGCGGTCGATCCGCGCCTGGGTTCATGGGAGGACATCGGCCGGATCGCGCAGGATCACCGGGTGATGGTCGATGTGATCGTGAATCACGTGTCGTCCTCGTCGCCGATGTTCCTCGACTGGCTCGAGCACGGCGACCGATCGGCGCACGACGGCATGTTCCTCACCCTGGACTCCGGCTTTCCCGGTGGCGTCCGGGAGGCGGACCTGCTCCGGCTGTACCGGCCTCGGCCCGGCCTCCCGTTCACGGCGTACGCGCAGGCCGACGGCCGCCGTCGGATGATGTGGACGACCTTCACACCACAGCAGATCGATGTCGACGTTCGTCACCCGAGCACCCGCGACTACCTGCAAAGCGTCTTGAACCGACTCGCGGACGCCAAGGTCACCAGGGTCCGGATGGATGCCGTCGGGTACGCCGTCAAGACTCCCGGCACGTCGTCGTTCATGACCCCCGAGACGTTCGCCTTCATCGACGAGGTCACCGGTTGGTGCCACGAGCGAGGCATGGACTCGCTGGTCGAGGTTCATTCGTACTACCGGCAACAGGTCGAGATCGCCGGCCGGGTCGACCTGGTCTACGACTTCGCGCTCCCGCCGCTGGTGTTGCACGCCCTGATCGCGGCCGATGCCGACCCGTTGCTGAACTGGCTCCGATCCCGACCCGAGAACGCCATCAACGTGCTCGACACGCACGACGGGATCGGCGTGGTCGACGTGGCCGCTGACGCGACGGACCGATCCCGGGCCGGTTTGCTGGCCCCGGAGCAGATCGATCGCCTGGTGGAGTCGATCCATGCCAACAGCGGTGGCACCTCTCGGCTGGCGACGGGCGCGGCCGCGTCGAACCTCGACCTCTACCAGGTCAACTGCACCTTCTACGACGCGCTCGGTGCCGACGACGACGCCTATCTGTCGGCGCGGGCCATCCAGTTCTGGACGCCAGGGATCCCTCAGGTGTACTACGTCGGCCTGCTGGCCGGACGCAACGACATGGAGTTGTTGGAGCGGACCAACGTCGGGCGGGACGTCAACCGGCACTGCTACACCGCCGCCGAGATCGCCACCGAGTTGCGGCGGCCGGTGGTCCAGTCGCTGTGCCGGCTGATCCGTTTCCGGAACACCCACCCGGCCTTCGACGGCGAGTTCAGCTCGGCGGGCGGCGACGACCGACTGGTCATGGTGTGGGCCGCGGGCGACGACCGGGCGGAACTCGAGGTGGACCTGACCACGCGCCGAGCCACCGTCCGGTGGACCCACCAGGGCACGACACGCGAAGCCCCCCTCGCCGACCTCCCGACCTGACCGACCCGGCAGTTATCGTCGCAGATTGTCGGCGTGTCGAAGGACAAGTGCCGGGTCGATCGTTTCGATAGGGTGCCGGTCGTGCCCGAGACCGACTCACTCGACGACCTGCTCCACCAATCCGCCCGCCTCGATGCCGAGCTCGGCCCCGAGCCCGGCGATCTCCGAGATCCGGCAGCGCTGACCGCGTGCCGCCGGACCGCCGACGACCTGCTGGCGAGCGGCGCGAGCCCGGAGCGGCTGTGGGAGCTCGAACAGGCGGCGGCCCGCTCGCCACTGAGCGCGGTCACCAAGGCGGCGATCAAGCTGGCGCGGTCCCGGGCCTTCCTGCGAGATCACCGATCTCCGTTGACCGTATCGCTGGTGGTACCGGCCTACGGCGAGAACGTGCGGCTCCTCCCCCGTGGCTCCGGACCGGGTCAGCATCCGGACGGAGAAGACTTCGTCCGTCAGAAGCACGCGCAGCTCGAATGGCTCTTCGAGGGCACCGCGCACCAGTACGTCGTCGTCGTCGTCGACGACATGTCGAAACCCGAGCCGGTCACCAGCGGGGAGGCGATCGCGACCGCGATCGAGCAGGCGGGCGCGCACCGATGGCAAGTGGTGTTCCTGGCCGACGGCGTACGCGGCCAGGATGGCGACCTCGGGCTGATCGGCGCTGCTCTTCGTGGGGTGCAGATCCCGAAGAACACCCGCAAGGCCGGCGCGGTCTACTACGGTGCCGCCACCGCGATCCGACAGCATGGGCGTGGGCCGGAGCACCTGGTCGCGCTGACCGACTGCGACCTCTCCGTCGATGTCGCCCAGCTGGGCAACCTGATCGCACCGATCGCCGGCGGCGAGGCCGCGGCCGTCGCCGGCTCGCGGCGCCTGCCGGAGTCGGTCCTCGAGATCGAACCGGGCCGCAATGTCCGAGCCAATGCCGCGCGCTACTTCCGCGAACTGCTGCTGACCGGTCTGCTGCCGCGCGACACCCAGTGCGGAGCCAAGGCTTTCGCGGCCGAGCCGCTGGCCCGGGTGATCGAGGACGGGCTCGACGTGCTCGACTTCAGCTTCGACATCGAACTCCTCACCAAGCTCGCGCTCGCGTGCGGTCCGGAACGGATCGTGCCGGTCCCGGTGGCATGGTTCGACTCCTCCGAGCTGACGACCACCGACTCGTCGGTCCACCACCGGATCATGCAGGTGCAGCTCGGTCTCGCCCGGTCCGGGCGCACCGGCTCCGGGCCTGTCTTCGACGCCGCGGCCGCCGTGGCGGCCACCTTGAGCGAGGACGAAGGCGCCTGGCTGGCCTTTCTCGACCTCCTCGCGACCGAACCCCGCGTGCTGGCCGGAGTGGAGACCTTCGATGTCGACGTACTTCCGGCACTCGCGGAAATGGCCCGGACGGCCCAGCGCGGCCTTCACCGAGCGTGATCAGCCGCCCCACCAACGGAGCACGCGCAGGGCTCGCAGGGTCACCCACCGGCTCGGCTCGCCTTCGAACTCACCACCGAGTTCGAACAGCGTCGGACCTTGATGGGTGTGCTCCAATGGCCAGCGGCCGTCAGGCCGTCGCTTGGTTCGGAGCAGTTCGACGGCGTCGGCGCAACGGCGGTCGCGCGGGCGCTCCGCCCGGGCGAAATAGTCGAGCGCCCAGCCCATGTCGTAGTACCAGCGGGTCGGATACGACAGCATCGTGAACCGGGGATCTATCGTCTCGCCGGTGCTCGCGCGATAGAGCAGGTGGCGAGCGAGTAGATATTCCTCGGCACGCGCGGCGGCCTCGTCGAGCTCGGAACTCGCGGTGTGACGGCGCACCTGCGCCAAGCCCTCCAGAACGCAGATGGTCGAATGGAACGACGACACCTTCGCGCCGTGGTCCGCGAAGCAGTTCCAGCCCCCGTCGGCAAGCTGTGTCTCGAACAGACTCGACACGATCGGGCCGGTGGCCTCCCCGAAGTAGGCCGCATTGGCCAGCGCGAGACCGTTGATACAAGGCTCAGTCTCGCCCTCGAAGTACCCGGCGCCGCCAGCACTCCACCGCACGTTGTCGCGGACTCGGACGACCGCCGCGCGAACGCGCGCATCCCCCGGCTCGACGCCGAACTCGCGTAGCGATGTCAACGAGAAGTGCGTAGCGGTCCATGCGTCGAAGAACGGCTTCTCCTCGTCCACCCAGCCGGGCCGATACACGCCACCATCCCAGCGGCCATCGGTGTCCTGGAGCTCGAGCAGGCGGCCGGCCCAGCCTTCCCCGGCGACCTTGGCACGTTCGGCGGCGACCACAGCCGAGGGCGCATCGGTCAGATCCCGGAGCACCTGCCACCGAACCGCCGAATCGCCCTCCAGCAGCCAGTCCGTCACCGCGAGGTCGTCGGGAGTCATGTCCCCGACTGTAGTCATCTCGCCGCACGCGATTCCTCATGCCCGGAGTGCACCACCGGTCTAGCATCGGCGGGGTGGCGAACAGCGGAGCATTGATCGTCGAGGGCACTCGCGGCCGGTCGGTCGAGACCGTCCACGAAGTCCACGCCGTCGTGCTCGGCCCCGGCGGCCGGGAGCAGGAGCGGTACGGCGAGGGCACGCCGGCCACGCCGATCAGATCGACCGGAAAGCTGATCCAGGCGCTCGCGCTGCTGCGCACCGGGGCGGCCGACGCCTATCAGGTCAGCGTCGCCGAGCTCGCCCTGGCCTGTGCCAGCCACAGCGCCGAGGACGGACACCGGAGGGCGGTACTGGACTGGCTCCGCCGCCTGGAGTTGTCCGCCGGCGACCTCCGCTGCGGACCCGATCCGGTCGGTCACGGATGCTCCGGCAAGCACACCGGGCTGCTCACGGTCTCCCGGCACCTGGGCGCGGACCCACAGCGGTACCTGGACCCGTTCGGCGCGGTGCAGACGATCGTGCTCGACCTCCTGCGCGAACGATGCCGGGTGGACCTTGACCCGGCCGACCTGGCAGTCGACGGCTGCGCGGCTCCGGTGGCCGCGATGAGCCTGACCGACCTCGGACGAGGGCTGGGCTCCCTCGCCGGGGACGACGATCCGGACGGTGCCCGCATCCTGGCCGCGATCCGAACCCACCCGTGGCAGCTCGGCGGCACCGGCCGCTTCGACACCGACGCGGTCGAGGCGAGCCGCGGCCGGTTGATCACCAAGGTCGGCGCCGACGGCTTGCACATCGCGATCCTCACCGACGGTACGACTGCGGTGGCCAAGGCGCTATCGGGCAGCAATCCGGCGGCCCAGGTCGGCCTGGTCGAGATCCTCCGCGCCTCGGGCGCCTGGCCCGACCGCCTCGACGCCCATGCCCGGCCGGTGATCACCAACAGCCGAGGAGACACCGTCGGCGAATTCCGGCCGCGGAAGGCCGCTCGACGCGCGGCTAGATGAGACCGGGGTAGGCGCCGCCGTCGAGGAGGATGTTCTGGCCGGTCAGGTAGCCGGCCTGCATGCTGCACAGGAACGCGCACACCGCGCCGAATTCCTCCGGTGTGCCGAACCGACCGATCGGGATCAGCGCCTCCGACGTGGCGCGCACGTCGGCCAGCGTCCGGCCGGTCTGATCCGCGTTGGCGCCCAAGGTGACCTGCAGCCGATCGGTGTCGAACGATCCGGGCAGCAGGTTGTTGATCGTCACGCCGCGTGAGGCCAGGCGCACCTGCCGCGCGGTGCCGCCCACGAAGCCGGTCAGGCCGGCCCGCGCGGCGTTGGACAGTCCCAGGATGTCGATGGGCGCCTTGACCGCCGACGAGGTGATGTTGACGACGCGGCCGAATCCGCGACGCGCCATCGAGTCGACCGTCGCCTTCATCAGCTCGATCGGCGTCAGCATGGTGGCGCCGATGGCGGCGTCCCAGTCCTCGCGGCTCTTATCCCGGAAATCGCCGGCCGGCGGACCGCCGACGTTGGTGACCAGGATGTCGATATGTGGCGCCGACTTCAGTGCGGACTGCCTGCCGTCCTTCGTGGCGATGTCTCCGGGAACCGCGACCACCTCGACGTCGGGACACTCCGTCCGCAACTCTTCGGCGGTGTCGATCAGGGTCTCGACGCCGCGCGCGGTGATCACCACGTTGACGCCCTCCGCGGCCAGGGCCTTGGCGCAGCCCTTGCCGAGGCCCTTGCTGGCTGCGCAGACCAATGCCCACCGGCCGGCTATTCCAAGGTCCACAGAAATCCTCACTGCTGCAAAGTCGCGTCGGCACACCCTACTGAGTCGGCGAGCGACTAGCGTCAGTGGCCATGGGCCGAACCGATCCCGAGCCGCCCGCACCGGCGTGCGTGGAGGAACTGGCACGGCGGCTGCTGGCGCTCCCGGCCGGCACCCCACGGAGGGTCATCGGCATCTGCGGGCCGCCCGGTGCGGGCAAGTCGACCGTGACCGACCACCTGATGCCCCGGCTGCGAGCGGCTCCGCCGGCCGGTCTCGGCGAGAGCGCGGTGGCGCATCTGCCGATGGACGGGTTTCACCTGGCCGACGTACAACTGGCGCGGCGCGGGCTGAGAGACCGCAAGGGTGCGCCCGAGACGTTCGATGTGGACGGATATGTCGCGGCGCTGATCAGGCTCGTCGAGGACCCGGACACCACGCTCTACGCGCCGGGGTTCGAACGCGACCTCGAGCAACCCATCGCCGCTGCCGTCGCGATCGAGCCCGGCGCGAGGCTCGTGATCACCGAAGGCAACTATCTCCTGCTCGACACAGGTGGCTGGGAACGGGTGCGACCGCTGCTCACCGAGGCGTGGTACGTCGACCTCGATCCGGCGGTGCGCCGGGAACGGCTGGTCGCACGCCACGTCCGATTCGGAAAGCCCGTCGGGGAAGCCCGGACGTGGGTCGACCGGAACGACGAGGCGAACGCGAGAATCGTCGAGGCGACCCGCGGGCACGCCGACCTGATCGTGGAAGTCACCTCTGCCGAGAGCTAGCGGTAGAGGGCCTCGAACAAGGCCTCGGTTCGCGCATAGGTGCCAGCCGGCCACGCGGCTCGGTCGGGTTCCGGGGTGGCTGTCGGGCCCGGTTCACCCTCCGGGGGAAACATCGCCTCGACGGCGGGCGGGACCTCGCGCGGGACGCCCTGGCCGGTCAGCCGGAAGACCTGCCCGCCGGTCATCATCACCACGTTCACCGATGCCGGGCTCACGTCGCCGGCGCACAGTTTCCACCAGCCGGCGCTCACTTCGCCCAGACCGTCTCGGTCGATGTCGGTGACCCGCACCGAGTCGGTGGCGAAGTCGATTCCTCCGTCGAGGTCACAGGGCGCCGGCGAACCGTCCGGCGCGGGCATCGCATTGGACTCGACGACGGCCAGCTCGACCCGCGCGCCGGGGGTATCCAGTTCGCTGCCGAGATAGATGCGCACGGTGCCGTTCCCGGGCACGCCGGCCAATGCCCCCCCCTCGGTCTGGCGGGTCATCAGCATGGCGTTGTCGCCTCGCCGATCGCGCCAGGACCAGGCTCGGAAAGGCGTGCCCTCGATGCCGGCATCGCCGACGGGCCGCGCCTTCGCCAGCCGTCCGGCGACTTCGGCGGCATCGGTTCGACGTACGTCGGCGAGCGGGTTGCCGGCGACATCGGAGCGCGACTCACCGCCCGGAAACAGCCACTGCACCGAGCTCAACGCCGTGACCAGGGCGAGCCCGCCGACCACCACGGCTCCGGCAAGCGCGCGGTCACGCCGTCGCCGCCGGGCGTGGCCGCGCTCGAGCACGCCGCCGAGCGGAACCGGCGGGATGTCGACCGCCCGGTCGACGGTGGTGAGGTCGTCGCGCAACAGGTCTTCGAGTTCGCTCATCGGATGCTCGTTTCGGTGCGGTGCCCGTCGTCGGGTCGGTGGACAGGGGGCCCGGATTCGGCCAGGGCCGCTCGGAGGGCCGCCAGGGCGCGACTGGTCTGGCTCTTCACCGTGCCCACCGAGCAGCCCATCAGATGGGCGGCCTGGGCTTCGGTCAGATCCTCGTAGTAGCGCAGCACGATCACCGTGCGCTGGCCCGCGGGCAGCCGCGTGAGGTGGGGCCAGAGCGTGGTCCGCGCCAACACCCCGTCCAGTTCGGCACTCGCGGCGGCGTGGACCCCTTCCGGCGGGTGCTCCGTCACGATCTCGCGGCCCCGGACCCGGCGCCACCGCGAGGTGTGGGTGGTGACCATGGTGCGGCGGACGTAGCCTTCCACCGCTTCGATCCGGCGGATTCTGCCGCGTGCCGCGAAGGTCTTGACGAGCGCGCTCTGCACGAGGTCCTCGGCTTCGGCTCGCTCGCCGGTCAGCATGTACGCCGTGCGATAGAGAGCCGGCCAACGGGCCGCGACGAACTGGGCGAACTGCTCGTCCGGTGTTGCCCGCGTCCGCTCCGGCGTCGGTGCCGCGGGACCCGGTTCCTCAAAGACCTTCATGGCCGGCCGTACCTCTCCTCGAGTGCGGAGTCATCACCTGTCGGCCGCGTTCGGTGACGAAGCCCCTCCATTGCGATAGACGCGAGATCGCCGCAAAAGGTTGTCAGCGGTCCGGCGGAGGTGCCGGGTCGGCCTGGTCGCCATGCGGCTCGGTCCGAACGGATGACAACTGTTCCGCCGACGCCGGCGTCGTGGGCAGTGTGAGTCCGACCGGACTCCGTCAACCGCCGGCCCCGCGTCCGGCCGATGAAAGGCAGAAACCATGCGCAACCTCGCTCGTCGCTCCCGCACCGCACCGATCGCCGCTCTCGGGGCGATGGCCACGCTGGCCGGCGCCTCGCTGATGATGACCGATGCCGCCGCCACCGGATCAGCCGAGCCTTCCGCGGGAGGTCCGGCCCTCGCCGCGGTGGGCGATCTGGACTCGCGCCGGGTCGGTGCCCGCGCCACCGCGCAGCTCTTCGAGGACCAAGGGCTGCGCACCCGCGGGACACCGAGTGCGGCGATCACCTGGCAGGACGCCGGCGGCGTCAACTACCTGCTGACGACCAAGGAGACCGATCCGGAGGAAGGCGTGCCGAGCGGGATCACCCACAACGGCGTGCTTCGCGTGTACCGGATCACCGGTCTCGGCAGCCGCGACGAGAAGCTCGGCCAGCTGCTCGCGGAGACCAACGACGTCGAGCCGCTGCCGGACCAGGAGAGCTACGACTACGTCGGATGCGCGCTCGACGGCGGCATCGGGTTCGTGCGGCGCTCCCTCAAGGTGACCGACGCGGACGCGGACGGCATCGGTGAGGTCAGCGTCGGATGGTGGCGTGCATGCATCGGCGACGTGAGCCCGGCCGGCGTCAATCTGTCCACCTTCACCGACGGACAGGTCTACACGCTGTCCGGAGAGGGATCGGTCCGCAAGCCGACCGCCGCCGAGCGGGAAGCCGGCATCTTCCCTCCGAGGAGCTCCGACATCAGCCCCGTCACGGCATCCGCGACGCCGGTCGACTCGGCGTGGCCCGAGGACGTGCTGGCGTCGGCCACCGCCCTGTTCGACAGGCTCTATCGCTGAGTACCGCCGGCCGCCTCGCGGCTGGTCGCCGGTTCCGCGCGGCGCCCGTCCCGGTCTCCGGGCCGGGCGCCGCATGGCGTCCGCCGGACCGGTCACCCGGTACCGGCCGCACGCAGCGCCGCATCGAGCCGGTCGATTCCGGAATGCAGATCGGAGGCCGCGATCGTCAACGGCGGCGCGATCCGGAAGATCCCGCCCATGCCCGGCAGTTGCACGATATTCAGGTGCAGGCCCCGCTCCAGGCAGGCGTTCGTCACCGCCCGCCCCAGCTCGTCGGCGGGGCCCTTGCTGGCCTTGTCCGTGACCAGCTCGATCCCCTGGAGCAATCCGCGACCGCGCACGTCGCCGACGACGTCGTAGCGGTCGCGCAGGTCGATCAGTCGCTCTCGGAGTTCGGTTCCGAGGGTGCGAGCGCGCTGCGCCAGCGCGTCACGCTGGACGACCTCGAGCACGGTGAGGGCGACGCCGGCGGCGAGCGGGTCGGAGACGTGGGTGGTGTAGAAGAGGAAGCCGCGCTCGTGACACACCTCCTCGATCTCCGCGGAGGTCAGCACGGCGGCAACGGGCAGGCCGCAGCCCAGGGTCTTGGACAACGTGAGGATGTCGGGGGTCACCCCGTCGCGCTCGAAGGCGTACATGGTCCCGGTTCGACCGAGACCCGTCTGCGCTTCGTCGAGAATCAACACCATTCCTCGCGCGTCGCAGAACTCCCGCAACCGGCGGAGGTACCCCTGGGGAAGCTCGACGATGCCACCCGAGGACAGGATCGGTTCGATCAGGCACGCCGCCAGGCTCCCGGTGGTCTGTTGATCGACGAGCCCGAAACCGAAGTCGAGCTCGGTCTGCCAATCGTGGGAACCGTCCGGGTGCCGGAAGGGTGAGCGGTAGGCGTTGGGGGTGGGCAGGACCAGGTTTCCCGGCACCGGCGGGCCGTAGCCGCGCCGGCCGGCGGAGAAGGTGGCCGACGCCGCCGCCGCGGTCATGCCGTGCCACGAGCGATCGAAGGAGACCACCTCGAACCGGCCGGTGGCCAGCTTGGCCATCTTGACGGCCGCCTCGTTGGCCTCGGCACCGGTACTGACCAGCAGCATCCGCTCCAAGGGGTCGGGCAGCGACCGGGCGAGGCCCTCGGCGAGCCGCACCACCGGCCTGCTGAGCATGCCGGAGTACAGGTGATCGAGCGTCGCGATGCCCTCGGTGACCGTCCGCACCACCTCGGGGTGGGAGTGCCCGAGCACCGCGCTCATCTGGCCCGAGGTGAAGTCCAAGATCGCGTTGCCGTCGGTGTCGTACAGGTACGACCCCTCGGCGCGCTCGATGATCCGCGGCGCGAAAGTCGCGCCGTACCTCACCAGGTGCCGGTCCGCCGCGGACCAGAAGGCCTCATCCATGAGGACATTCAACACTCCAGGAGAGTCCGCCTCGGCGGCCGACCGCGCTACGTCGTGGGACTGGACGCCGGTACGGACGTGCGGGCGGGCGGCCGATCGGATCTGCCGTCGCGCTCCTCGGCGATCACACTCAGCAGTTCCAGCGCTGTCGCCGAGGACGTGCCGGGCTCCACCGAATGGATCACCAGGAACGGCCCACTCGTGTCTCCGGGCATCAAGACCTCGTAGTCGAGCTCCATCACGCCGACCTCGGGGTGCCTGATGACCTTTCGGCCGAAGCGATTCATGCGTACGTCGTGACTCGCCCAGGCGGCGCGAAAGACCTCGCTCTTCACCGACAACTCGCCGACCAGCGCTGCCAGCGCAGGCGCGTCCGGATCGAGGACCGCCACCGCGCGCAACTGCGCGACGGCCCGCCGGACGACCTCGGCGAAGTTGACGTACCGAGATCGCACTCGCTCGTCGAGAACCAACAGCCGCAACAGGTTCCGTTCGCAGCACGGCACCAGATCGAAGTCGAAGATCAGCGCCGCGGCCAGCCGATTCCACGTCAAGACCTCGAAGTACCGGTCCATGACCAGGCACGGCAGGTGATCGAGATAGCTCAGCAACTGCAGCACGCCGGGGCGGACCTGCTGACGGCCGGAGAGCGCATCCTCGCCGGAGCCGGGCGCGGCGACCCGGGCGAGATAGTGCCGTTCGTCGTATCCGAGTCGCAACGCCCGGGCCAGGGCGTCGATGACCTGGGCGGAGGGATGGAGCTTGCGACCCTGCTCGAGCCGGGTGTAGTACTCGACGCTGACATCGGCGAGCCGAGCGACATCCTCACGTCGTAGCCCCGGTGTGCGCCGGCGCGGCGAGTCGGGCAGGCCGACATCGGTCGGCGTGAGGCGCGCGCGGCGCGTTCGCAGGAACTCGGCGAGGGCCGTGTTTCGATCCACCGGCCAAGTGTGCCGGATGAGCGGCTGACGAGAGGTGTACTGCCGGTCCCCGGTTTGCCGGTCCCGGCACCCGCACGGCCTGGGACGGTCGCTCGCGCTGGTAGATGCTCGACCGCGACTATCCCCGCTGAAGGAGGCTTCATGTTTCAGAATGCCACATCGATCTACCGTGGCGCTCGCGCACTCGGCATCGCCGCGCTGGTCGCTACCGCCTGCGTGCCACCCGCGATGGCGTCCGGCGAGGAGCCGGAGGCACCCCCGGCGGCGATCACGGTCGTCGGCTTCGACGCGCCCGAATCGGTGGTGCACGATCCCCGTACCGACACCTATCTGGTGTCGAACATCGGCGGGGCGCTGCCTCGGGCCGCCACTGCCGAGGACGGGAACGGGTTCATCTCCACGATCGCACCCGACGGAACCGTGCTGGACCGCGCGTGGATCGGCCTCGGCCGAGACGGCGTCACGCTGAACGCTCCGAAGGGGCTGGCCTTGTCCGGTGGCAGCCTCTACGTCGCCGACATCGACGTGGTCCATCGTTTCGATCGCCGGACCGGCTCGCTGATCCAGACGATCGGGGTGCCGGGCGCGGTCTTCCTCAACGACGTCGCTCGCGCGCCCGGAGGAGGCGTCTTCGTCTCGGATACGGCCTTCGTCCTCAACGCAGACGGCACTGCCCTGGTTCCCGGTGAGGGCGATGCCATCTATCGGATCGGCCGCGACGGCGATCTCTCCACGGTTGCCGAGGGCCCGGAGTTGGACTCCCCGAACGGCCTCACCGTCGATCGTCGCGGTCGACTCCTGGGCGTCTCGGTCGACACCAGCAACGAGGTCTACACGATCGACGGAGCCGGCGATCGCCAGTCCGTGCGGGCCACGCCCGTCGGCCAACTCGACGGCCTCGAGGTGCTCGCCGACGGCTCCTATGTGGTGTCCAGCTTCGGCGAGTCGGCCGTGGTCAGAGTGCCGCGAAACGGCGA
>JBOFLE010000144.1:0-1606 GCA_051657705.1 Nocardioides sp. | reverse complement strand
TGGCGCTGGCGACGGGGGAGTCGATCACCGTGGCCGCCAGGACCGCGATCCAGGAGCGGCTGGACCGGGTCCGCCGGCAGCGTGAGTCCAGGGTGGAGACCGATCTGACCGACATCATTCGCCGTGGTCGTGCTCGCGTGAGTGTCGATCGCCGGACGAGCGAGGAGATCCTGGGCTACGACGACATGGGTCTGCCGCGCTGATGGTCGTCGACTCCTCGGCCTTGGTGGCGGTCGTCTTGGGAGAGCCCGAGGCAGAGGGGTTGCTTGCGTCGATGACGGCGGCCTCCGGGCACGTCCAGGTGTCGGCGGTCAGCCTCGTCGAGAGTTCGATCGTGCTGGAGGCGCGCCAGGGGCCGGATGCCACGCGCGATCTGGGACTCCTTCTCGATGGCGTCTGTGCCACCGTCTCGGTGGTCGACGCACATCAGGCCGAGTTGGCGTTCGCAGCCTGGAAGCGATTCGGAAAGGGTCGCCACAGCGCGGCGCTCAACTTGGGTGATTGCTTTTCCTACGCGCTGTCCGCCTCGCTGGGACAGCCCTTGCTGTTCAAGGGCAACGACTTCTCGCAGACCGACATCGCGCTGGCGTGACGGCCGGACCCGTGCGGGTAGGCATCGACGCGGTATCTTCGCCGGCATGATCGCTACCGATGTGTTGCGGGCCCGGCTGGCCGACGTCATGCCAGGCGTCCGGCGCGATCTGGAGGCGTTGATCCGGATCCCGTCGATCAGCGCCGAGGCCGCGCACCGGTCCGATGTCGAGCGGTCCGCGCGGGCGGTGGCCGGCCTGTTCGAGGCGGAGGCCTTCGAGACGGAGATCCTGGTCGCCGATCAGGGCGCTCCGGCGGTGGTGGCCCGCAAACCCGCCCAGCAGGGAGATCCGGCCGAGGCGCCGACCGTGCTGCTCTACGCGCACCACGACGTGCAGCCGGTGACGGCGCCGGGCTGGGAGAGCGATCCGTTCGAGCCGACCGAGCGCGGCGACCGGCTCTACGGGCGGGGAGCGGCCGACGACAAGGCCGGGATCGCCGCGCATCTGGCCGCGGTCCGGCTCCTGGGGGACGAGTTGCCGGCCAACGTCGTGGTCTTCGTCGAGGGCGAGGAGGAGATCGGCAGCCCGACGCTGACCGCATTCCTGGCCGAACACGCCGATCGCCTCCGCGCCGAGGTGATCGTGATCGCGGACTCCGCCAACTGGGACATCGGGGTGCCGGCACTGACCACCAGCCTGCGGGGCATGGTCGGGGTCAAGGTCGAGGTCCGCACCCTGACGCACGCGGTGCACTCGGGGATGTGGGGTGGCCTGGTACCGGACGCGCTGATGACGCTGTCCCGGTTGATCGCCACCCTGCACGACGACCAGGGCAACGTCGCGGTGCCGGGCCTGACGTCGATGCCGGCGGCCGACGTGGACTACCCGGAGGAGCGGCTGCGTGCGGAATCCGGGGCGGTCGAGGGGCTGCGCTGGATCGGCTCGGGCACGGCGGTCGAGCGGTTGTGGACGAAGCCCGCGATCAGCGTCACCGGCCTCGACGCGCCGCCGGTCGACGGCGCGTCCAACACCCTGATCCCCGCCGCCCGGGCGATGATCTCGCTGCGGGTGGC
>JBOFLE010000143.1:0-5695 GCA_051657705.1 Nocardioides sp. | reverse complement strand
GACCGAACCGATCGATCGGAACGCCGGCGGATCGACGGCCGGGCAGGAGGTGGATCCGTGGGACCGGTACGGCTGGGTGATGGCCGCGGTCTGGCTGATCTTCCTGGTGTTCCCGATCATCGACACCGTGACCCAGCCGGCTCCCCGCTGGGTCCGGGCAGTGACGATCGGCGCCATCCTCCTCTTCGCTGCCGCCTACCTGCGGGCGGTCGTCTTGGTGAATCGCGCCGAGTCCCGGCCGATCGGTCGGCGGGTCGGCCTCGGCTACGGCGCGGTCCTCGTCGCGCTCGCACTCGTTGTCGGTAGCGCGATCGGGTCGAATGCGTTGGGCATGGTGCCCTTCGTGGTCTCGCTCGGGATGTTCTCCCTGCGCTGGCGAGAAGCGTTGCTGGTCGCATCGGTCTGCGTATCGGCCGCGATCGCTGTGCCGATCGCGAGCGGCGTGCCCACCGCGGCGCTGATATTCGGTCCTATCGTGTCGGCGGTCGCGTTGTTCACCGGGACGGTTCGCGTGCTGGAGGACCGGTCGTTCGAGCAACGCCAGCATCGCGAGGAACTGGCTCTGGCCACCGAGCGGGACCGGGTCGCGCGCGACGTCCACGACGTGCTGGGCTCCTCGCTGACGGTGGTGACGGTCAAGGCCGAGTTGGCGGGGCGCCTCGTGCGCGCCGATCCGGCGCGGGCCGAGAGCGAGTTGGCCGAGATCCAGGTGTTGACCAGGCAGGCACTGGCGGAGATCCGGGCGACGGTGGCCGGTCTTCGGACGGTGAGATTGTCGGTCGAACTCGGCGTCGCCAGGAGCGCCCTTCGAGATGCGGAGATCGCCGCCGAACTGCCGCCCGACCCAGTGGTGGTCGAGCGGCGCCATGACGCGCTGCTGGCATGGGTTCTCCGGGAGAGCGTGACCAACGTGGTCCGGCACAGCGCGGCGCGGCGCTGCCGGGTGTCGCTCGGGCCGAACTGGCTGGAGGTACATGACGACGGGAAGGGCATCGGGAGGAGCTCGGAGGGTAGTGGCCTGCGCGGGCTCGGTGAGCGCGTGCGGGAGGCCGGTGGACAGCTCCACGTGGACCGGTCGGGGCCGGGGACCCGGATCCGAGTGGTGCTGTGACCACGGAATCGGCGCGGGGACCGGTCTCCCGGGCGAGTGCCGGGGCCATCCGGGTCCTGATCGCCGACGATCAGGCGTTGGTGCGTGGCGCGATGGCCGCCCTGCTCGATCTCGAGCCGGACCTCACGGTGGTAGCCCAGGTGGGCAGTGGGTCCGAGGTCGTGGCCGCGGCCCGGAAGTCCCACGCCCAGGTCTGCTTGCTCGATATCGAGATGCCTGGCCTCGACGGGATCGCGGCGGTGGCCGCGCTCGCCTCGGAGTTACCGGATTGCCGCTCGTTGATGGTGACGACCTTCGGCCGCCCCGGCTACCTGCGCCGGGCGATGGACGCCGGTGCGCGGGGCTTCGTCGTGAAGGACACCCCGGCCCCGGAGCTCGCCGACGCCGTACGACGGGTGCATGCCGGACTCAGGGTCGTCGATCCGGAGATGGCTCGGGAGTCCCTGTTCGGTGGGCCCAATCCCTTGACTCCCCGGGAGCGTGAGGTGCTGAGCGCCGCCGCGGACGGTGCCTCGGTGGCGAGCATCGCCGCGACAATCGGACTGAGCCCCGGCACGGTGCGCAACTACCTGTCGTCGACCATCGGCAAGCTTCGCGCCGACACTCGGGTCGAGGCCGCTCGGATCGCCCGCGAACGCGGCTGGCTCTGACCCGCAATCGAACCTACGCACTTGTGCGGATACCGCGGAGGCGGGCTCTTCCTTAGCGTCACCCTCGGTCGGGACCGGAGCGAACGAACTTATGGAGGCATGCCCCATGCGGTTGTCAGTAGTCAGACCCCGATCCCCGCGGCGTGGCGTGCGGTGGGCGCTCGCCGCCTTGGCCTGTACGGCGCTGGTCGGGTCGGCTGCCGGTCCGGTCGGCGCCGCGCCGAGTGGTGAGTCCGGGTCCTATGCGGGCGCGCTGCCGGCCCTCGCGCCCGGCGATTCGTGTGTCGGTTCGGTATGGCAGGACGACGTCTGGCTGACGATGTCGCACGGCGGGTCGCCGACCTTCGACCTGCGCATCGGTGCCGCGGGGGTCATCTCCGAGTTCCGCGACCGACGGAACGCCGGGCACACGCTGCTGATGGAGCCCTCCTATCCGGGCAACGTCACCGACCGGGTGATCCAGGAGACGTACTGGAGTTTCGAGACCACGAACCCCGCCGTCGACGGGTCCGGGCCTCAGAGGTACCTGAACCTCAACCAGGCCGGCGATGAGGACAACAACCTCAACCCCACGGGGAAGGTGGTGATCCACAACGACAGTTGCAGCATCGACGTGTACTCGATTCCGCAGCGCGACTGGAACACGGACCAGTACTGGAACGCCTACCTGCCGACCGTGACGCGCTACCAGGTGTTCTCCAGCGGGGCGATCCTGGTGCGTCGGGTGACCAGCGTGCTCGCGTTGACGATGAACGGCGGGCTTCGCGGTGGCGTACCCGTCACCGGCCCACAGGAAAGCCTGACCGACCTGACGCTGAGCACCTGGATCCCGCTGGATCCGCAGTTCAAGCTGGCCGCACAGCATTTCACCGGTGGGCAGCCCGACTGGTACTACAACTCCGACAACGTCGACCAGATCACGACCCCGGTCCAGGACACCTTCGGCTACACCATGGCCTACGACCCGGCCACCGCGCCGAGCGGCGGCGCGGCCCTCGGGGTGGTCTACGGCACCAAGCGGCCGCGATGCGTGCGGGCGAGCGGGCTGGGGGCGCCTTGTCCGCCCGGTGACGGGCGCTACCTGATCACCGGGATGGCCGGACAACCGGACGGCAAGCCGGCCAGCCTGATCCTCGCGCCCAACATCGTCATCGATCGCGAGGTGGCGATGGGCACGATCGTGGCGCGGGATCTGTACCTGTATCCCACGCACGGTCTGGGCCAGGGCGACATCGATCAAGTGAGCGGCCTCGGGACCTCCGTGCCGGCGCCGACGATCTATGCCCCGGGAGCGCCGCTGCCGCCGGAGTTCGCGCCCTATGCCGAGTACTTCAAGGCGCCGCTCGCCTCGGCCTCTACCGATCATCTGGGCAGCGTCACGACGTTCCAGTAGTCCGTAGGGCCGGTGGGCCCGTCGGGCATCGGCCCGACGCGCCATCGGCCGAATTGCCGGGCGGGCCCGTCGGTCCTGACGGGCGTTCTCCACCCTGCCTGATCGGCTGATTGACCCGGCTAGGCGAGGACCGTAGCCTGCTCGGCGAGAGGCGGATGGTCCGCCCGACTCCCGGGGGGGATCCGCTATGACAAGCCACTGTCGTGGCGCGTACGTGCCCCCCAGCCGTGTTCACCGACCAGGTTGAGGAGCGCAGTTTCAGATGAGCAAGCAGTTGACGAGGGTCGCGGCGGGCGTGTCCGCCGCGCTCCTGCTGGCCTTGGGCATGGCGGTGGGTGTGGTCGCGCCCGCCTACGCCCACCACAACAGCATCACGGTGGTGGCCGAGTGCGACGTGTACGAGCCCGGCAGTTGGGTGATCACGTGGTCGGTCACCAACTCCGAGGACGACAAGTACGAAACCGTGACGGCGTCGAGCCGGCCGGATGTGCTGCCGGTGGGCACGGAGATCGGCCCGGGCGCGACCATCGAAGCCAAGGAGTCGGCGACGGCCGCCGAGGACCTGACCCTCGAGATCACCACCGAGTGGGACAACGGCGTGGTGGCCACCGACTCGGGGACGCTGTCCGCCGGTGAGTATCCCGACTGCAGCGTGCCCGGTCCCGTCAACGAGATCTCGGCGACCGCGGACTGTGGTGAGGAGCCCGACACCTGGGTGATCACCTGGTCGGTGACGAACACCACCGACCAGAACGAGAAGATCGTCGAATCGAGCCGCCCGGACGTCGTCCCCGTCGATACCGAGATCGCCGCCGGCGACACCGTCCTGGTCGAGGAGACGGTGACGGTCCGTGAGGACACCATGGTGGAGTTGACCTTCGAGTGGGCGGACGGTCAGCGGAGCACGGAGGAGTACACCGTCCCGAAAGACGATCTCTCGCCGGATTGCGAGGGCAAGGTCGCCGACCAGCCTGAGGTGGCTTCCGTCGACGAGTGCGGCACGGCCGACGACAGCGTGACGCTGTCCACCAGCGACACCTACACCGGGGTCGACAACGGTGACGGTACGGCGACCTTCACCGCCGCCGACGGCTACGTGTTCGAGTCGGACGGCGAGAACGTCACGGAGCTGACACTGACCTACGAGGTACCGAGCGACGAGGCGTGCCCGGCGAAGCCCACCGCGCTGGAGGTCACCCCGGCGACTTGCGACGACGGCGGCTCACTGACGATCCCGGACCAGCCGGAGGGTGTCGTGGTGACGCCGCAGCCGGGTACCTACGGACCGGGCACCTACGACGTCGAGTTCGAGGCCGAGGAGGGTTACGAGCTCACCGCCGACCGTTCGCGGCGGGTGGTCGTCGAGGAGATGCCGACCGAGGAGTGTGCCGCTCCGCCGAGCAATCCGGCTCCGCCGGCGGAACCGGATCTGCCGGCGACCGGCTCGCCGGCCGGGCTGCTGCAGGCCGGGCTGGTCGGCCTCTCGGCGGTGCTCGTGGGTCTGGGCACGATCGCCTACGCCGCTCGGCGTCGGCGCAGGGCCACGGTCTAGCGGACCGCGAGCCGGCCGGGGCCGGACTGAAGTGCGCACAACGGGGGGCGAGCCCTAGGCTCGTCCCCCGTGAGCACTCCCACTGCCGACTCGAGCCGGGTACGAGACGACGAGGCGGCCGGCCACCTCGCGAGGCCGGGCACCACCTATGCCGTCGTCATGGCGGCCTTCTGCGGACTGCTGCTGATCTCCAACGTGGCCGCGACCAAGACGATCACGGTGTTCGAGCCGATGCCGTTGATCGACGGCATCTACACCGACGGCGGCGCCCTGCTCTTTCCGTTGACCTACGTGCTCGGCGACGTGCTGGCCGAGGTCTACGGCCTGCGCCACACCAGGAGGGCGATCCTGGTCGGCTTCGTGCTGGCCGCGCTGGCCTCGGTCACCTTCCTCGTCGTCGGCGCCGCGCCACCGGGCCCCGGCTATGAGAACCAGGATGCTTTCCAGGCCGTGCTGGGCTTCTTCCCGCGGATCGTCGTGGCCAGCCTGGCCGGCTATCTGGCCGGCCAACTGCTCAACGCCTACGTGTTGGTGTGGCTCAAGGCCCGGGCCAAGCGAGGTCGGTTGTGGTCGCGGCTGGTCGGCTCGACCGTGGTGGGCGAGTTCGCCGACACCGCGCTGTTCTCGGTGATCGCCTTCGCCGGCGTCTTCCCGAGTTGGACCTCGTTGGCCGGGTTCGCGCTCCTCGGCTATCTCTACAAGGTCGCCGTCGAGGTGATGGTGCTGCCGCTCACCTACGCCGTGATCAGGACGCTCAAGCGCCGCGAGGGGTCCACCTCCTCCTAACCCGCCGACACGTCACAAATGCACGCCGACACGTCACAAAGAATCCGCTTTTGTGACCACTCGGCGTGCTTTTGTGACGCCTCAGCGGAGGCTAGGCCCGGGAGCGCGCATAGTACCGACCGAGGAATTCCGTCCGGAACGCGTCGAAGTCTCCGCTGTCGATGCTGGTTCGGATGTCATCGACCAAGCGGATGATGAATCGC
>JBOFLE010000142.1:0-2505 GCA_051657705.1 Nocardioides sp. | reverse complement strand
CGCAGTTGGCGTCAGCGCGCGGCGTCTTCGGGCCGGCCGCCCTCACCGACGGGCGGCCCGGAGGCGAAGAACTCGGCGGGGATCTGGTTGTCCTCGTAGGCCAGTTTCGTCGTGGCGGCCTCGGACTCGGTGAACCAGCTGAGACGTTGTCCTTCGGTGAGTACGACGTCGTCGATCTCGATCTCGATCTCGACGGGTGCGAAGAATGTGTGTCCCACGCCGTAGTGCAGGTCACGAGTCCGGATATGCCGGACGTGATCGGGATCGAGGGTGATCCCGATCTCTTCTGCGATCTCGCGGCGGATGCACGCGGCTGGGGACTCGCCGGGCTCGAGCATTCCGGGGTAGGGAATCTCGGATTTGTCGTCGCGGAGGTACATCAGGACTTGCTGCCTACCGTTGAGCAGGATGATCTGGGTTCCATCGCTGGTCACGGTGTTGGTTGGCCCTTCCGCTGATAGGCGGTGGCGAACGTGACTGGCAACCTACTCCCCGGCAGTGCGTGGACTCGACCGCTAGCTAGGGAAGGTCGCCGACTCGTCGCGATGCCCAGTATTCGCGAAGGCTGGCGATCTTCCCTCCCTCGAAGGTGAGGATGGCTACTTCTCGCATCTGCTTCCGGCATCCCTTGATGAGGTCGTCGAATTCCGCGTCCCACTCGACGATTGCCGTCGCGCCTTCGAGGTAGACGTTAAGCACGGTGCATGAAATATTGTCCTGCGTCTCGACTACCTTCGATATCCAGTAGCTGCGGATTCCCGCGTGGTCGCGTATCGGTTCTTCGAGGACACGTTCGTGGTAGGTGGCTGACTCGGTGAAGATCGAGAGGATCAGGTCGGGGTCCTGCTGGGTCCACGCCTTGATGTAGACGTCAACGACTTCGAGGACGGCAGCTCGTGTGAGGGTCACGCCCGGGGCTCGGCTTCTGTGATCTCCGACAGATCGATAGGACCAGTGCTCGTTCTGCTGTGCACGATCTCGTGGATGGTTGCCGGCTCCTTGATTCTGACCCGGGCCACATCGACTCCTGACAGGGAGATCTGGCTCAGGCGTATCCATGTCCAGGGCATCGCGGCTACGGAGATGTCGGTCGCGTACGCCGTGTAGTAGCCGGTCATCACGTTCTCCTCCGGGAGGATCGCAAGGTGAAGGGACCCGAAGTATCGGGTGTCGCTGAGGTTCTTCCAGTGTCCCACCAGATGGCGGCTGGCCAGTTGCGCATCGATCTCGTTGCGGAACGCCGGAAACGACGTAACTGTGTCGAGTTCCGGGTTCAATCCACCACGACATGTGATTCCCTCCGTACTTGCTGCGGAGCCGGCGGCGCCGAGTTGGGTGGATGGTGTGCGGCGTGCCGACGCCGTCGGCGGTCTGACCGGTGTCGATTGGATGCGTCGTCCCAGCCCGGAGTTCGTCGATCAGGTGGTGCAGTAGTTACTCGTGCGGCCCGATGGGCGGGTGGAATTGCACCCACCTGTGGTGTTTCCGAGTGAGCTCCCGGAGATCGTCCAGGCTGAGGATTGGTTGGCGTACGCCGTGCTGGCCGCCAACGTCGCCGGAGTACTCGGCCTGGCGTTGGAGGCCACCCGGTCCCTCACGCGACCTACGTGAGTTGATTCCGGGCCCTATCGTCAACGGGGTGGCCGTATCGACGACGCCGTCACCTCATTGCCGCTTGCGATCTCGGGATTGAATTCGAGCAACATGGCTGACGTACTCGATGAGACCAGGAGCGTTCTCGTGGTCGGCAGTGCATTGGTCCATGCTGCCGATCCTCCGGCGGTCTTGGTCGCACTCGGTGCCACGATCGGAGCAGGCCGGTGAAGCGGCTGGTGCCCGAGTCGATCCGTGAGGCGGACGCGGAGGACTTGGTGGCGCTGTTCGGAGGCGCGGGGCCTTTTGTCTCGGCTCGTCAGCTGTCTGACTATTGGCTCTACGCTCGGCTCTTCGGCTCGACATGTCTGTGCCTGCGGATCGAGGGGCGTCCGATAGCGGTGGTGATCGCCCTCCGCGACCAGAGCAACGGAGCCCACGAGATCTACGTTCAGGATGTAGCCGTTGCGCCCGAGTATCGACGGCGGGGCTACGCAGTAACGCTGTTGGACGAACTCCGACGGCGGGCGGGCGGCTGGGGCATCCGTAGGCTCTGGTTGACCTCCGAGGCCGCCAACACCGACGCGGTCCGGCTATGGACGACGCTGGGGTACGTCAACACCAAAGCCGACTACCAACAAGACGGCTTGTGGCTCACCAAAGACCTCAAAGGGCCCGGTCGAGACCGCGCCGTCTTCGACCTCCTGCTGACACCGGCAGACCATCAGTGAGCCGGTACCGATCCGCCGCAGCAACCGCCGTGTCCCCACACGTGCCGTCCGGGAGCAGTCTGTGACCGGTCCCGCGGTGGCGGTGCTTCATCCAGGGCGGATGGGTGCGGCGGTGGCCGCTCAGCTTCGTCGTGGCGGTGTGCGTGTGCTGTGGTGTTCGGTGGGGCGAAGCGTCGCGACG
>JBOFLE010000141.1:0-3794 GCA_051657705.1 Nocardioides sp. | reverse complement strand
GCTTCGGAGCGGTGTAGACATCGATCTCGCCGCTGACGTCGATGACGACCGGCCCCTCGCCGTCGGCGAGGAGCTCGCGGGTCGTGAGCGTCAGGTCCACGTCGTCCTCGGTCTGAGTAGGGAATCCACGTCGGTGCGTCCGTCACCGGCTACGGCGTGATTGTGTCACTCGCTACCTAGCCGTGAGGTCTTTTCGGAATTAACTTCTCCTCAAGCCTGCGTCCACCGTCCGCCGCGACCCGCACGGACCGTCTCACCGGGTCCCGGCGGTAGTCCGGCCGAGGCCTGTCCCACCTGGCTGCCACACTGATGCCCGTGCCGGACCGATCCGTCGCCGCGACCGTTCGCGGCCTGACGCGGGGTCCGGGCCGAGTCGATCGACTGGTCCACCTCGAGGTGTTGCCCGCGCGAACACCGGCGCATCGGGACTGGCCGTCCTGGGTGGCCACCGACGTCCGAGCCGCGTTCGAAGCCCGCGGCATTACCCGTCTCTGGTCGCATCAGCGACAGGTGGCCGACACCGCGTACGACGGACATCACGTCATCGTGGCCACCGGCACCGCGTCCGGGAAGTCGCTCGGCTATCTACTCCCCACGATGTCGCGGATTCGGCAGACCCGCGGTACGCGTGGCGAACGAGGCACCAGCGTGCTGTATCTGGCCCCGACCAAAGCCCTGGCCCACGACCAGCTCGGTCGGATCCGGGAACTGGATCTCGACGTGCGGGCCAGCACGCACGACGGCGACAGCAACCGCGACGAACGAGCCTGGTCGCGGCAGTTCACGGAGTACCTGCTGACCAACCCGGACATGCTGCATTCGTCCCTGCTCCCGACTCACCAGCGCTGGGCGGACTTCCTCTCGACCCTCAAGTACGTGGTGGTTGACGAGTGTCACCACTATCGCGGCATCTTCGGTGCCCATGTCGCGCACGTTCTGCGCCGGTTGCGGCGGGTGGCGCGGGTCTACGGCGCGGACCCGACGTTCATGCTGGCATCGGCCACGATCGCCGACCCCGAGCTCACGGCGGGCAGGTTGATCGGCGCGCCGGCCAAGGCGGTCACCGACGACGGATCGCCGCGTGGCGAGCTCGCGGTAGCGCTCTGGGAGCCTCCCCTGATCGCGGGCGGCGGCGAGAACGGCGCACCCACCCGCCGTTCCGCCACCTCGGAGGCCACCGAACTCCTGGCCGACCTGGTCGCGATGGGCGTGGCCACGCTGGCCTTCGTTCGCTCGCGACGCGGCGTGGAGTACGTCGCGGCGCGGGCCGCCGAACTTCTGGCCGAGGTCGACCCGGCGCTGCCCACTCGCGTCGCCTCCTACCGCGGCGGGTACCTGCCGGAGGAGAGGCGGGCGATCGAGACCGACCTGCGCGCCGGCCGGATCACCGGACTGGCATCGACCAGCGCCCTGGAGCTAGGAATCGACGTCGCCGGGCTCGACGCGGTCCTGATCGCGGGCTTTCCGGGCACGCGAGCGGCACTCTGGCAACAACTCGGACGAGCGGGGCGCGCCGGGGCGGACGCGCTCGGCGTCGTGATCGCCCGTCCCGACCCGATGGACACCTACCTGATACATCACCCCGACAGCCTTCTCGGGGCTCCGATCGAGGCGAGTGTGTTCGACCACGAGAATCCCCGCGTCCTCGGCCCGCAGCTGTGCGCGGCGGCCGCGGAGGTGCCGCTCCGCGAGGCCGACCTCGCGCTCTTCGCCGACAGCGCCGCGGAGGTGGTGCAGGAGTTGTGCGCCGACGGGCTCCTGCGAAGACGGGCCCGCGGCCGGTCCACGAGCTGGTTCTGGACACACGACGAACGAGCCTGCGATCTCGCCGACATCCGCTCGGCCGGTGGCCCGGCCGTCCAGCTGATCGAGCGGGAGACCGGACGCGTGATCGGAACCGTCGACGGGGCCCGAGCACACTCCGTCGCGCACGCCGGCGCGGTGTACCTGCACCGCGGCGAGACCTGGCTGGTCGAGGCACTCGACGCCGAGGCCGGCGTCGCGACGATGACGACGATGGTCCCGTCGTACTCAACGGCCGCCCGCGAGGTGACCTCGATCGCCATCCACGAGGAACGCCTCGGACGCTCGTGGCCAGGCGTCACCGCCGGTTTCGGGACGGTGGGGGTCACGCATCAGGTCGTCAGCTATCTCAAGCGGCGCGAGCCCGGGGGGGAGGTGATCGGCGAGGTGCCGCTCGACCTGCCACCTCGGTCGCTGGTCACCAGCGCCGTGTGGTGGACCGTCGACGACGACCTGCTGGGGGAACTCGGCCACGACGACCTCCCGGGCGCGGCACACGCTGCCGAGCACTGTGCGATCGGTCTCCTCCCGGTGTTCGCCACGTGCGATCGCTGGGACATCGGCGGCGTGTCGACAGCTCGGCACCCGGATACGGATGCGCTGACCGTCTTTGTGTACGACGGCTATCCGGGGGGCGCCGGCTTCGCCGACCGCGGCTACCGGCTGCTGCCGGAATGGTTGTCGGCGACTCGGCAGGTCCTGGTCGACTGTCCTTGTCTCGACGGCTGCCCGTCCTGCGTGCAATCCCCCAAGTGCGGGAACCAGAACAGCCCGCTGGACAAGGCCGGCGCTCGCAAGCTGCTCGAAGTAGTGCTCAGGGCAGCGGCGGCGGGGTAGCGTACGGCCATGATTGCTTTCGGGATCGTGTTGTTGATCGCGGGCGCTCTTGCCGTGTCGGCCGCCGCCTTCGTCAGCAAGGGCAGCGGCGAGATCCTCGGCTTCGAGCTCACCACCCTGACGATCTTCCTCCTCGGCCTCGCCACCGGCCTCGCCGCGCACTGGGGCGTTTCCTTCATCCGGCTCGGCGCCAGACGCTCGATGAAGGAGCGGAAGGACCGCAAGCAGATGGAGGAGTTGTCCGACAAGCTGCAGAAGGTCGAGGCCGAGCGCAAGAAGGAAGCCGAAGCCGACGACCGCTAGGGCGGTCCTCCTGGGCCGGCCCGGGCTTGCGCGGATGGGGTGGCCACAACGCCCCACCACGCCGACACTCTCACCTCGGCCCGGACGACCACATCGGTTCCCCTGATCTCACATTCGGTGGACCGAGCCTGGTTGGCGGCGACCAGCCGCGCCGCCGCGGCACACGCCTGATCGCCCCGCTGTAGTGCCGAAGCGCCGGCCAGCGCTCCGAGATCGGCCGCCGCCTGCGCCTGCCGATTCGCCCGCAACAGCCCGCCGAGCGCGGCGATCGCCGCGCCGACGACGAGGAGTAGCGCCAGGAACGATCCGGCGAGCACGGTCCCCGCGCCGCGTTCGTCTCGGGTGTCAGGGCACGAGCGCATTGTCCGCGGTCTCCATGAGCGCCTCGGCGCGCGCCGAGACCGTCACCGCCGGCAGGAAGCCCAGCAGCCCCCCGGGGCCTGCCACCCTGGCGCTGGCGACTGCCGCCACCCGGTCGTCTCGGCGCGTGACAGTGACCCGGCCACCGGTCGGGGCAATGCGCTCGCCGATGGCGATCGCACTGCCCCGCTCGTCTCCTCTCGCGATTGCCCGCGCCGTCTCCCGCGCGGCGTCGATCGCCCGTAGTTGGGCGCCGCCGACGGCCAGCAGCCAGACGAGACCCACGGTCACGCTCAGCAGCATGGGCAGAGTCATCACGACCTCCGCCGTCACCGCGCCGGACTCGTCGCGGCGGCGCCGGGCGGTCATCCCAGGCCCAGCAGGCTGAGCACGTGGTCGAACAACGTCTTGAGCAGGCGTTGCCCGAAGCCACCGGTCAGCATCACGAAGAGCAGCCCGGCGAACCCGGCGCCGGCCGCGGTGCCGACGGC
>JBOFLE010000140.1:0-5673 GCA_051657705.1 Nocardioides sp. | reverse complement strand
CTCCTTCGGAATGGGTACTCCCAGGGAAAGCGACGGAGGTTTCGCCGCCGTTCCACCCGCATTGACTCGTAGGTCAACTTCTCCTCACACCCTCACAGCCCCCACCCTCTCACTCTTATCCCCACCCCCTCGCCGACCCGGCACTTATCTGGCCAGACTCGCCGAAGCGTGAGATCCGCTGACGCACGTGGGATCTGATTTCGGCCAGCGCTGCCGCGGATCGAACTGCGAGGCGAGAGCGCGCAGAGCCGGCGTGTCGCAGGACAACTGCCGGGTCAGTGTCGCCGACTGCGGAGAAGCGGCCGTGGGTCTATAGACTCCTCCGGTGAATCAGCCCGAGACAGTTTCCCCCGCGCCGCACGGGGAGCCGGCCGCGCCGGAGGGTCCGGCCTTCGCCGACCTCGGTCTCGACGAACGCATCCTTGCCACCTTGGACCAGGTCGGCTACGAGTCGCCGTCGCCCATCCAAGCCGCCACGATCCCACCACTGCTGGAGGGCCGGCATATCGTCGGCCTGGCGCAGACCGGCACCGGGAAGACCGCGGCGTTCGCGCTGCCGATCCTGTCCCGGCTGGACCTCGCCCAGAAATCCCCGCAGGCGCTCGTTCTGTGCCCCACCCGGGAGTTGGCCTTGCAGGTGTGCGAGGCGTTCGAGCGGTACGCGGCCGGCATCTCCGGGGTGCACGTGCTGCCCGTGTACGGCGGGCAGGGGTACGGCGTACAACTCAGCGCGCTTCGCCGCGGCGTCCACGTCATCGTCGGGACCCCGGGTCGGATCATGGACCACCTCGACCGCGGCACACTGGACCTGAGCGAGATCCGCGTCCTGGTGCTCGACGAGGCCGACGAGATGCTCAAGATGGGATTCGCCGACGACGTCGAGACGATCCTCGCCGACACGCCCGAGGACAAGCAGGTGGCGCTGTTCTCCGCCACCATGCCGCCGCGGATCCGGCGGATCTCGGAGAAGTACCTGACCGATCCGGTCGAGGTGACGATCAAGAACAAGACCACGACCTCCGCCAACACGCGGCAGCGGTACCTGACGGTGTCCTACCCGCAAAAGGTCGACGCGCTGACCCGGATCCTCGAGGTCGAGAACTTCGAGGCGATGATCGTCTTCGCCCGCACCAAGCAGGCCACCGAACAGCTCGCCGAGCGGCTGCGCGCCCGGGGCTTCTCGGCCATCGCGATCAACGGAGACATGCCGCAGACCGTGCGCGAGCGGACCATCGAGCAGCTTCGCGGCGGCCAACTCGACATCCTGGTCGCCACCGACGTCGCCGCGCGCGGGCTGGACGTGGAGCGGATCAGCCACGTGGTCAACTTCGATATCCCGACCGACACCGAGTCGTACGTGCACCGGATCGGACGCACCGGCCGGGCCGGCCGCGCCGGCGACGCGATCTCCTTCGTCACGCCCCGGGAGCGGTACCTGCTGAAGACCATAGAGAAGGCGACTCGGCAGGCGCTGGAGCCGATGGCGCTGCCGACCGTCGAGGACGTCAACTCGACCCGGCTCAGCAAGTTCGACGACGCCATCACGGCGGCGTTGGACGCCGGGACCATCGGCTTCTTCCGCGACGTGGTCGGGCACTACGTGCGCGAGCACGACGTGCCGGAGGTGGATGTCGCGGCCGCCCTCGCCGTCGTACTCCAAGGGGACGAGCCGCTCCTCATGGAGCCCGAGCCGGAGCGTCCGCCCCGCCGCGAGCGTCCCGACCGGGGCGACCAGGGCACCGAACGCGCCCGCAGAGACGCCCGCAGGCCGCGCGGCCGGACCGACATCGAGATGATCACCTATCGGATCGCGGTCGGGAAACGGCACCGGGTCGAGCCCCGTCAGATCGTCGGGGCGATCGCCAACGAGGGCGGGCTGAGCCGCAACGACTTCGGCCACATCGACATCCGGATGAACCACTCCCTCGTCGAACTGCCGGCCGACCTGCCCGCCGGGGCCCGCGAAGCGCTGGCGACCACGCGCATCTCCGGGAAGCTGATCGAGCTCGCGCCCGACGCCGGCGCCCCGCTGCATCACCCCGGCGGCCACCCCAGACGCGACTTCAAGAAGAACAAGAAGAAGCACCGCAAGGGCTAGCCGCACTATCGGATGCGAGGCGGCTCGTGGCCGGCCCGGAGGACTCCGGTGAGTTCTCGCCGAGAACTCACCTGGAGCTTCCGGTAAGCCCGGGAGAGGTGGCTCTCGACCGTGCGCACCGAAAGGACCAGTCGCTCGGCGATCTCGCGATCGGACATGCCGTCAGCCGCGAGCGTGACCACTTCCGACTCACGGGCGGTCAGCTCGGGCCGGGTACCGACCGGGGTGAGCCCGAGCACCCCGCGTAGCCGATCTGCGTGTGCGCGTGCTTCCGGGTCGCCCCGTGACTCGGCGGCTTCTGCGACGATGAGGGCGGGCTTCAACAACCCCATGCCTTCGAGTGCCCCGACATGGCCCAGCAGCGAGATCGCCTGGCCCGGTTGTCCGGACTCCGCCTCGATCAGGGCCAGCGTCGCCATCGCACTCACCACCAGCCTCGGCGCGTCCACCTCCTCAAGCAGCTGCCGGATCCGGGGGGCGATCGCCGCCGAGCCATCGAAGCCACGGAGTTCGGCTTCGAAGCACAGATAGCCCAACTCCACCAGCCGGCACCTGGACCGACGCGCCTCGGCCACCGCGGCGTTGACTTGCCGGATCGCCTCCTTCTTGTCTCCGCGGGCATCGGCAAGGCCGGCCGAAGCCCACGGCATCAACCCGGGCACCAGGGCCATGTCGTCGGGTGGAGTCGAGCGCAGTACGTCGGCAGCTTCGTCCAACTTCCCGGCCTCGGCGAGGCAGAGCGTGAGCCAGGCGGCGGCCTCGGAGCGGAACAGTCCTTCACCGCCGGACTGCTGCACCAGCGCCTCTCGGAGGCGATCCGTCGCGCCGGCCAGGTCGCCGGCGACACGGCGGGTGTAGCCGTCGAACAGCGGCCAGGTGGTCGGCTGGGTGCCACCGATGAGCCGGTAGGCCGGCACCGGCCAGCGCCCGGTCGCCGGGTGAGTGGTCGGCAGGTCGGAGATCGGCTCGCGCCAGAGCTGCGCCAGCGCGATGGCTGCCATCGCCATTCCCGGGGCGTACGGCAGGCCCACCGAGCCGCGGATCGCCTGGCGAGCCGCCGACTCACTGGCGGCGAGGGCTTCGCGGGTCCGGCCGACCAGGGTGAGCGCGGCGCCCTGGGTCAGCCGGGCACGCAGCCGGGCCGCGGGCTGCGCGGCGGCATCGGCCAGCACCTCCTCGGCGAGGTCGAGCGCGTCCGGAGCGCGTCCGGCGAACAATCGCGCCAACGCGGTGACGGAAATGATCTCGCTGCGCGCTCCGGGTTCGGTCACCGTGGCCAGCAATGCCGCTAGCTCCGAGTAGCCGCCCGACGGGTCGCGCTCCGCCCAGGCCCGTTGCCCGGCGAGCGCGACCGCGAGGTGGATCTGCTCCGCCGGATCGGTCGCACGCTCGGCGGCTGCTTCCAAGACGGTGCGAGCCTCGGCGACCTCGCCTACCTCCACCAGCGACTGCGCATGGCCTATCGCCACGCTCGCCGATGGATCTCGGCGCAGCGCCTCCTCCGACATCTCTCGGGCACGCGCCGGGTCGACATGCAGGAGCGCGTCGGCGGCCCGGATCAGCAGTCCGGGCTCTACGCCGCGCCGGGACTCGAGCTGCCAGGTCGCCCGCTGGACCACGTCTCGTGGCTGTACGACGGACTCGGCGTGGGCGTCCAGGAGCATCGCGGCCGCCCGGCGGCGGCGCGCCGCCGAGAGCCGACGGCGTACGGCTGCGCCCAGCATCGGATGCCGAAAAGACACCGCGGGCTCCGCCGCCCAGCCGCCTGGGTCGTCGGTCCTCAGCAGCCCGCGATCTTCCAGGTGGACGACGACCTCGGCCGGCACGACGCGTTCGAGTACCGACATCGACACCGGCTCGCTGAGAGCGACCGCGGCCAGCGCGTCGCGCTCGCTGCCGCCGAGGTCGCGCACCTGCCGGTCCAACAATTCCGACATCACCGGCGGAACCAGCAGCGGGGCTCGCCACCACCACAACCCCGACTCCTGGCGGAAGGCACCGCCGCGCAGGCCGAACCCCACCAGTTCGACCAGGAATAGCGCGTTCCCGCGGGTCCACTGATGCAGCAGGTCGACGGTGGGTCCGGCCACCTCGCCGCCGACCTGGCCGGCCAGCAGGTCGGCGGTCGCGGATCGATCGAACGGCATCAGATCCAGCCGCTCGAGATAACCGTCCTTCCACAGTGATGTCACCGCGTCCGGCCGCGGCTGGCCGGACCGCGCGGTGACCATCAAGCGTGCGTGCGGCGTCAGCGCCACCACCAACGCGGCCGACGGCCCGTCAAGCAGATGGGCGTCGTCGACCACCATTACTAGGCGACGCCTCCGGGCCTTCTCGCGTAGCGCGTCCCGGACCGCGGGGAGCACGGTGGTGGCATCGGGCGACGTGGTCGCCGGAACCAGAGGCGCCAGCGCGCCGAACGGCAGCTGACGGCTGGCCTCGGAGGCCGCCAGCCACACCAGGCAGGTGTGGTGCTGGTCCAGCTTCGCGGCGACCGCGCGAGCCAGGGCTGTCTTGCCTACCCCGGCCGCACCGGTGATCGCGATACCACGGCCGTTGAGCGCCGCGGTCGCGGTCGCCAGGTCACCGTCACGGGCCGAGAACACTCACCCATGATGGCGAGCCGGGCTCCTGGTGGCTACTCGCCACGAGATCACGCGGGCGGCGCGATACTTCGTCGACATCTCCTCTCCGCGTCGGTTCGGTCGTCCGTCAAGGTGCGGGAGGTTCACGTCATGGCGCGGCCCGCTGGCTTTCGACGGGAACCTCGACCAGTTTGCGGGTCCCCGCCTCGACGCGATACGCCGTGTCGGGTTCAATGGCGAAGTCGTCGATCTCCACGATCTCCAGGTCGTCCACCGCGGCTCCTAGCTCCGCGGCGACCTCGCGGGCCGAGCGTCGCCGATCATCTGCCGATCGCCGCTCCGCCCCGTCCATCGTCAGGGTCTCGTGCAGATGCACGATGCGACCGTCGGAGGAGTCGTAGAGCACAACCGTGCTCACCGAAGCCAGGGCCGGCGCTTCCCCGACGGACTGGATGCTCTTCTTGAGTTCCTTCGAGTCCATAATATCCCCTTCACTATTGCCTGTTTCAGCAGTTAAGCCCAATACCCCAATGTCCACACCAACTCCGCGAAGCCGTTTATTCCATGAGCGGCAATGGTTGCATGAGTAAGGGTCGGGTTGTATTGCACCTTCACTTGATCGCCAATGAAATTGACGGTCTGATCGACGCCGTTCTGATTCCTGAACCTGATGTTCTTGATGTACGCACCCGCCGCATTGGTTTCATCATCTTCGCCATAGGAACCTCCCAGGAAGACCTTGAGGAAGGCCGCGCTCGGCGGGATATCGATATCGGCAGATCGAGTAAAGCTGTGGTAGAGAGATGAACTGTTGAAAAACCATGACGATTCGCCTACGAGTGGCATCGTTCTTCCTTCTCTTTGATTGGATAGCGGGACCGCGACGCTGCAGTCCCGTTTACAGCGGCCACTCGGGCAGTCGCCCGGTGTGCGAGATCACGAGCGCGATATCGGCGATCGCGTCCTCTTTCAGCAGCGGGCGGATCGCCT
>JBOFLE010000139.1:0-4343 GCA_051657705.1 Nocardioides sp. | reverse complement strand
TTCTAGTTGGGGATGAGAATGAGCGTGATTCAGATACGCCGGACCTTCGTACGCTTCACCAGCGGTGTCGCGGCACTCGCCGCGGTGGCGGCAGCGGGAGTCGTCGGGACCGCTCCCGCGGAGGCGGTGATCAGCGGCACGGTCCTGAGCGGCACGAACTCGTCGATGTGGCAGACCGACAGCGAGGTCTTCGCGCTCGCGGTGTCCAACGGCGTGCTCTACGCGGGTGGATCCTTTACGACGGTCCGCCCCCCCGGCACCGCGGTCGGCAGCGCGCAACAGGTCACCCGTACCCGGCTGGCCGCGTTCAACGCCAGCACCGGCGCGTTGATCACCACGTTCAATCTCGCGGTCAACGGCCGGGTCAACGCCATGGACGTCTCGCCGAACGGCAACCGTCTCTACCTCGGCGGGCAATTCACCACCGTCGGCGGAACCACTCGCAATCGGGTGGCCGCGATCAACATCACGAACGTCGCGGCCGGCCAGAACGGCACGGTCGACGCGACGTTCAATCCGAACTCCAACCGTACGGTGGTCTCGCTCGACTCCACCGCCAGCACGGTCTACATCGGCGGAGACTTCACGACCATCGGTGGTGGCGGCCGGTCCAACTTCGCGTCGGTGAGCGCCACTAACGGCAGCCTCAACGCGGCCTTCAACCCGGTGCTGGCCGCTCCGCCGCCCAGCCCGTTCGCGACCTATTCGCCTCGGGTCAACGCGATCGAGGTGCTGCCGGGCGGGAGTCGGGTGCTCGCGGGCGGCAGCTTCAACAGCGTCGACGGCGTGCCCACCGGAGGGTTGGTGTCCTTCGACCCCGCCAGTGGCGACACCCAATCCTGGCCGGCCGCTGCCAGCCAGCCGATCAATACCAACTGTGGTGGTCGGGTCACCGACATCATCGCCGCCGGGACGGTCGCCTACGTCACGGCCGAGGGCGATCCGCCCGGCTGTTACGAGGGCACCTATGCGGCGCGCGTCTCCGACGGCGTGATGCTGTGGAACTCGCCGTGTCTGGGTGCGAGCCAGGGCCTGGCGGTGATGGACGGCATTCTCTACAAGGGCTCCCACCAGCACGACTGCGCGTTCAGTTCGGGCGGGCCGTTCGGCGGCTACGTCGGCGGCACCAGCCGGGACGCCTTCCTGCACCGGTATCTGGTGGCACAAGACGTCACCGACGGAAGTTTCGTGCACTGGTCGCCCAACACCAACGCCACCAGCACCGGCGGCACCACCTCGGTCGGCCCGCAGGTGATGGCCACCGACGGCACCCAGATCTTCGTGGGCGGCGACTTCTCACGGGTGAACGGCGCCAATCAGCAGGGGCTCGCCCGCTTCCGCAATGGCGGCAACACCGCGACACCCGAGGTGGCCGGCCGCAACTACAACGGCGACCCGTGGCCGAACACGCCACTCAAGGTGGTGTCGAGAATGCCGGTCACCGTCCAGGCGACCGATACCGGAACGCTGACGGTGGAGTTCCCGGCGGTGCACGATCCCGACAGTGGCACGCTGACCTACCGGGTGTACCGCGACACCAACACGCTGGTCGGCACGGTCCAGGCCGAGTCCTGGCACTGGTCGCGGCCGGTGCTGCGGGTCGACGACACCGGGCTCGCGGCTGGTTCCACGCATACCTACCAGGTCACGGCGAGCGACGGCACGTTCACCAGCAACAGGTCGACATCGGTCTCGGGCACGGTGCGTACGACGGTCCCGCCCTCGTATCAGAGCGCGGTCTCCGGGCTCAACCCGCTGCAATGGTGGCGGCTCGACGACGCGGGCGGCACCGCCGCCGATGCCAGCGGCAACGGCCGGACCGGCAGCTTCCAGGGCGGAGTCGCCACCGGGCAGCCCGGTGAGCTGGCCGGCAACTCGGCCGTCACGCTCAATGGCAGTTCGGGCTACGTCGCGGGCACCAACACGATCGCGGCACCGAACGCGTTCTCTCAGGCGGCCTGGTTCAAGACGACGACCAACCGGGGCGGCGTGATCGTGGCCCAGAGCGACCGGGCGACCGGCCCGGGCGGCAATACCGACCGCATCATCACCATGGACAACAACGGTTCGTTGGTGTTCGCGGCGAAGTCCGGGACGGGTGGGCCGTTCGGAGTCGGCACGATCAACATCCGCAACCAGGGCCCGGTGTGGAACGACGGCGAGTGGCACTTGGCGGTCGGCACGTACGACGGCGCGGGCAACGCGGCACTGTACGTCGACGGCTGGCTGCAAGGCAGCGCGACCGGCACGCCTTTCGACCCGTTGGCCCAGGCCAACGGGATGCCCACCAGCTATGTCCGGGCCGGCTATGCCGACCTGAGCGCGATCCAGCTGGTCTTCGGCATCAACTTCTACAACAACCGGTGGCCGCTGAGCGACCATCTCGACGGTAGTGTCGACGAGGTGTCGACGTTCGACTACGCCCTCACCCAGCAGCAGGTGGCGACGATGTTCGCGGCAGGTGTCGCCGGGGAGTAGGACCTCGATTCAGTGACCCCGCCGCGCCAAGCACGATTGCGGCGGGGTCACTGACGTTCCGGGATCTGCGAAGACCGCCGCCGGGACCTTCGGTGTGGCCGCTCGTGAACACCGACGCGGAAGCGGATTAACCAGGGCGTAACAAATGAAGTAGATGTGTTTCCTTTCCGCAACATGAGGCGCGTTGGATCGAAACACCGGATCGACAGCCTGGAGCCCACCAAAGGCGCAACGACGCCTGCCCCCTCGTGACGGAGGTGCCATGGACGGCTACTACACCTGGATGTTGGTCGCATCCTCGATGGTGCTCTTGATGACCACGCCCGGACTCGCCCTCTTCTACGGTGGGATGAGCCGGTCGAAATCAGTGCTCAACATGATGATGATGTCCTTCGCCTCGCTGGGCGTCGTCGGCATTGTCTACGCGCTCTGGGGCTGGTCGATGTCCTATAGCTCGTTGGAGTGGGCCGCGGCCGACGCGGAGAACCCCGGTGGCGAGTTCTTCATGTTGTTCGCCAGCCCGTTCGACCAGTTCGGGCTTAGCGACACGCTCCCCGCGAACTACGTTTTCGTGGCGTTCCAGATGACCTTCGCCGTGATCACCGCGGCGCTGATCAGCGGCGCTATCGCCGATCGGGTGAAGTTCTCGTCGTGGCTGGTCTTCCTGCCGATCTGGGTGACCTTGTCCTACTTCCCGCTGGCTCACCAGGTGTGGGGCGGCGGCTTCCTGAGCAACGTCGACGGGGGCCTGTCCTCGATGGTGTTCGGGGTCGCCGACGGTGTCGCCAAGGTCGCCCCGATCGACTACGCCGGTGGGACCGTGGTACACATCAATGCCGGCGTGGCCGGCCTGGTGCTGGCGCTGGTGATCGGGAGCCGGCTCGGTTTCGGCAAGGAGCCGATGAAGCCCCACAACCTGACCCTGACCATGATCGGCGCAGGGTTGCTGTGGTTCGGCTGGTTCGGCTTCAACGCCGGATCGATCGTCTTCGCCTCCACCGAGGAAACCGAGATGATCGCGCAATTCACGACCGAGACCGGACTGGTGTGGCTCAACACAACGCTCGCGACGTGTGCCGCGATGCTCGGCTGGCTGCTGATCGAGAAGATCCGCGACGGCAAGGGCACCTCGCTCGGCGCCGCCTCGGGTGTGGTGGCCGGCCTGGTCGCGATCACCCCGGCATGTGGCTCCCTCTCGCCGTTGGGCTCGATGGCGCTCGGCGTGGTCGCCGGAGCGTGCTGTGCGCTCGCGGTCGGATTGAAGTACCGGTACAACTATGACGACTCGCTCGACGTCGTCGGTGTCCATCTGGTCGGCGGCCTGGTCGGAACTCTGGGCATCGGGTTCTTGTCCACCGGCACCGGTCTTCTCTACGGAGAGGGAGCGGAGCAACTGGTGGTACAGGCGGTGGTGGCTCTCTACGCCATGATCTGGTCGGCTCTGGCCACCTTGATCATCGGCCTGGCGATCAAGTACACCATGGGCTGGCGGATCGACGACGACGCGGAGTCCGAAGGCATCGACTTCGGCGAGCACGGTGAGGCGGCCTACGACTTCGCGGGCGCGTCGAGTGCTCGGCGCCTGCCCGGCGTTCGTCAGGGAACCGTCCCCGGCGCGCACTCAGATTCGCCGGCCGCGAGGCAGGCCGCCAACCCGGAGGTGAACGCATGAAACTGGTGACCGCGGTGATCAAGCCGCACAAGTGGGAGGATGTTCGCGAGGCCCTGGAGACGTTCGGCGTGACCGGCATGACCGTCAGCGAGGTCAGCGGCTATGGCCGGCAGAAGGGGCATACCGAGGTCTATCGCGGTGCCGAATACGACATCGCGCTGGTACCGAAGGTCCGGGTCGAGATCGTCACCGA
>JBOFLE010000138.1:0-5689 GCA_051657705.1 Nocardioides sp. | reverse complement strand
GCCACCCGGGATTGAACTGCCGATGCCCTTCGACCGACAGCTTCGCGGCCCGGTTCTTGAACTCCTCGATGCGCGCCAGCGAACGGAGCAGCTCGAAGCCCTCACGGATGATGCCGACCAGGTCGTTCATGTTCTGCTGCAGGTCGTGCTGAATCGAGTAGGGATTCTCGCCGCCGTCGGTCTCGAAGGGACTGAGGGCATACCGTTCGGCCGTCTTCACCTCGGCCTCCTTCGGCGCCGGCCTCCGGTCACCCAGGTCGGACGCGTACTTCGCGGCGTGCTCTCCCGCCCGCTTGCCGAAGACCAGCAGGTCGGACAGCGAGTTGCCGCCGAGCCGGTTCGAGCCGTGCATGCCGCCCGACACCTCGCCGGCGGCGTACAACCCGGGCACCTGCGGGGACGCCTGGGTGTCGGCGTCGACCTCGACGCCACCCATGACGTAGTGACAGGTCGGACCGATCTCCATCGGCTCGGCGGTGATGTCGACATCCGCCAACTCCTTGAACTGGTGGTACATCGACGGCAGCCGCTTGCGGATGAACTCAGGCGTACGACGCGACGCGATGTCCAGGTAGATCCCGCCGTGCTCGGAGCCCCGGCCTGCCTTGATCTCGGCGTTGATCGCCCGGGCCACCTCGTCGCGCGGCAGCAGCTCCGGCGGACGGCGGTTGTTGATCTTGTCGTCGTACCACCGGTCGGCTTCCTCCTCGGTGTCGGCTGTCTCGGCCTTGAAGAAGTCGGGGATGTAGTCGAACATGAATCGCTTGCCCTCGGAGTTCTTCAACACCCCGCCGTCGCCGCGCACCGACTCGGTGACCAGGATGCCCTTGACCGACGGCGGCCACACCATCCCGGTGGGATGGAACTGGACGAACTCCATGTTGAGCAGCCGGGCCCCGGCCCGCAGCGCGAGCGCGTGCCCGTCGCCGGTGTACTCCCATGAGTTGGAGGTGACCTTGAAGGACTTGCCGACGCCCCCGGTCGCGAGGATCGCCGCCGGCGCGGAGAACACCACGAACCGCCCGGTCTCACGCCAGTAGCCGAAGGCTCCGGAGATGCTGCCCGGCCCGTCGTCCGGAGCGGACTTGAAAAGCTCGGTGATCGTGCATTCCATGAAGACATCGATGCCGAGCTCGACTACCCGCTGCTGGAGCGTGCGGATCATCTCCAAGCCGGTGCGGTCGCCGACGTGCGCCAGTCGGGCGTAGCGATGGCCGCCGAAATCGCGCTGCGAGATCAGCCCGTCCTCGGTCCGGTCGAACAGGGCGCCCCAGTCCTCAAGCTCCAGCACTCGCTCGGGCGCCTCCTGGGCATGCACCTGAGCCATCCGCCAGTTGTTGAGCATCTTGCCGCCGCGCATGGTGTCGCGGAAGTGGACCTCCCAGTTGTCCTCCTTCCACCGATTCCCCATCGCCGCGGCGATACCGCCCTCGGCCATCACTGTGTGCGCCTTGCCGAGCAGCGACTTGGTGATGATGGCGGCCTTGGCCCCCGCCTCGTGAGCGGCGATCGCGGCCCGCAGGCCGGCACCGCCGGCACCGATCACGATCACATCGTAGGAATGGTGCTCGACGCCGCCGAAGCCGGATGTCGCGACGCCTGCCTCCTCGCTCGTCATCCTGTTGCCGGTCATCGGGTGCCGGTCGGACGTGCCGCTCATCTAGAAGAACCTCGGATCTTCGATGCGTCCGGTTGCCAGCAGGTAGATGTAGAGGTCGAGCAGAGCAACCGAGAACAGGGAGTACCAGGCGTACTGGGCGTGCTTGGGATTCAGCTTCGACACCCAGGTCCACATTCGGTACCGATACGGATGCTTGGAGAAGTGCCGCAGTCGTCCACCGACGATGTTGCGGCACGAGTGGCACGAGAGCGTGTACAGCCAGATCAGCACCGCGTTGATCCACATGAACACGGTGCCCAGGCCCATATGCCCCCACTCGTGATCGGCGTTCCGGAAGGCCAGCACGGCATCGAAGGTCAAGATCGCCGCGACCACCACCGCGGCGTACCAGAAGTAGCGGTGGATGTTCTGCACGAGCAGCGGGAACTTGGTCTCGCCGGAGTACGACGCGTGCGGTTCGGCCACCGCGCAGGCCGGTGGCGAGAGCCAGAACGCCCGGTAGTACGCCTTGCGGTAGTAGTAGCAGGTGAAGCGGAAGCCGAGCGGGAGCACCAGGATGATCAGCGCCGGCGAAAGCCGCCACCAGTCGAACGGCGTTCCGAAGTCCGCCGAGCCCTCGACACAGGTGCCACCCAGACACGGCGAGTAGAACGGCGACAGGTAGGGCGAGGCGTAGTAGTCGTCCCCGGAGAAGGCCCGCCAGGTCGCGTAGACGATGAACGCCGCGAACACGACGAACGTGGCCAGCGGCGCCAGCCACCAGTGATCCTTGCGTAGCGTCTTGTCCGCGATCGCGGCCCTGGTCGGACCGTGGACTCCGGTGCGAGTTTCCGCGTCCGTCGACGCCATTGCTACCTCCAGTACGGTTTCCCGGGCCTGTTCGACCGATCTCGATCGGATCGGGCCCCGGATGATTCTGTCCTCATTGTGCGGCCAGAGCCAGTCGGCGACCCAGGCCGGAACGCGCGAGATTGGTCACACCCCGAGGGTGAAACTGCGAGTCGGTCGCCACCCTTCGTCCCGGTCGTGGCTGTACATGTGGAAGCCGTCGGCGATGAACCGGCATTCGAACCCGGCCAGTTCGTCGAAGGCCCGGTCCAGCGCGACGTCGTCGAGGTCCTGGGCGATGGTGACGTGCGGGTGATAGGGAAACCGCAGGTCGGTCGTCAGCGGCCCGCTGCGCACCGACTTCGCGAGCTGCTCGCAGTCGGCGATCCCGTCGGCCAGGGCGACGAAGACCACCGGCGACACCGGGCGGAAGGTGCCGGTGCCTCGCAGGTGGATGCCGAAGGGCTCCCTGCTCGCCGCGACGTCGCCGAGGTGGGACTCGATGGCCGACCGCGCCTCGTCGGCGATCCGCACCGGCGGCACCAGCGTGATGTGGGTCGGGATGAGCGACGCGGTGACGTCGCCGATCGCCGTCCGGTACTCCTGCAACTGGGTGGCCCAGGGTTCCGGCAGCGACAAGGCAACTCCGATAACGGAGTCGACGGTCGATCCGGCTTCGGTCCCTGGTGCCGGGGCGGCGCTATGCACAGCGCGACCCTACTGCCCGGAGCCGGAAAAAGCAGTGCCGGATCGCGCGGCACCGAGGAAACCGACTCGCTCGTACACGTCGCGCAGCGTGTTCTCCGCGATCGCGGAGGCTCGCTCCGCGCCGTCTCGGAGCACCTGGTCCAGATGACCACGATCGTCGAGCAACTCGAAGGTCCGATCGCGGAACGGGGCGACCGTGTCGACCACCAGGTCGGCGAGATCGGCTTTGAAGGCGCCGTAGCCGCGACCGGCGTAGTCCTGTTCCAGCTCCGCCGCCGATCGACCGGCCAGCGCCGAGTAGATCGTGACCAGATTGCTGACTCCGGGCTTGGCCTCGGGGTCGAACCGCACCTCCGATCCGGAGTCCGTCACCGCGGACCGGATCTTCTTCGCGCTGACGGCGGGCTCGTCGAGCATGGTGATGATGCCCGCGGTCGAGGACGAGGACTTCGACATCTTGGCCGCCGGGTCCTGCAGGTCCGCGATCTTGGCGGTCGCTTTCAAGATGTAGGGCTCGGGCAACCGGAAGGTCTTCTGGTATCGGTGGTTGAAGCGCTGCGCCAGATCCCGAGTCAACTCCAGGTGCTGCCGCTGGTCCTCGCCCACCGGCACGTAATGCGGCCGGTAGACCAAGATATCGGCGGCCTGGAGAATCGGATAGGTCATCAGCCCGACACTGGCCGCCCCCTCCCCGCCCTTGATCGACTTGTCCTTGAACTGCGTCATCCGGCGGGCCTCGCCGAACCCGGTCAGGCACTGGAGGACCCACGCCAACTGCGCGTGCGCCGGCACCTGGCTCTGCACGAAGATGGTCGCCCGAGCCGGGTCGACTCCCATCGCGATCAGCTGGGCGGCGGCCCTCCGGGTCCGCTCGCGCAGCACCTTCGGCGCCGGCTGCTCCATCGTGATGGCATGCAGATCGGCGATGAAGTGAAACGAGTCGTAGTCCTCCTGCAGCGCCACCCACTGCCGGAGCGCGCCGAGGTAGTTGCCGAAGTGGAAGGAGTCCCCGGTCGGCTGGATGCCGGAAAGCACCCTGGGTCGCGACGAGGACCGGGCGGTCGGCGCATCAGGTGACATGCGGAGGATTGTCGCATTGCCCGGTGGGGTTCCGCGTGCAGGCCAGGTGCTACGATGAAGCACATGGTGTCCGTCGGGATCAGAGCCCTGAAGCAGAACGCATCCGGTGTGGTCGCGGAAGCGGCGGCCGGCGAGGTGATCACGATCACCGACCGAGGCCGACCGGTGGCGCAGATCGGTCCCATCCCCGCTTCACCGGTCGTCGCACTGGAGTCCGCGGGCAGGGTCCGCCGGGCTCGCCTGAACCTCGCCGACCTGAGTGCGCCCGAGCCCGGAGCCAGCCTCACCGACGAACTCGCCGGCATGCGCGAGGCCGAGCGGTACTGACCCATTGGCCCACTATTTCGACACCTCGGCACTGGTCAAACTGGTCGTCGTCGAGCCGGAGACGACGGCGCTGCGAGCCTGGATCGCCGAAGCCGACCGCTCCCCGACCACCTCGGATCTGACTCGCGCCGAACTCCTGCGCGCCGTGCGTCGAGCGGCCCCCGACCTCATGGTGCGGGCCCGCAAGATCCTGGACTCGTTGACCATCCTGACGCTGACGACATCGACATTCGAGGATGCCGGTGTCGCGGATCCGGCGATACTTCGCACCCTGGACGCGATCCATCTCACCGCCGCTCGCGCACTGGGCGATGATCTGGAGGGCATGGTCGTCTACGACGCCCGACTCGGCGAAGCGGCGAGGTCGGCCGGTGTCGCGGTCGTGGCCCCCGCTTGATCCTGCTCGGGCCACCAGGTGTGTGCGCCTCAGCCCGGAGCTAGCCGGTTTCCGAACTACCCAGTTCCGAACTACCCGGTTTCCAGGGCCTTGTTGAACGTCGCCGAAGGGCGCATGATCGCCGCGGTCTTGGCGGGATCCGGGCGGTAGTAGCCGCCGATGTCGGCAGGCTCCCCCTGCACCGCGATCAACTCGGCGGCGATCTCGTCCTGCCGCTCGGCCAGGGTGGCGGCCAGCGGCGCGAACGAGGCGGCCAGCGCGGCGTCTTCGGCCTGCGCCGCCAGCTCGGTCGCCCAGTAGAGCGCGAGATAGAAATGCGAACCGCGGTTGTCGATCTGGCCGACCCTCCGGGCCGGCGACCTGTTCTCGGTCAGGAACGTGCCGGTGGCCCGGTCGAGGGTGTCGGCCAGCACCCGGGCGCGGGCGTTGCCGGTCGACTCGGCCAGGTGCTCGAAGCTCACCGCCAGGGCCAGGAACTCGCCGAGCGAGTCCCACCGCAGGTAGTTCTCCTTGACCAATTGCTGCACGTGCTTGGGTGCCGAGCCGCCGGCTCCGGTCTCGAAGAGCCCGCCGCCGTTGATCAACGGGACGACCGACAACATCTTGGCCGAGGTGCCGAGCTCGAGGATGGGGAACAAGTCGGTCAGATAGTCCCGCAAGACATTGCCGGTGACCGAGATGGTGTCCTCACCGCGCCGGATCCGCTCGACCGAGAGCTTCATCGCCTC
>JBOFLE010000137.1:0-2597 GCA_051657705.1 Nocardioides sp. | reverse complement strand
ACGTTGCTGCTGCGTCCCCACGACACCACCTTGCGGAACAGGTAGCGGGCCACCTCGTCGGGGCTCAGGCGCCGCTGGCCGCGCAGCGTGCAGGTCACGCCGTACTCGTTCTCGATTCCGAAGATGCGGCGGTCCATGGGACAACCTTAGGGGGCGATGCTCACCGGGCGGATTCAACTGGGGGCGGAGCCAACTGGCCGCCGCGACCCGGGCCACCACAACGCCCGATCGGGCCCGCAGTGCTCTCGCGCCGCCCTGAGCAACTTTCCGCAATTCCTCTTGACCGTCGTCGCCCGATACAGAAGCGTGGTCGGCCTCGACCGACCGCGACGACACGACAGGAGAATCTGATGCAGCTGACCTTGATCGCTGGAGATCCCGACTCCGCACCGAACGGCTCGCCGACGCTGTACAAGACCGATCGGGAGAGCTGGGTGGTCCAGGGCTGGGTGGTGTCCGACTCCGACGCACTGGGACAGCTCGACGTGCCCGAGGGGGAGACGGTCGTGGAGATCCCCGACCGGATGATCCCGTTCTTCACGAAGCCCTAGACTGCGGCGATGGCGGACATCACCCACGAGCAGTTCCAAGGCCTGACCGCCTCGATCGAGCACAGCGCCGTCCACCTCGAAACCCGCGACGCCTACGGCACCGAGATCGAGTTGCCGCATCTGGCCAAGTGGGCGGCCGGCGAGCCCGACGACCTGGACTGGCTACAGGACTGGTGCGACACGGTTCGCGGGCATGTCGCCGCGGGCCGGACCGTTCGGCGAGTCAAGATCGTGTCCGAGCCCCTGAGCGACTACCAGCGCTGGGCGCACTCGGTGTTCCAGCCGATGGTCGACGCGGGCGAGGACGTCCGCTGGGTGCCGCGCCGAGGCGTGTCGTCGATCCTGATTCCCGGCAACGACTACTACGTGCTCGACGACGAGTTGGTCCTCTTCCTGCACTACGCCGGCTCCGGCCTCAGCACCGCGTTCACGACCTCGACCGACCCGGCCGATGTCGAGCGCTGCCGCACCGCCTTCGAGCGGGTCTGGGCGCTCGCCGTCCCGCATGGCGACTACCAGCCCGAATAGCGCGGCTCGGAAGGCCCAGCAGGCGCTCGGCCTGCGGCTCCGCAACCTGCGCAAGGATGCCGGACTGACCGGTCGGGCCCTGGCGAGCGCGACCGGCTGGCACCCCGCCCGGGTGAGCAAGATCGAGCACGGCAAGCAGGCGCCGAGCGACCGGGACCTCCGGGCGTGGTGCGCGGCCTGTCGCTGCGAGGATCAGATCCCCGACCTGATCGCGCTGACCCGCTCCATCGAGTCGATGTACGTGGAGTTTCGGCACCAGACCCGCGCCGGCATGAAACAGTTCATGTCGTCGCTGCTACCGCTCTACGAACGCACCGGCACGTTCCGCATCTACGAGCACAACGTGATCCCGGGCCTGTTCCAGACCGCCGAGTACATGCGAGCGATGCTGCCGTTCTGGTTCACCTTCCTGGACGCCCCCGACGATCTCGACGAGTCGGTGGCTATCCGGCTGCGACGCCAGGCGGTCCTCTACCGGGGAGCCAGGACCTTCGCCGTCGTTCTGGAAGAGGCCTGCCTGCGCATCCGGCTCGGCGACGCCGAAGTACTCGCCGGCCAGCTCGACCGGCTGCTGTCGGTGATGAGCCTGCCCAACGTCTCGCTGGGCATCGTGCCTTCGCACCGTCGACCGAGCCGTCATCGGCACGGCCGGCTTCTGGATCTTCGACGATCGGCTCGTCCGGCTCGAAACCCCGACCGCCAGCATCGAGGTCAGCCAGCCGCGCGAGATCGGCCTCTACGAGCGCATGTTCGACGTGCTCCGCGAACCGGCCGTCTACGGTCGCGAGGCTCGCCAGGTGATCCTGCGCGTGATGGCGGGTCTCGGTTCGAACTCCGGTGCTTGAACGAGTCGACTGCTCAGAGCGCGCCGAGATGGTCCAGGGCCAGGTACGTCTGTTCGGTGGCGCCGAGTTCGCCGGTCTTGACCAGGCGCCGCAGCTCGTCGAGCGGGATGACCACGACCTCGCAGTCCTCGTACTCGTCCAGCGACTGTTCGAATCGCGGGACGCAGCCGTGGGCGACGGTGATCGATCGCGGACTGGTCGCGCTGTGCGGCCTGGTCTGCGCCACCAACTCCAGCTCCGCGCAGTCGTAGCCGGTCTCTTCGCGAAGCTCACGCCGGGCGGCGGTGAGGGCGTCCTCCCCCGGATCGATCAGCCCGCCGGGGAGACTGAGCACGTGCCGGTCCGCGCCCGGGCGGAACTGCCGCACGCACACCACCTCGCGAGAGCCGGTCAGCGGCAGGACGGTCACCGTCGGCGGGATGTCGAGGAGATCCCAGTCCACCAGGCGTCCGTCGGCGAGTCGCAGGGTCCGCTGGAGGATTCGGAGGAAGCCCGGGTAGACGACGCGATCCGGGCCCACCCGCTCCCAGGCCGGCCGATGGGTGTCCACCGGAGTCAGGAAGCGATCATGCTGTCCAGGCGCTCCGCGCGGAGCCGGGTGAACTTCCGCGCCTGAGCCCGGGTCCGGTCCAGGATCGCCACCTCCAGGTCGCTGCCGCCGATCTCGCGATCA
>JBOFLE010000136.1:0-4921 GCA_051657705.1 Nocardioides sp. | reverse complement strand
CAACACCATCAGGAAGGTGGCACTCACCAGGGGCACGACGCCGTAGAGGGGATCGCCCGCGTTCGGCTCCCACTTCAGACCCGTGAGGAAGTCGCCGAGCGATATCCCGGTCAACCTGAAGAACTCCAGGCTCGGCACGGCGAGCGTCACCAGGATGCCCATGGTGATCACCACCGACAGGAAGGCGGAACCGGCCAGCACGGCCCTGATCGCCACCTCACCCGGCCGCCGTTTCGCCGACAGATCGACCGCGGAGGTGCTGGAAGGGCCCGACGGCGAGGCCGGGCCCTTCAGCGTGGTACGAGACATTTCCGCGGTGCGCTCTAGCCGGCCAGGCCGTCGAGAGCGGTCTTGGTGGTGGTGTACTGCTCGTCGTTGAGCGCGATGTACTTGCCTACCTCGGCGATCGCCGTGAGGTTCTCCACGTAGAAGTCGATGTAGGCCTTGACCTGCGGCTTGTCGGCGTATCCGGCGTTGTTGACGTAGATGAACAACGGCCGGGACAGCGGGGTGTAGCTGCCGTCGGCGGCGGTCTCGGCGGACGGGGCGACACAGCCGCTTCCGGAGTCGACCTCCAGGGCCTTGAGGGTGTCGGTGTTCTCCTCGTAGTAGGTGTAGCCGAAGTAGCCCAGCGCACCCTCGGTGCCGCCCACGCCCTGAGCGATGACGTTGTCATCCTCCGAGGCTTCGTAGTCGGTACGGGAAACGCCTTCTTCACCGTTGATCACGTCGGTGAAGTAGTCGAAGGTGCCGGAATCACTCCCCGGGCCGAACAGCTTCAGTTCCTGATCGGGGAACGCCGGGTCGACCTCTTTCCAATTCTTGACCTTGGAGTCCTTGCCCCAGATCGCGGCCAGTTGCTCGGTGGTCAGGCAGTCGACACCGAAGTCCGTCGGGACGACCATCGTCAACGCGTCGGACGCCACCTGGAGTTCGGTGTACTCGATGCCGGCGTCGGCACAGACCGGGGCCTCTTCGTCCGCCTTGATCGGGCGGGAGGCGTTGGAGACATCGGTCTTGCCCTGGCAGAAGAGCTCGAACCCGCCCCCGGTTCCGGCTTCACCGACGGTCACCTTGATGTCGGGGTTCTCTTCGTTGAGCAGTTCGGCGGCGGCATCGCTGAGTGGGAAGACGGTCGAGGAACCGTCGACGGCGACCTCTCCTGACACGGCTTCGGGCGTACCGTCGGAACCCGAGGCGGAATCCTCCTGGCCACCCCCACAGGCCGAGAGGACGATGGCCAGGCTGGCGACGCCGGAGACGATCGCCCAACTCTTTGACGTGCGGATCACGTGTTTTCTCCTGATTACTTTAACGACCTTGACGGTCATCAAGCTATTGAGCACGCGTAACCAGAGGGTCCGGGCCAGATGAACGGAAGGTGAACGCTCAACGGACCGTGAGGGTGCCGCGAACCGGCTCCCCGGCAACCGCTCGACCGGACCGCGTCAACGAACGCCGTGTTCCTCCGTGCGCAGTACCTTCCCGCCGCGGTGATGCACCACGACGAATCCTCCCGGATCGAGCTTCACCGGCTCGATCCCCAGGGCGTCGAACACCATCGGCAGCACCGGCCGGTGCGAGCACAGTGCGGCGGCTCTCCGGACGGTGTCGTCGAGCGCCGGACCGGCTCCGGACACGAGCTTGCCCACGAGCTTGGCCACGCTTTCCGGGGTGGCTTCGTCCTCGCTCAGCCGACGGCGGGTCCGCACCTTGAGCGACGATTGATCGGCGTACGGCGCCATCGTCTGGGCGCAACGGACGCTGGACGAACTGACGATGTCACGCACATCATAAGCGGCGAAGAGCGGCACCAGCCGGTTGGCCTGGGCCACCCCGGCCTTCAGGAGGGGCCGCGAGACGTCGTCGTGTTTCCAGCCCCGGCGCGCCCGGGCCCGGGCGTGGCGGACGACGAGCAGGGTGTTCGTCGGCTCCCGCCAATCCAGCGACTTGCGCAGGGTGCGCCGGTCGAAAGGGTAGGTGAGCAGTTCGGGCGCCTTGGCGACCTTCACCCAACGCAGGCCGTCGATCTCACTGTTGGGCGCGTATCCGTCGATGTCGTGACCGTCCAGGGTGTGCCCGATCCAGTAGTGCACGGTCTTCATGCGCCTGCCCACCCAGTAGCGCTGATCGGCCAGCGGCACGCCGAGCCGGATCCTGAGCCCGGTCTCCTCGAACACCTCCCGGACGCCGGCCCCGAGAACGTGCTCACCGCGATCCACCTTGCCCTTGGGAAACGACCAGTCGTCGTACCGCGGACGGTGTACCAACAACACCCGGGGACCGGACTTGGCGTCTCCACGGCTGAAGACGACCGCTCCCGCGGCGACGATGTCCGGCAGGTCCCCCGTCTCACTTGCCTTCGCCGGCCTGCGGCGTACTTCTCTCGCCATGCGCCAAGTCTCACACCTGCGCGTTGCGCCCGCGGAAATCCACCGGGGTTTCGAGACGCCGACAGTCGGCCTCAGCGGAAGTGGCGCAGCCGCAGGCTATTGCTGACCACGAACACCGAGGAGAAGGCCATGGCCAAGCCGGCCAGCATCGGGGTCAGCAAGCCGGCCGCCGCGACCGGGATGGCGGCGACGTTGTAGGCGAACGCCCAGAACAGGTTGCCCTTGATCACCGCGAGGGTACGCCGGGACAACCGCACCGCGTCGGCCGCCAGCCGCAGGTCGCCACGGACGATGGTCAGGTCGCTGGCCTCGATGGCCGCATCGGCCCCGGCGCCCATCGCCAACCCCAGGTCCGCCTGGGCCAAGGCGGCCGCGTCGTTCACACCGTCACCCACCATGGCCACCACCCGGCCCCGCGACTGCAGATCGCGAATCACCGCGGCCTTGCCGGCCGGCGGCACCTCGGCTCGCACCTCGTCGATGCCGACCTGGGAGGCGACCGTCTGCGCGGCTCGTTCGTTGTCGCCGGTCAACAGGATCGGGTGCAGCCCGAGCCGCCGCAGTTCGGTCACCGCGCGGGCCGAACTCGGCTTCACCGTGTCGGCGACCACCAGCACCCCGCGGACCCGGCCGTCCCAGCCGACCGCCACCGGGGTGTGGCCGGCCTCCTGGGCGGCCTGGAAACCGTCGCGCAACTCGGCCGAGACCGACAGCCCCCGTTCGACGAGGTAGGACGGCTTGCCGGCGTAGGCCTCGACGCCGCCGCGAGCGTCCTCGACCAGGCCCCGTACTCCGACACCCGGCTCGTTGACGAAGCCGGTCAACGCGGATCGCGGTCCGTCCCAACCCGCGACGATCGCCTGCGCGATGGGGTGCTCGGACCCGGCCTCGAGGCTCGCCGCGACGCGCCGCACCTCGTCCTCGGTGACGTTCTCGGCCCCGTGAGCCGACCCTTCGGCTACCGCCGAGACGAGCCGCATCCGGCCGGTGGTGACCGTACCGGTCTTGTCGAGCAGGACGGTGTCGATCCGCTTGGTCGACTCCAGCACCTCAGGACCCTTGATGATGATGCCGAGTTGCGCGCCCCGGCCGGTGCCGACCAGCAGCGCGGTGGGCGTGGCCAGCCCGAGCGCGCACGGGCAGGCCACGATCAGGACGGCGACGCCCGCGGCGAAGGCCTTCGCGAGGTCGCGGTCGAAGGACCACCAGGCAAGGAAGGTGAGGACCGACAGGCCGATCACGATCGGGACGAATCTCGAGGAGATCCGGTCGGCGAGCCGCTGCACCTGGGCTTTGCCCTGCTGGGCCTGCTCGACCAGGCGGGCCAGCTGGGCCAGGTGGGTCTGCTCGCCGACTCGGCTCGCCTCGATGTCGAGCACGCCGCTCGTGTTGAGCGCGCCGCCGACCAGGGCGTCGCCCGGTCCGACATCGACCGGCACCGGCTCGCCGGTGACCAGCGCCAGGTCGACGGCCGAGGTTCCGGCGACGACCAGCCCGTCGGTGGCGATCTTCTCACCGGGCCGCACCCGGAACCGGTCGCCGACTCGGAGCGCGGACGCCGGGCGCCGGACCTCGACGGTCTCGGCACCGGGGTGCGACTCCAGGACGGTGACCTCTTTGGCGGCGAGCGCGAGCAGGGCCCGAAAGGCCACCCCGGCCCGCCGCTTGGCACGTCGTTCGAGCCAGCGCCCGAGCAACATGAAGGTAGTCACGCCCGCGGCCGCTTCGAGATAGATGTTGGAGAGTGGATTGTGGGAGGTTCCGTGCTCCCCGCCGATCGTGCGCCCCGGGATCACGCTCATCGTGTGCGCGTGCCCGAGCTCGCCGGCTGGCCCGACGAGCATCGCCAGCACCGACCAGCCGTATGCCGCCAGCACGCCGACGGAGACCAGGGTGTCCATGGTCGTGCCGCCGTGACGCAGGTTGATCGCGGCGGCGCGGTGGAAAGGCCACGCAGCCCAGGTGGCGACCGGCGTCGTCAGCGCCAATGCGACCCATTGCCAGCCGGTGAACTGCCAGCCCGGCACCATCGATAGCGCGATCACCGGAACGCTCAGCATCATCGCGAGTAGGAGCCGCCGGCGCAGGGCCGTGGCCGAGTCGGATTCCTCCGGGCGGGCCGTCTCGTGCAGGCGCGCCGCATAGCCGGCCGACGCGACGGCATCCAGCACCTGCTGGCCGGCCATGGTGGCCGGCACCGTCACGCGTGCCTTCTCGGTGGCGTAGTTGACCGTGGCCACGACGCCTGGAAGCTTGTTGAGCTTGCGCTCGATCCGATTCGCGCAGGCGGCGCACGTCATTCCCGAGATGTCGAGGTCGAGGTCAGGCACCTGGACCGACATCCGGGCCGGCGAGAGAGTAGCCGGCTTCGGCGATGGCGTGGGCGATCGCTTCCACGCCGAGCGGGGCGTCGCCGGTGACGGCCACCTGCCCGGTTTCGAGTACGACGTCCACGGACCTCACGCCGGGCAGATCCGACAGTTCCTCGGTGACCGAGGCGACGCAGTGCCCACACGTCATCCCGACCA
>JBOFLE010000135.1:0-8249 GCA_051657705.1 Nocardioides sp. | reverse complement strand
CGGGTGCGGTCACCAGGGAACTGGTGGCTCGGCTGCCGGCGGCCACCGAGATCCTGGCCACCGACCTCACCACACCGATGCTGGACTTCGCGGCCGAACGGCTGCGTGCGCCGAGCGTGACCTGGCAACAGGCCGATGCCCAGGCGCTGCCGGTCGATGATGACGGCGTCGACGCCGTGATCTGCCAGTCCGGGCTCATGTTCTATCCGGACAAAGCTCTGGCGCATCGGGAAGCCCATCGGGCACTCAAGGCGGGCAGAACCTTGCTATTCACCGTATGGGACGGTGTCGAAGCCAACGACTTCGCGCACCTGTGCCAGCGTACGGTCGAGCGACTATTCCCCGATGATCCGCCGCTGTCATGTCGCGGGTACCACACGGGTACCACGACGCCGCCCTCGATCGCGACCTGCGCGAGGGCGGACTCGGGACTCATACCGTCGAGACTCTCACACACCGCAGCCACGCCCCGAGCGCCCGGCACGCCGCCACCGCGCTGTGCCGAGGCACGCCGTGGCGACACGAAGTCGAAGAACTCGAACGGCCCACCGGCATCTCGTTACGTGCGGTGACGGACGCCTGTGCCAACGCCATCGCGCACTACTTCGCCGGCGGCGACCCCGATGCGCCGGTCCACGGCCGGATCTCCGGGTTCGTGGTGACCGCGACGAAGGAGTAGACCACTCGGTCAGCCCCCGGCGGCCGCCGGCTGCCGATTCGAGATCTCGAGCGCGCGCGCGACCTTCGCCACCGCCGCCTTGTTCTTGGCCTGATAGGTCGCCAGGTCCCCCTTCCGGAGGGCCGCATCGGCCTGCTTGAACAGGGTATCGGCGTCGGCGAGAAGCGTGGCGATCTGCTGTTGCGGCGTACCGGACGGCTCCGGCTCCGGCGTGCCGCCGGGTTCAGGATCCGGTTCGGGCTCGGCCGGCTCCTGATCCGGATCGATGTCCAGCAGGCCGTTGATGGCGTCCGAGAACGTCGTGCCCACACCGACCCGGTCACCGAACGACGCCGCGACGAATCGAAGCACCGGATAGTTGCCCTCACCGGTGGCCCGCTGGGTGTAGATCGGCTGGACGTAGAGCAGGCCGCCGCCCACCGGCAGCGTCAGCAGATTGCCGTAGGTGGCGGTGCCGCCGCTGTTGTTGGTGAAGGGCAGCACGGCCTGCTTCACCCCTTCGTCGGCACCGATCGTGTTCGCGATCTGCCCCGGCCCGGGGATCTGACTGGTCGACCCGAGCCGCTGCACTCGAATCGTGCCGTAGCTGCTCTGCGCGGCGTCGGCGTCGACCGACAGGAAGGCCGCCAGGTTGGACCGCTTGGTGGGCACGTAGACCGAGGTCAGCGAGAACGTCGGCTCATCGCCTCCGCCCGGTGTCTCGACCGAGAGCCGGTAGGGCGGCTGCAGGCTGGTCCCCTCGTTGGGGTCCTTCGGAACCTCCCACCGGTCGTTCTGCTTGTAGAAGTCGTCGGCGTCGGTGACGTGGTACTTCGCCAGCATGGAGCGCTGCACCTTGAAGAGGTCTTCGGGATAGCGCAGGTGGTCCAGGAGTTCGGCCGAGATCGCCGACTTCGGCAGCACGGTTCCCGGGAACGCCTTCATCCAGGTGCCCAGGATGGGATCCTCCTCGTCCCAGGCGTAGAGCTTGACCTGACCGCTGTAGGCGTCCACGGTCGCCTTCACGGCGTTGCGCATGTAATTGATGTCGTCCGACGGGAGCGCCTGGAACTCCGGGGTCTCCGGCGCGAGCGCGTCCTGGATCATCCCCCGGTAGGAACCGCGCTGTGCCTGCGGGTAGCGGTCGGTGGTGGTGAACCCGTCGAGGATCCAGACCACACGGCCGTCCACGACCGCCGGGAACGGGTCCTCGTCGACGGTCAGCCACGGCGCCACCTTCTCCACCATGGTGCGCGGATTCCGGTCGTAGAGGATCTTGGAGTTCTCGTGCACCCGTCCGGACAGCACGATGTTGGTGTCCCCGAAGCGCATCGCGTAGAGCACCTGGTTGAGCAGCCCGCCGACCGAGACGCCAGCCTCGCCGTCGTACGTCGTGGTCTGGTCGCCGGCGCTGTCGCCGTCCTCGCCGCCGGGCAGGTCCAACTCGATGTCGGTCGCGTCAGCGGATTTCTTGCCGACGATGGAGTAGTCCGGGCTGTTCTCGCCGAAGTAGATCCGGCCCTCGTAGCCGTCGCCGAGATCGCTGAGATCGCCTTGTGGCGGGATGTCCTTCTCCGCCCATGCCGGCTCGTCACCGGTCACCTGCGGCCCGTCTCCCGCCGGCCGCTGGTCGCCGTAGGCCGCGATGACACCGTAGCCATGGGTGTAGACCGTGTGCAGGTTGGCCCAGTTGTTGGCGTCCTCGGGCAGGTCGCCCTGGTTCAGCTCGCGCACCCCGAGGACCAGGTCGCGTTCCCGGCCCTCGATCTCGTACCGGTCCACGTCCAGGACCGGCGCCACCGAGTAGTAGCCCCGCACCTGCTGCCGCTGTTCGAACGTCTGCTGCACCAGCTTGGGGTCGATCAGCCGGATGCCCGGATTGTCGATCGCCGCCTTGGCCAGGTCCTCGTCCTCCAGGGTCGGCGTACCGGCATACGACTCCACCTTGGTGTCGTCGATCTGATAGGCGGTTCGGGTCGCGGCGATGTTCTTGGCGATGTACGGCGCCTCCTTGTCCGCCTCGGTGGGCTCCACCTGGAATCGCTGCACCAGCGCGGGCCACAACATGCCGAGCAGGATCGAGGAGAGCAGCAGCAGGCCCAGGCCGACCGAAGGCAGCAGCCAGGTGCGGAACCAGACGTTGGCCACGAACAGCACCGCGCAAATGGCCGCGATGCTCATCAGGATGTTGAGCGCGGGCAGTTCGGCGTTGTCGCGGGTGTAGGTCATCCCGGTGACCAGGCCGCCACCGGTGCTGACCAGGTCGAACCGGCTGAGGTAGTAGTCGATCGCCTTGAACAGCACGAACGACGCCACCAGCACCGAGAGCTGAATCTGCGCCGCGTCGGAGAACCGCTGGTGGCGGGGCCCCTGCAGGCGGATGCCGCCGTACACGTAATGCACCAGTGCGGCGGCGATCATGCAGATCACCGTCACCGCCATCGCGAAGTCGATCAGGAAGTGGTACCAGGACAGGTCGAAGACATAGAAGCCGATGTCGCGGCCGAAGTAGGCGTCGGATCTGCCGAACGACTCACCGTTGCGCCACAACTGATAGGTGCGCCACTCCCCCGATGCCGACGAGCCGGCGAACACGCCGATCAGACCCGAGACGCCGACGATCAGCGACCGACCCATCGGAGTCAGGATCTCGCGGTAGCGGTCGAGCGAGTCGCGCTGGACCGAGGTCGGCACGACGAAGGGCCGGAACCGGTAGGCCAGGTAGATCGTGAGTGCCAGCGACAGGCCCATCACGGCGGCGAAGGCCCCGAACAGGCTGACCCTCGTCCACAGTTGGGTGGTGAACACGCTCGAGTAGTCCACCGAGTCGTACCAGAGCTTCTCGGTCCACAACGACGAGAATCCGGTGAACAGCAGGAAGGCGATGGCCACCACGAAGCCGGTGATGATCAAGGCACGAGATCGGCCCGAGCTGGGGCGCGGGGTTGGTGTCTGAGACCGCGATGACTCGCCGTCGAACAATTCGCTCACTCCCGCGTATCCTCCTCAAAGGTCAAGCGCAACAATTCCACCAATCCTGGCACGAGTTCCGGACCGACCATCACCGACGCACCATCCTGGCCGTCGGCTCCGTCCTCGGCCGACATGCCGGCCGAGTCACCCCCGGAGTCACCGCCAGGGTCACGCACTCGTACCGCACAGTACGCCGCCCCACCACGCGTGACCCCCACCACCAGCCGTACCTCGGCCCGAAGCGGGTGACGGGCGGCATAGGAAGCGGCCTCCCGCGAGTCCGTGGGCAGGCCGACTTCGGCCTCCGGAGGAAGCATCACCCGTTCGAGGGCGGCAACGCACCCGGCCACGCCGGACGGCCACGAGATCTCGGTCAACTGATCTTCGAGGGCCCGGCCGGGCTCCGGTTCCTGCTCGACGGGGGTCAAGCCGGCCGGTCGGGCATCTCCCGGAGAGAGCCCGAGCGCACCCGCCAGGCCCGGCTCCCGTTCCAGGAGGTCGGCGGTCGGGACGAGTGCGTACAGGCGCGGAGGCTGGTCCCACCCGCTCGCCGCGACATGCGCTTCGATCTCGGCCACCGTGGCCTCGAGGCTGGCCTGCTCGTCGATCAGGCTGCCCGACATCAGGCCCCCTCACAGGTGGGGAGCTTCGCCTTGCGGTTGCCGATCCAGGTCTCGATCGCCTTCCGCGCGTCCTGGAGGGTGTCGGCCCGAACCAGCCTCATGTCGCCGTTGGGCGCGCCGAGCGCCTCGGCACAGTTGCCCGCGGGGACGAGGAAGAGCTTCGCGCCCGTCTTGCCGGCCGCCGCGATCTTCTGGTGGATGCCGCCGATGGGACCCACCTCACCCTTGGGCTCGATGGTTCCGGTACCGGCGATGATCTCGCCTTCGGTGAGGGAACCCGGGGTCAAGGTGTCGTAGATCGCCAGCGAGAACATCAGGCCCGCGCTGGGTCCTCCGATGTTGTCGGGGATGTCGACATCGACTTCGAAGGGGAAGGTGAAGCCGGTGCCGGCGATGATGCCGATCCGCTGCTGCCCGTCGTCGGATCGGGGGGTGACGGTCACGGTCCGGCGCCTGTTGTCGCGCCGGATCTCCAGAGTCAGCGACTCACCCTTCGGGGTCGCCTCGACGGCGTCCACGACATCCTCCTGGGTGACCAGTTTGGTGCCGTCGGCGGTGAGAAGCTCGTCTCGGGCCTTCAGCTTTCCGTCGGCGGGCGCGTCCTCGATCACGTCGAGGACCTCGAGTACCGGTTTGGAATCGATCTCGAGTTCACTCAGGGCCGCGGCGATCGCCACGTCCTGGGAGGAGGTCATCTGGATCGCGGACTGCTGCTCGGCTTCCTCTCGGGTCTCTCCGGCCGGATAGACCGCATTGCGCGGGTACACCGACTCCTCCGGACTCACCCAGGCCTTCATGACCTTGAAGATGTTCACCGTCGCGTCCGGGTAACTCACGTAGACGGTGGTCATCCGGAGTTCGCCGTCGTCGCGGTAGCTGGTTGCTCCGTCGATCGTGATGTACTCCTCGCCGTCCTTGTTCTCACCCAGGACATCGACGGTCGGACCGGGCGAGTACACGACGTACGGCAACGGCGCGAACAGCGCCGCGGCCAGCAAGCCCAGGAGCAGCGGCACCGCGATCACCACGTACCGGGTAGAGCGGGTCACACCGGCTACCCTCTCATCCGCACCAATAGCCGGCGCCGCGGGGACTCCTGGGAACGGCGGTCGATCGAGGTCGTCAATCGATCGAGCGGGTCAGCCGCGCCAGTCCGGTGCCTCGGGTGCGAGGCCGACGGACGGCTCTCCGGTTCCTCGGCAGCGGCCGGGCCAGCGCCTTCCCCATCCGCTCGATCTCGCTGACGTCGAGAGGCTCGGCCCGCCGATCGGTCGCGGCTCTCCGGCGGTTGGCCCAGGTCACGGCCAGGACCCCGGCGAGCGCGACGGCCGCGGTCGGCGCGAGCCACCAGAGGATTGCCATCGTCTCTCCTTTCTCGCCCCCACCATTCCTCTTCCTAGCTTCTCCCGCACAGGCACCCGATGCCCCGTCAAGACACGCCGAGACGTCACAAAAGCACGCCGACCCGTCCTAAATGCACGGTGAGGCGTCACAAAAGCTCGCCCCCTGTGACGCCTCGGCGTGCATTTCTGACGGGTCAGGGGGTGCCGACCCACTCATCGCTACCGTCGGCGAAGCGCTGGTGCTTCCAGATCGGCACTTCGGCCTTGAGCCGGTCGATCAGCGCCTTGGAAGCCGCGAAAGCCTCGCCGCGATGAGCCGCGGCGGTGGCGACGATCACCGCAACGTCGCCGATGGCCAAGCTTCCGATCCGGTGTACGGCGGCCACGGCGGAGACGTCGTACTCCTCGGCGACGGCCGCGCATACCTCCGTCAGCCGAGCCCGCGCGGTGGGGTGCGCCGAGTAGTCGAGGCCCAGCACCGAGCGGCCACCGTCGTGGTCGCGCACCCGTCCGACGAACAAGGTGAGGCCGCCGTCCGCGGGTCCATCCAGAGCGGTCAGCACCTCCCCGACGTCGAGAGCCGTCTCACGGAGGTCGACCAGCCGAACTTCTGCACCCATGCGGGTACTTTAGAAGCCATGAGCGACGAACCGGCAGACACTCCCGAGACCCCGGAGGAGCCGGACCACCCGGGCCGGCCGGAGGCAACCCCGGATCCCGAGTCCGGTGGCACGGACACCGGCGGCGGACCCGCGTCCGGAGGCAAGCCAGCCGAGCCAGGACCCGGCGCGGGCAATCCGTTCGAAGAGCTCTTCACGATGCTCGGTGGACTCGGCGGCCAGGATCCCTTCGGACTCGGCCGGTCCGGACCGGGGCCGACCGACCCACTGGGCGGACGCCTTCGCGGCGGGTTCGGTATGTCCGGAGACTTCGGCGGACCCAATGATCCCGCGGGCGACCCGCTGACCGGACCGGCCGGTGATGCACGCGGCCCCGCGGGTGGCTTCGGCGCCGGCATCCCGGGACTGGGCCAGATCTTCGGCCAGATGCAGGCCCTGATGCAGCCCTACGACGGTCCCATCAACTGGCAGTACGCCATCGACATCGCTCGGCAGACCGCGGCGCAAGAGTCCGATCCGTCCCCCAGTCTGACGCAACAGCGAGCCGTGGCCGACGCGATCCGGCTCGCCGACCACTGGCTCGACGACACCACGGGGTTCCCGTCCGGAGTCGTCTCGACAGCGGCCTGGAGCCGAGCCGAGTGGATCGAGAACACCACCGATGTGTGGAAGGTCCTGGTCGAGCCGGTCGCCGGTCAGGCCATCGGCGCGTTGACCTCCGTCCTGCCCGAGGAGGCCAAGTCCGCGATGGGTCCGTTGTTGGAGATCCTGAGCCGCGCGAGCGGCACGATGTTCGCCAGCCAGGCCGGGAGTGCGCTCGGCGCGGTCGCCGGCGAGGTGCTGACGGCTTCCGACATCGGCCTGCCCCTCGGCCCGGCCGGGAAGGCGGCGATCGTGCCGATCAACGTCGCGGCGTTCCAAGCCGGACTGGACAGCGTGACCACCGACGACGTACTCCTCTACCTGGCTCTCCGCGAAGCCGCGCACCAACGACTCTTCGCCGGCGTGCCCTGGTTGCGCGACTACCTCATCGGACTGGTGACCACATTCGCCCGAGACATCCAGATCGACACCGAGAACATCCAGCAGCAGATGCAGGGCATGGGGTCGCTGGATCCGGCCTCGATTCAAGAAGCCATGCAGAGCGGCATGTTCGAGCCCCAGAAGTCACCCGCTCAGGAGGCCGCCTTGAAGCGTCTGGAGGTCGCCTTGGCCCTGGTCGAAGGGTGGGTGGACGAGGTGGTCGGACAGGCAACGGCTGCCCGGATGCCGGCCGCGGCGAAGCTGCAAGAAGCGGTGCGCCGACGCCGCGCCGCGGGCGGACCGGCGGAACAGACGTTCGCCACGTTGGTCGGACTCGAACTCCGGCCCCGCCGACTGCGCGATGCCTCGACACTCTGGGGTTCGCTGCGGCAGCGCCAGGGACCAGAGGCCCGAGACGGGGTATGGATGCACCCGGACCTGCTGCCGACGCCGGCCGATCTCGACGATCCGCTGGGCTTTCGCGAGGATGCCGCCGCTCCGGCAGAGCTCAGCGAAGCGGACTTCGACGCGGGCCTCCGCGATCTCCTCGATCCCAAGACCCCACCGGAACCGCCGCCCGCCGACCCGGATGCCGGCACGGATCCCTAGACAGCGCCGCGGGGATGCTTCACTGACTCGGTGAGCCTGCACTCCGACAGCGTGTCCGTCCTGCGCGGGTGGAAGCCGCCGAACGAGCATCAACTCGAGCTGAGAGACCGCTATCTGGCGCACCTCGCACGGAACCCCGACGGCGTCTTCCGGGAGTGCTACCCGGATCATCTGACCGCGAGCACCCTGGTCGTTACGCCGGATCGATCCCAGGTGCTGCTGACGCTGCACGCAAAGGCCGGTCGTTGGTTCCAGTTCGGGGGGCATTGCGAACCCGCCGACCGGACGCTGCTCGGGGCGGCCCGTCGCGAGGCGATCGAGGAGTCCGGGCTCACGGGCCTGGAGTTCGACCCCACGCCGCTGAGACTCGACGTACACGCCGTGCCGTTCTGCGGCGAAC
>JBOFLE010000134.1:0-6385 GCA_051657705.1 Nocardioides sp. | reverse complement strand
TCGTCGGCGAGACCCTGGACCTGCCCGTGGGGGAACGACTCACCGGCACGCTGGCGGCGACCGCGATCTGCGCGCTGGCCGGTGCCCGAATCTACCGTGTGCACGAGGTGGTCGAGACCAGGCAGGTGGTCGACATGGTAGCCAGCATCGCCGGTCGCCGCCCGCCGCGACGGGCGATCAGGGGCCTGCAGTGAGTCCGTCGGCAGGCCCACCGGCGACGACGTCGGGCCGAGTGGCGCTGGTTCCCGGCGTCCTCGCGCTGCTGCCGGAATACGCCGGCATCGAGGACCCTGTCTCCGGGCTGCGGAGCGCGTGCCGCCACGCCGTGACATGGCTGGCCGAGTCCGGCACGGTCTCGGTGCGCACCTCGTCCGCGTCGGGCCTCCGGGTCGCCTCTCATCTGATGGATCAAGTGTCCGTCGACGATGCGGACTCGGTCTCTGCCGATTCGACCCGGGCCGATTTGACCCGGGCCGATTTGACCCGGGCCGATTCGACTCGGGCCGATTCGATCCGGGTCGAGTCGGTGTTGGTGATCGGCAACGGCAGCGCCTGCCGCACCGAGAAGGCCCCGGGTCACTTCGACCCTCGGGCCGAGGCCTTCGACGACGAGCTCGACCGGGCGCTGCGAACTCCCGATCTTCCGGTGCTCGCCGCCCTCGATCTGTCGCTCGCCGACGAACTGTGGGCCGATGCGTCAGCTCTCCGCGATCTGGGCGGTGGCTTGCTCACGCCGGTGCACCGCGCGGAGATGCTCTACGACGACGACCCCTACGGCGTGCGGTACTGGGTCTGTCGATGGGAACTCCCGTGACCGAGTGGCGCGTGCTGCTCGCTCCCGACGGACTGGATCGGCCCGAGGGCGTGGACCGACCGAGCCTGGCCGCTCTCTACGCCCCGCCGCCCGGTCCGTGGTGGCGGGCGAACATGGTGAGCACGATCGACGGCGTGGCGGCCGGCGCCGACGGACGCTCGGGGGCGATCAACGACGAAACGGATCGCGAGGTCTTTGCGCTGCTGCGCGCCCAGGCCGACGCCGTCGTGGTGGGCGCCGGTACCGCTCGTACGGAGGGCTACCGGCCGGCGGATCGCCCGCTGTTCGTCGTCAGCAACAGCGGGCGGCTGCCGGCCACCCTCACCGGTGCCGATCCGGGCTCCGTCACCCTGGTGCTTCCCGGTGCGGCTCGCAGGGTGCCACAGGCTCGCGAAACCCTCGGCGCCGAGCGGGTCTGGGTGGTGGGCGAGCGCTCCGTGGATCTCCGGGCACTACGCGATCGGATGGCCGAGTCCGGACTTGTCTCGGTGGTCTGCGAGGGCGGGCCGAGTCTGCTACGGGTCGCACTGGCGTCCGGGGTGGTCGACGAACTGTGCCTCACCTGGGTGCCGAGGCTGCTGGCCGGAGACGCGACCCGACTCTTGACGGGATCCGAGATCGACGTGACACTGATGTTGCAGATGTTACTGATGAAAAACAGTACATTGCTGGGCCGGTGGCACGTCCGATGAATGTCGTCCGATAGCCGGCGAAGTTTCACGGTCGCGGCGACCTCGGGTTATCGTCGGCTCTGCTTGGCACGAGGCATCCCCCGATGTCTCGTTCGGTCCGGCGCCGAGGGCGGCTTTCGCGCACTCGATGCCGGTGGCATCTGGAGGGCAGCGGTGCTGCAACGAGTTTCTTTCGGGGGCTTCGCGCTTGCGCTTCGGCTCGCGGGAGCCCTCGCTCTGACGGTCGTCGGCCTGGCCGTGGTCGCGCCACCGGCGTCGGCACTCACCGTGACCTCGATGGACCTGACGTACAACGCCACCGTCAACGGCGACTATCGCATGGTCGGCAACGGCGTCCTGAGTTGCGACCCGAACCGCCCCACGCTGTCCGGCAACTTCACCTGTGCCCAACTGCACGACGCGACCGCCCAGGCCAGCCTGGTCAACGACTTCAAGTGGATGGGGTATGTCGACGCCGACGGCAATCCGAACACCGTCAACTCCAGCCAGGCGATCGTCAACGTGCCCGCGGGCGCCTCGATCGCCAAGGCCGTCTTGTACTGGAGCGGCAACACCGGCAACTTCAAGGACGGCGCCGGCAATGTCCAGACCAATCGATGCGGCGGCAACAATCCCTCTGCCAACAACGGCTACCTCACACCTGCCGGCAGCCCGCAGACCCAGAATCTCACCGTCAACTTCGGCGGCGGTCCGTTCACGGTGGCGCCGACCAATTTCGCCCAGGAGGCGCCGGCCTCGCTGGCCAACGGCAACCCACAGTTCTACACCGCACAGGCGGATGTCACCGCGCAGTTCGCGAGCTTCCCGACCGGCAGCAACGTGTCGGTCAACGTCGGCAACCTGTGGGCGATGCAAGGCTACGGCTGCTACGCCGGCTGGTCGCTCGCCGTGGTCTACGACTTCGGTGCGTTCGACCCGGCCAATGCCGCCAACACCGGAGCACGAGAGGTCTTCCTCTACGACGGGCATATCCGGAAGTTCGCGGCCGATCCCGCCGCCGAGGTCGTGCCGTTCAGCGGGTTCCTGGTCCAGGCCCCCGGATCGCGGGCCGGGTTCACGCTCTACGAGGGCGACCGCAATATCACCGGCGACTTCGCCAGCTACCAATCCAATACCGCCACCAGTGCCACCCAGATCCAGAACGCGCTCGGTGGGCTGAACAACATCGGCGTCTCCATGGCCGAGGGCTCGGTCCCGTACGGCGCCGGCGTGGGAGCGACGAACTTTGCCAATGCCAACGTCGACGTTCGCAACCTGAACCTGCCGCAGTTGGTGACCGGCGATACCTCGATGAACCTCAGTCTCGACACCGCCGGAGACACCTTTCTCATGCAGAACGCCGTGCTGTCGGTCCCGTCCGCGGCGATCCGCATCGACAAGCGGTATCAGGGGAATCTCGACGAGCAGACCGTGCCGGTCGGCGGCACCCCGACGTTCACCATCCGGATCGAGAACGCCGGCAGCGTGCCGCTGCGCAACCTGGTGGTCACCGACCCGCTGGCTCCCGGCTGCAATCGGACCATCGCCGGCCCGCTGGCACCGGCCGCCGCCCCCAACTCGGTGATTACCTACACCTGTACCGGACCACCGGCCACCGAGGCCTACGTGAACACGATCGCGATCACCTCCAAGTCCGACCTGGGCGGGGACTTCGGCGACGAGGACACCAGCATCGTCCATGTCCCTCGCATCGATGTCCAGAAGAGCGCTTCCCCGGCGATCGTCGAGCCGGGGGGCACGACCACCTGGACCATCGTGGTGACCAACATCGGCGATGAGCCGCTGACCAACGTCGCGACCACCGACCCCGTGGTCCCCGCCTGCGCCCGGGCGAACCTCGGCTCGCTCGCGGTCGGAGCCTCCACGACGTACACCTGCACGAGCGGCAACATCACGGCCGGTTTCAGCAACACCGTGAACGCATCAGGCAACTCGCCGGCGGGCGTCGGCGCCCAGGCCACCGACTCGGCGACCGCCGCGGTGCGGGTCCGGAACGTGTCGATCAGCAAGTCGGCCGTTCCGGCGATCCTGACCGCCGCCGGGCAGACCGTCACCTATTCCTTCGTGGTCCGCAACACCGGCGAGGTGCCGCTGTCCAATCTCGCTGTCACCGACGTCCTGACCCCGCCGGCCGGACCCACGCCGAGCGTGTCGTGTCCGGCCAGCACTCTGGCGGTGGGGGCGCAGGTGACGTGTACGGCGACCTACACCGCGACCCAGGCAGACGCCGATCTGGGCACGATCACGAATACCTCGCGGGTCAATGCCACCGACGCAAACGGTGGCGCGGCCACGGCCAACTCCAACCAGGTCGTGGTGCCGATCAACGCCGCGCCGGGTCTGCGCCTGGTCAAGTCCGCCTCGCCCACGACCTACGCCGCGGGTACGACCGTGACCTATACCTTCCGGGCGACCAACACCGGCGCCCGCACTCTCGACAACGTCTCGATAGCCGACACCGGCCTCACCGGGCTGAGCGCGCTAAACTGTACCCCGGCGGCTCCCGCCTCTCTCGCCCCGGGCGCGACGCTCACCTGCACCGGCACCAAGACGACGACCCAGGCCGAGGCCGACGCGGGCGCGGTGATCAATACCGCGCGAGCATCCGGCACGCCGGTGGGCGGAGGCGCCACCGTGAGCGCGACCGATGACGAGACTGTGACGTCGACCGCGACTCCGGCGATCGACCTGGCCAAGACCGCGTCGCCGCTGACCTACACCGCGGGCACCCAGGTGACCTATACGTTCACCAGCACCAATACCGGCACCAAGACCCTCAACGACGTGTCGATCTCCGACGCCGGACTGGTCGGCCTGAGTCCGCTCACCTGCCTGCCGGCCGCGCCGGCCGTGTTGGCGCCCGGCGCCACGCTGCGCTGCACCGCGACGAAGACGATGACCCAGGCCGAGGCAGACGCCGGCGCGGTCACCAATACCGCCACCACGACCGGCACTCCGTCGGGTTCGGGGACGCCGATCACCGACACCGACCCGGAGACGGTGACCTCCGCGGCGGTCGCGGCGATCGACGTGAGCAAGACCGCCTCGCCCGCAACCTTCGTCGGCGGCGACGTGGTGACCTATACGTTCACGACCACCAACACCGGCACCAGGACCCTGAACGGGGTGTCGGTGACCGATACCGGCCTGACGGGACTGAGTGCCCTGTCGTGCGCGCCGGCGGCTCCCGCCGCACTCGCGCCAGGGGCAGTCCAGACGTGTACGGCGACGAAGACGATGACCCAGGCCGAGGCGGACGCGGGTGCGGTGACCAACACCGCTCGGGTCGCCGGTACCCCGGCGGGCGGAGGTGCTCCGGTCGCGGACGCCGACGACGAGACGGTCACGTCGTCGGCGACTCCAGCGATCGATCTGGTTAAGTCGGCCTCGCCGGCGACGTACCTGGCCGGCGACGTGGTGACCTATACGTTCACGACGACGAATAGCGGCACGACGACCCTGAACGACGTGTCGGTGACCGACACCGGGCTGACCGGCCTGAGTGCGCTGTCGTGCACCCCGGCCGCCCCGGCCTCGTTGGCTCCCGGCGCGAGCCAGGCGTGTACCGCGACCAGGGCGATGACCCAGGCCGACGCCGACGCGGGCGCGGTGACCAACACCGCGACCGCATCCGGAACCCCGGCCGCGGCCGACACCCCGGTGACCGACACCGACGGCGAGACCGTGACCTCGGCCGCCGAACCGGCCCTGGAGCTGGTGAAGTCGGCCGACCCCGGGGCTTACGTCGCCGGAGACGTGATCACCTACACGTTCCGCACCACCAACACCGGGACGGCCACGCTGTCGGGGGTGTCGGTGACCGACACCGGGCTCACCGGGCTGAGTGCGCTGGAGTGCGCGCCGGCGGCTCCGGCGACGCTGACGCCGGGAGAGACCCAGGCGTGTACCGCGACCAAGACGATGACGCAGGCCGAGACCGACGCCGGCGCGGTGACGAACACCGCGACCGCGACCGGAAACCCGCCCGGTGGCGCGGTCCCGGTCTCCGATACCGACGACGAGACGGTGGTCAGCAACGCGTCGTCGGCGCTGAGCCTGCGGAAGTCCGCCAGCCCCACCAGTTACGGCGTGGGCGAGGTCGTCACCTACACCTTCGTGACCACGAACACCGGGACGACCTCGTTGACCGGGGTGTTCGTGGTCGACACCGGCCTGACCGGGGTCAGTCCGCTCAGCTGCGTGCCGGCTTCACCCACGACGTTGGCGCCCGGCGAGGTGCAGACCTGCACCGCGACCAGGTCGATGACTCAGGCCGACGTCGACGCCGGCGCGGTCACGAACACCGCCACCGCGCAGGGCACGCCACCCGCCGGCGGCGACCCGGTGACCGTGAACGACGACGAGACGGTGACCAGCGACGGCACGCCGGGGATCACGCTGGAGAAGACCGCGGAGCCGCGCTCGTTCCTGGCCGGCGACGAGGTGACCTACGCCTTCACCACCACCAACAGTGGCACGGTCTCGCTGAGCGACGTGTCGGTCACCGATACCGGCCTGGCCGGGTTGTCGGCGCTGGACTGCGCTCCCGCCGCGCCGGCCACGCTCGCGCCGGGGCAGACCCAGACGTGCACGGCGACGAAGACCATGACCCAGGCCGAGGCCGACTCCGGAGCGGTCATCAACACCGCCACCAACTCCGGCACGCCGCCGGGCGGTGGCGCTCCGGTGACGTCGAGTGACGACGAGACGGTGACCTCGTCCGCGAGCCCGTCGCTGACGCTGGAGAAGACCGCCGACCCGACCACGTACGGCGCCGGTGAGGTCGTGACGTATACCTTCGTGAGCACGAACAACGGCACCCAGACGCTGTCGGACGTGTCGATCGCCGATACCGGTCTGGCCGGGTTGTCGGCGCTGG
>JBOFLE010000133.1:0-7531 GCA_051657705.1 Nocardioides sp. | reverse complement strand
ACTGCCCGGCGCCGGTCTCGGTGGTGAGTTTCCGGACGCCGGCCTTGGCGTTGTAGTACGCCTGCGGTACGGCGGTGTTCGGCTTGTGCGATCCGGCGGGGGAGACGCCCTCGTACTTGTAGTAGATCCGGGCCGGCGTGTCCAGAGCCCGTTCGAGCCGGCGCGCCCGGTGCAGCGGCGAGGGCCGCCAGATCCGGTAGACCTCCTGTACCTCCTCGGGGATCGGCACGTACGACTCGGCGGTCACCTCCTGGGCGATCAGGTCCATCGGGAACAGCGGCGCCAGGTCCTCGGGTCCGACCGGCTCCCGCGTCCCCGGGTGCAACGGCGGCGGGGGAGGGGTCGGCAGGTCGGGCACGAGGTTGTACCAACTCGTCGGCATCTCCGACTCGTCGAGCAGGTACTTGTGGTGATCGACCATGGGGAGCCTCCTGTCGCCGGCTTCCGCGACCATACGCCTTGCGAGCGCGTCGCCGGGCGAAATCCGGATGGCCGTCTCAGTTTGTATCGCAGATGCTCACCCAGACCGGAAATCCGGTGTCGTCAGCTCGGGCGGATCCGTTGCGGGCACGGTGGCACTGGACTCGGACGGTCCTGTCTGGTCGTGGGGCGCCCACGGGTCGACACCGACGCGCGGTGCGATCAACAACTCGCGGAGCCGGTCGTTCGGCAGACCCGCCGGGATGTTGCCATGGGCGTCGCGCACCATCCGCTCGACCTCGAGTTCGGTGGTATAGCCCCATCCACCACACAACCGGAGAGCGGTCTGACACGCGGCGAGCCCAGCCTCGGTGCAGAAGATCTTGGCGACCACGATCGTTTCGCCGGCCACGCCGCCGTCGACCTTGATGGCGAGTGCGCGACGCGCGATCGCCCCGCCGGCGACGACCGCGTCGCGCGCGTCCTCGAGCTGTGCCCGCACCACGGGATTCTCGGCGAGCGGCCGGCCGAAGGAATGCCGATCGGCGAGGAAGCGCTCCGCGTCGGCGAGCGCCGCGCTCCCGACCCCGAGCCCGCACAGCGCCTGGACCACTTGGCCCCACTCGACGACCGTCAGGATCTGCGACATACTCGTGCCGGGGGTGACCTCGTGGGGCTTGAGCACGACATCAGCAAACGCTAGCTCGCCGAAGCTCATCCCGCGCAGGCCGAGGGTTCGCCGACGAGTCCGGGTGACGCGCGGATCGGCCAGGTCGACGAAAGCCAGCGCCAGACCGAGTGGCTCGCCCGCGTCATCTTCGGCCGGGCACAGCACGGCCGCGACGGCCGCGTCACTGATCCCGGTGATTCGATCTTTGGATCCGGAGAGGACCCATCGATCGGCGCGTCGACGCAGTCGCACGGCGTACGATGCCGGATCGCTCCCGCTGCCGCGCTCGCTCGCGGCGAACGCGCCGAGACAGTTGCCATTCGTCAGCCCGTCGAGCCAGCGCGACCGCACCGCCGGTGCGGCGAACGCGGAGATCATTTGTCCGGCCAGGGCCGTCGACAGTGTGGCGCGCCAGAAGGTCGCGCCGCACGCCTCGGCGAGCGCCATCATCGCCGGACCTATCAGCGGTGATATCGGGGCGTGAAACAAGCCGAGATAGCCGCGCTCGCAGAGTCCGACCCAGATCGCCTCGTCGACACGTTCCGCGAGATCGGTGGCGCGTGCCGCCGGCCGGATCACCGTCTCGCAGTACTGCTGCCACTCGGCGACATCGAACGCGGTCACCCTTGCCCGCTCTCCTGGCGCATCCTGGTCAGCTCGTCGCGCATCCACGCGACCGCGAGTGCGCCACGCGAACACCCGATCACGTCGATGGCGAGGTCCAGGCAGCGCGCGACGCGGCGCCGCGACAGCCGCTCCATGTCGAGGGCATCGGCGGGCGGCGCCTGCCGCGCCTCATCGACGACCGCGCTGGCAACGCGGTGTTCGATCAGCAGATCGGCCATGCGCTGACGCAGCACCGCCGAGTTGCCAGGTGGACCGCCATCGCCGCTGACGTGTGCCCAGCCGAACCAGTCGTGAAGCGCATGCGCAAGCTCGGCGAGGATCTCGGCATTGATTCCGGCATTGACTTCGGCATTGCCTGCCGGCGTCGACGTCGCCGCGTTCACGGCGATGCCTCGGCCATCGAGATCAGAAAGCTGCCGCGCTCCGGTCCGGCGCCGACCACCGAGAAGCATAGATCGTCGCCCGGCCCGACCGAACCGGCGGCGACGTCATCGGAAAGCAGCTTCAGCGTCGCCGGCACGACGAGGTTGCCGATCTCGTGGGCGTTGGTCGGCAGCTGCTCGGGCCGCGCGCCCGCGTCACGCATCAGAAGCTCGCGGACGTGGCCGACTAGCCGAGGGCTGGCCTGGTGCATGTAGACCCGCTTTACCGCGTGTAGGTAGCCAGGCGAGGCCTCCTCCAGCGTTCGGTGGTTGAGCATCATGCCTTCGGCGTAATAGCGGCGGGTCGCCTCGCCATTCATCGCGAAGACCGCCATATCGTCGGCGCCCGGCGTGCCAGGCGGTCGGTGCGCCCCGCCTCCGGCGTATTCGACCAGCGGATCCTGAAATCCCGGTTCGCCGCCGAATGCGTGGGAGTCGCGGGAGTAGGTGGCAAGGCCGCCGCCATCGGTGTCGCGACGCAACACCAGCGCGGCGGCGCCATCGGAGAACAGTGCGGGGGATAGCCACAACGTGTCTTTCCGCGGATGTGTGGCGTTCTCGAAGTAGACACGAGACTCCATGTACCTGCTCGAGACCTCATACGCAACGATCAGCGGTCGCTCGGCACTGCTTTCGGATATGAACTGCATCGCGCGCGCCATACCCGCACAGCCGGCTTGGAGCTGGATCGGCGGCACGTCGTCGCGGAAACCGAGCAAGCGCATCAACTCGAAGCCATCGGCACCGAGCTGGGGAAACAGCGGCGTGGCGGTCATGACGACAACCAGATCGATGTCATCCGTGCTGGTCCCCGCGTTCGCGAGCGCCTCGCGCACGACGTCGACGATCGGCGCGAAACTGGCGAACCGCTCCGGATCCCAGCTCTTGGCCTCGATCCCGGTGATCCGGGTGATGTCCTTGCCCGTCAGCACGGCTTCGGAGGGCTTGCGGCTCGGGATCCGAACCCGAGTGGCCCAATCATCGATCGGGATCACCTCTCCGACCGCGCTCGCGACCGACGCGATCACGTAGGGCAGGTCTCGCACAGCAGAAGGTCGAGCACCGAGTTGCGTCAATTCCTTTTCTCCTCACCACTGGCTATCCCGATATTGACAGATGGTCGATGAGCGTAACGACTCGTATCGCGAAAAAGTAGGAACTGCACGGTGCTGAACGTGAAATCAGCCTACCGCCTACTGCTGGGAGTGTCATCCTCTCGGCAGACGTGATACGGGTATTCGTTGAAAAGAATCGGTAACGCCAAGGTAACAGCACACGCCCGTCGCCCGCAGCGGGCCTGCGTGACACTGCCGTCCGCGGTCCTCTCGGTTTGGCGGACCGGCATCGGGAAGTCGCGCCGCAAAGCATCGGGTCGGTTCGGGGTCAGCGCCAGTCCCATCCACGACTCTCGGGTGCTCGATCGATCAGACGGCTCGAGCGATAAGAGGGTGATGCTTGCGGTGAAGCCAATCATGAAAGAAGTTTCCTTCGTGGGCCGTGGCGACTCCGTTGCCAATGGAGATCGACAATACAAACCCGCTAAGCGCGATCGCTAGAGCTACTCTGATTCTCTGAAGATTCACTGTCATTCCTCATTGTTAAGGATGGTTGAGAGTTGGTCTGAGGATTGGCGCAAGATTTGCGAATTCTGTGAGAAGATTCCCGAGTCCACGCCCCTCCCCGATTGATCGTCTGAGTGCGAGTCCGTTTTCATTTGGACGTGGGGATCCAAAACGACCTGAGCAACCGGCGTCAAGAGTACGTCGAAACCGTTGGCCAGGCTCTCTTCCGTAATGATCAGCTCGAATTCATTGACGAGGTCACCCGGTGCCAACAAGGTTCCGTCGCCGAACCGGACGGTGACTTCGAGACCGAGTTCGCGTCGGCCCGCCAGTGCCTCTTCGAGCTTGTCCAGAGATATCTCCAGTTCCGGAGCCAGGCGTAGCTGGTCCGACGAGAGTTCATCGAAGGTATATGCGGCTTCCGCTTCGAGTGTCGGCGCGTCGCCGTAGGTGATATCGCGTACGAGGACGGTGCAGGTGCCTCCGGCGATTCCCTGCCTTTTCAGGTTCAAGACCACCTTGATCGGCTCGCTCGGTTCTACAGCCATTGGGATCGGGTGCATCAGATTCCTCCATATAGATTGTTCAGCCGCGCGAGGTCGCCCTTGGTGAGCTTCTCCCGCTGCCCGACCGGCGTCGGCCCGAAATCCCGGAGCGCATCGTCGTGGGGAATCAGGGTGGGGTGATGGTTGGCCGAGAAGGCCATCGGGGAGTAGTGCATGATCGAACCCAAGTCGTAAGGGAGGCTGACGTCTCCGACGGCGGTCCCGCCGTCGAAGTGCTTCCGTTTGGCGAACTGGGACTGTGCGTTCTCGTGGGCGTTGGAGAGCGCCACCCTGACAAAGCTGTCCCGGTCGGGCCGAGTGTGCTCGTGGATCATGCCGACGGTGTGCCCGATCTCGTGTAGCACGACGCCGACACGGCAGTCGTCGTTGAGCTGGATCTCTTGCCGTCCGGTCAGGTAGCCGCGAGCTGCCGCACACCACGGCGCCGCGGTGAACACCACGTAGTCGGGTTCACCGCGTCGTTCGGTGAGCCTGACCGGTGGCGCCGCGTCCTGCCAGGCGGCGAGAGCTTCCATGACCGTATCGGAGTTCGGTAGATCGATCTCGTACGGGACGACCCCTCCGGGCCAGGTTTGTATGCGTTTCGTCATCGGGTGTTCCTATCGGGTTGGGACGTGTTTCCGGAGGGGCTGATGCTAGGCGGACGTGTGATCGTCGGGGTGTGCGGAGACGATCGGGCCGCGGCGAGGGTGGCGCGGGCCAACGGGAGTTCGACACGCACCGCGGTACCGCCGCCGGGCAGGTTCTCGATGACACAGCTACCACCGAGTTCGGTGGCGCGCTCCCGCATCGACGAGAGCCCGACACCGAGCCGCACACCGCTCTCCCGGCTGGTGTGAGCGTGGTCGGAAACACCGCAGCCGTCGTCTGCGACATCGATGTGCAACGTCCGGCCGCGGCGCACGGTCACATCGCAGTGCCGCGATCCGGCATGTCGAGCCACGTTCGTGAGCGCTTCGGTGACGATCCGGAACGCGGCCACCTCGACCGCTACCGGGAGTTCGGTGTCCGCGCCCTCAAGGAGGCAGGTGACCCGCAACTCGTCGCTGTCGAAGCGCAGGCACTCGGCTTGCAAGGCGGCCGTGAGCCCTTTATCCAGGGCGGGCGGGCGCAGTTCGTCGACGATACGGCGCATGTCGCCGCTGATCGTGTCGAGGTCGCCGGCCAGGCCCCGCAGGATCCCATCGACCCGGGCGGGGTCGGTGGCGCGGGCGGCCGCCTTCACTTGCAGGAGCATCCCGGTGAGCCCCGGTCCGAGTCCGTCGTGGAGGTCGCGTCGCAGGCGCAGTCGCTCGCGCTCGCGGTCCGCGACGAGCCGGTCGCGCAGGGCCAGCAGGTCCCGGTTGAGTTGGGTGGCCTTGGCGGCCACCCCGGCCTGCACCGCGACGTCTTCCAGCAGCGCTACCTCCTTGCGGCTGAAGGAGGTGTCTCGGGTGCGCCGACCGACCAGCAGCCGGCCCACCCGTTCACCGTGGGCGACCATGTCGAACGACTCCACATGGGGGACTCGGCGGCCGTACTCTGCGTCGATGACCGGTCGGTCGTCCTCGTCCAGTTCGACCGCGACATACGGCACCTGCAGCGAACTCCCGGCGGCCTCGGTCACCAGAGGCAGCACGGCCTGCGGGTCGTAGGTGTGCCCCAGCACCTCGCCGAGTCGCGCGATCACGGCGTACGGATCGTCGCGATCGCCGTAGATCAACCGGTCGACGGCGCGTTGTAGCACCCGGCGCAATGGGTCGACGGTGAAGACCACGGCGCCGGAGGCGATCACCGCCGCCGCCGACTCGTCGATGGCGAAGAGGACATCGGTGAGAAGGGTCACGATCGTCACGATGGCGGCGACCACCAGGCCGGTGAGGACGAGCCAGACGATCGTCCGGTTCACGATCAGGTCGATGTCGAGCAGCCGGTAGCGCAGGATCGCCACGGTCATCCCGAGCGGAACCCCGACGGCGATCGGGAGCCAGGCTCCGGGCACACTCTGCACGCTCAGCACGATCCCTGCGCCGAGGAGGAGACCACCTGGGATCAGGCAGGAGAGTTGCCGTCGTTCGATGCTGCCCGGCGCGGTGGCCCGCCAGCGAACGGGGAGCGATGCGATGACGGCGAAGAAGCCGGCGAAGCCCACCAGGCCGGTGATCCAGGACGCCTGGAGCAGGGAGTAGGCCCAGTCCGACAGGGGTAGGTCGGACTCGGTCAGGAGCCGAGGCTCGTCCGCGGCCGCCAGCGCGAGCAGGAGGCTGGTCAGCGTGGTACTGACCACGATCACCCAGCCGACGATTCGCCATCGTGGCGACGGCAGCGACCCAGTGGGGAACACCAGTACGGCGCCGAACACCAGGGCCAACATGGGCCACCAGAGCCACTGGGCGAGCCAGGCCAGTGGCAGGTACGACACCCAACTCATCGCCACCAATTGGATAGCGCCCACCACGCCAGCCGCCGACATCAGCCGCCCGACTCGATGCCCCGGCGCGCCGAGCAGGACGAGCGCGCCCAGCGTCGCGTAGGGGATGGCGATACCCGCGACCAGGCCGAGATCCTCGGCGTCGCGGTCGGCGGCGAGCACTTGGCCGGCGATGACCAGAATGGATACACCGCCTACCGAGAAGGCGAGGCGTCGAGCGCTCATCGCTTGCGGCGGCGGTGAAGCCAGTCGTGGATGAAGTTCCCGTTGTCCAGTTCGCTTGCGTGGGCGCCTTGAGGAATAGCTACCAGCTTGATGTGGGCGTCGAAGACCGCCAACGGCAGCTTGTCCGGCGGAACCTTCCTGGCGCTATTGATCGAGTCTGCCGCTTCTTCGCGCGTGAACCCGTTGGGATAGACAAGATCAGGTGTGTCGTGCTTGATCTCGGCGAGCAGGCTATCGATGACTAAGTCGAGTCGTTTCCGGAGCGTCTTCCATTGTGCCGGGCCGGTGGGCGCGAAACTTTTCGCGGACAAAGGCCTACCCTGGGGGTCGAAGTACTCCAAAGGTGGCCAGCCGTCCTTCATGAGCACCGTCCTGGACTCGCTGGCTTCCTTGGCGCTTCCATAGACATGAGCGAATCTGTTGTTGATCGTGATCGCGATGATCTGCGGCATCGATGTGTCCTTCCTGGCTGGCGTCGGCTGGTCTGCTCAGGTCGTCAGACCCAGCCGCTGGGCGAGTAGTGCGGCTTGGACCCGGTCGGCGACGCCGAGCTTGCCGAACAGGCCGGTGAACTGGTTGCGGATGGTCTTCTCGCTCACCCCGAGGGCCCGGGCGATCCCCGCGGTGGA